>JAJRTE010000099.1 GCA_024278455.1 Myxococcota bacterium
ATTCCTCGATGGTGCCACCGGTGAGAAAAGATCGACGCCGCGCTGGCAATGATGTGTGTAACTTCGTGGGCAGGTGCTACGTTATAATACAGGGGTGTGGACTGTGTTCACCGCAGGGTCCGATCCACGATACAGGTGTCAGCACTGCCGGGGCAGGGGATGCGGCCAGGTTCCCGGGATCTTGTTTCCAATTTCAACGCGGAGGTCTTCCAATGTACTTGCCACGCAAGTGGGCGAGAATGACGTGGTTGGTTCTGAGTCCAACGTTGTTGTGGGCAATGCGTCCCGGCCTGCTACCGGCCGCTGCTGCGGATGACGCGGACCGTGACGGCTTCACGGCCGACGAGGGTGACTGCGACGACACCCGGGCGGATGTCCACCCCGGGGCCGACGATCCCGAGGGCGACGGTGTGGACCAGGATTGTGGCGGAACGAACGGTCCGGAACCGCACGTTGGTCTATCCGACACCTCGTTTACACGAATCCAGGACGCCATTGACGCCGCGGTCGAGGGGGCCACGATCTGGGTCGGTCCCGGGACCTATCGCGAGTGGGAGATCTCCTTCAATGGCAAGGACATAACGGTGGCGTCCACGGGAGGAGCCGATGTCACGACCATCGATGGGCGCGGTCAGGGGCGCTGCGTCGTGTTCGAGTCGCATGAGACTCGAGCCGCGATGTTGAGCGGATTCACCATCACGCGAGGGTACGGGGAGCGGGGCGCCGGTATCAATGTCTACCAGGCTTCCCCGACCCTCGAGGACCTGGTTTTCGAGGGCAATCGGGCAGCGAGCGGCGGTGGCGGGTTCAACTTTTACAGTGGGTCGCCGTTGCTGCGGGACAGTGTGGTCAAGGGGAACCAGGCGTTGACCAATGTCGGCGGTGGTGGCAAGATCGGCTCGTCCTCGGGGGCGGTTCTGGAGCGTGTGACGTTCGTTCGCAACGTGTCGAAATACGAAGGAGGTGGGGTGTACGCTTCCGGGTCGCAGATCGAGATGCGGGACATTGTCGTCAAGCAGAACACGAGCGTGAAGGGTCGGGGCGGAGGGGTGGCCCTGATTCGCGTCTCGGGGGTGCTCGGGGGTGTCGAGGTGAGCGGCAACCGTGCACCCGTCGGTCGAGGTGGCGGCCTGTACCTGGAGGAAACCGACGTCCTGTTTCAGGGGTGTGACATCGAGATGAACCAGGGAAACGCGGGTGGGGGGTTGTACCTCGAGACTTCCGATCCATCCTTCGAGAGCTGTTCGATCAGCTTCAACATTGCGGCGGGTGACGGCGGTGGCCTGTATCTGTCCTACTCCGATCCCAACATGGCGGGTTGCATTATCAACGGAAACGTCGCGACGTCCGGCGGAGGTGCCTACCTGGCCTACTCGAGCCCGACACTGTACCAGTGTACGATAGCCTTCAATACCGGAGGGATCGGTGGCGGCCTGTACGGGTTGACTTCGACCGTGGACCTTGCGCAGGGCATTCTGCTCGAGAACATCTCCGCCCTGGACGGTGGCGGGGCCTTCTTCATGGGCTCCACTGTCTATCTGTCCCATAGCCTGGTGTCGTTCAACCAGGCTGTTGCAGGAAGCGGGGGGGGGATTTCGAGCTGGTTGACCGGCATCGAGGCCGACAACGTAGCCATTCTCGATAACTACGCCGGTCGTTCGGGTGGTGGACTCTTTCTCACCGGGACGAACGGGCACCTGTTCAACGTGGCGGTAGTGGGCAACGATGCACCGGATGCTGGAGGTGTCTACCTGTTCTCGCCCAACAGCAATCTGGCGGTTCGAGATGCGGTGTTTGCGTACAATTCGGTGGACAACCTCGTTGTGGACGGGGAACTCCTGGCCCCGCCGGACCTGGAGTACTCCTGCCTGTACAACCCGGATGGGCTGGAGAATCACAACCTGAGCAATCTTGGGGCGAGCAACGTCACCGTGGAACCGGGATTCCTCGCCTACGACGAGGAGGGCAAGCCTGCGGATCTGCACCTGGCGCTCTCGTCGCCTCTCATCGACGCGGGCGATCCAGATGTGTCGGACCCAGATGGCACCGTTTCTGACATCGGTATCTATGGCGGGCCGGACGGGGGGGGCTGGGAACTGGACGGGGACGGGTATCCCGACTACTACTGGCCGGGCGCGTTCGAGGATGCGCCTTCGGGTGTCAGTGCGGACGAGTATGACTGTGACGATCGCAACCCGTTGGTCCAGGCCTGCGAATAGTATCCGCGTTCTTGTCGGGAATCTGGATTGGCATCACGTTTTGGCTGGAGTCCGTTCACCCGGTATCGGTGGCGGCTCGGAGAGGAGCGCCAGGGGCGGGAGGTCGTTGTCCGGGTCGCGCCTCATGTTAGTGGTCACGGGTAGAAGCCGAAGCCCAGCCACCACTGTAGTTCGGGGGGGTCCCCACTGCCCAGGACCTGGCGCAGACCGATGTTGGGCTCGATGCCGAAGTGCTGTGTCAGCAGGAGCACGCCGCCGACTCCGCCGTAGAGGGTGAAGTAGTGGCCGGACACGGTGGACCTTTCCACCTCGGCGTCGCTGGTGGGGAATTCCTCGGTGATGGTGTAGAGGTGGGTGCCTGGCTCTCCGACCACGAACGGGAACAGCCGTTCCAGGTGGGGCAGGTAGTAGCGGAGGAAGATGCTCACGTCGTGGTACTGTCCCTTGTAGTAGGGGTCTGACGTCTTGACAAGGGTATAGAAGTAGCGAACGCCCGGGAGGAGGTTGTCGGCGACGAAGTAGCCGATGCTGGCGCCGAGCGTGAACCCGGTTGAGGACAAGGAGCCACCAGCGGACAGCGATGTGCCGCCTTTGGAGGTCAATGCAACGCCGGACGCGGTGGCGGAATGGGCGTGCCAGCAGCAGGCAGTTACCAGGGCTGCCACGATCGAAGGTCTTGCAAGCCTCATCCGGGTCCTCCTGGGTGACCGTCCAGCACGGTCACTTGGGAACGCGTTTCCATACGATGTTGTTGCCGGTAGGGCAGGTTGTGCCATCGTAGATGTAGTCATCGGCGCATGCCTGCGATACATAGCCGTAGCCCGACGTCTCGTCCCGAAGGCATCCTACTGGTATTCCTGGCGCGCCGCAGTTGGACCGCATGTCCACGGAATCCCAGGCGCCGCCCCATGCGGGCTCTGCACCTTCGGACTTGAGCGCCCAGACGATGCACACGGACGTCGTGTCGTCGAAACCCCTGGCGATGACGCGGCAGACATCGGCGACTTCGAGGTCCAGGCAGGCCTGGCGACTCGATGCCGGTTGCCTCGCCGCCCACATGCCGTTCCCCACGTTGCCGAACTCGGACGATGCTGTCTGGAAGTCGTAGGTGGTGCTGCTCCAGGTGTAGGACTGGTCCGCGTTGTCGTCGACCGCCCCGTTGCAGTCATCGTCGGCATTGTTGCACCATTCGATTGCCCCGGGGTGGATGTTGCTGTCGTTGTCATCGCAGTCCTGGTCGTTGTCGGAGAAGCCATCCGGGGAGGCGCATGCTTCGACCCACGAGCCGGGCGTCCCGTATCCATCGTTGTCGCTGTCCCGGTACCACGTGGGTGTCACGCCTTCGTCGATCCAGCCGTCGCAATCGTCGTCCACACTGTTGCATGATTCGTCAGCGTCCGGGTGGACAGTGTTGTCGGTGTCGTCGCAATCGGTCGCGTCCGAGACGAAGGTCTCCGGCGGGTCGCAGGCCTGCTGGGAGACTGCGGGATCGCCATAGCCGTCACCGTCGTTGTCTGCGTAGAACAGGTTGGTACCGTCCTCGTCCACGAAGCCGTCACAATCATCGTCGACACCGTTGCAGGTTTCCGTGGCAGCGGGGTTGGTCTTCGGGTTGGAGTCATCGCAATCGCCGTCCTTGGCGGCATAGCCCTGTGGGAGTGAACACGCGGTCGTGGTCTCCCCTGTCACGCCGAAACCGTCCTGGTCGTCGTCCCGGAACCAGGTCGCGGTCACGCCCTCGTCGACAGCGTTGTCGCAGTCGTCGTCCACGCCGTTGCAGGTTTCGTCGGCCCCGGGATAGATGGTGGAGACGGTATCGTCGCAGTCGGTGTGGTCGGAGACGAACCCGGAAGGTGGGTCGCAATACTTGCCCGAACCGGACAGGTCCCCGAAATCGTCTCCATCGGTATCCCGGTAGAACGTCGTTTGGGAGTACGGATCGACCGTGTCGTCGGCATCGTCGGCGAGACTGTTGCAGTTTTCGTCGGTGTCGGCCTCGTCGCAGACCTCCTGGGCGGCCGGGTTCACACCGGGGTCGTCGTCGTCGCAGTCCCCCCCGGCGGCGACATGGTTTTCCGGCTGGTCGCAGGCCGATGTCGCCGTGCTGGCAGCGCCGTATCCGTCTCCGTCCGCGTCGAGGTACCAGGTCGTCATGGCGTCCTCGTCCACCACGGTGTCGCAGTCGTCGTCGGACCCGTTGCAAACCTCTTCGGCGCCGGGATGGATCTGGACGTCGTCGTCTCGGCAGTCGGTATGGTCGGACACGTATCCTGGAGGCGCGGTGCACGCCTGCGTCGTTTGAGAGAGGTCGCCGTAGCCATCCCCGTCGTTGTCGGCGTAGAACACCAGCAAGACCCCCTCGTCTGCCGTGCCATTGCAGTTGTCGTCGACAGTGTTGCACGTCTCGGGGGCTCCGGGGAAGACGGTAGCGCTCGAGTCGTCGCAGTCGAGGGTGTTGGACACGTAGCCTTCCGGGGGTTGGCAGGCCTCAATGGACGTGGACGTCGTCCCGAACCCGTCACCGTCCCCGTCGAGGTAGTAGGTCCCGGTCGCTCCCTCGTCCACGTTGCCATCACAATCGTCGTCGGTCCCGTTGCAGACTTCACTCGCGCCGGGATACACGTTGTCGTTGGTGTCCCGGCAATCGAAGCCGGCATCCGCGGAGACATATCCGGCGATGGCGTCACAGGACCGTATCCCGCTGTCCGGGTTGCCGTAGCCGTCGCCGTCGAGGTCGGCGTACCAGTAGGGTCCCGCACCGTCGTCGACTTCGTCGTTGCAATCGTCATCGATCTCATTGCACGCTTCGGTCGCTCCAGGGTAGACCGTGGGGTCGGTGTCGTCGCAGTCTCCCCCCACCGGGGGGGCCGCGTACCCGTCTTCGTCCGCGTCGACGCCGCTGTTTTCATCGACCTCATCATCGCAGTCGTTGTCTTTGCCGTCGGCAATCTCGATGGCGCCCGGATACACTGTGGGGTCGTCGTCGTCACAGTCCGTGTCTGCCGGTACGCCGTCGCCGTCGGCGTCGATTCCCGGCGGTGTAGCGGTGGCGCCGATGCCGGGCGAGGGGGTCCCGGGAGCCGGGGTCGTCGTCGGGGATGAAGTGAATGTCGGGTGGATGCCGGCAGGGGTGGCCGTTGGAAAGGGCGACAACGCAACATCCGGCGTGCTCGTGGGGGATACCGGTTCCGGTGTGCCGGTGATCGCGGGGGATGGAGAGTCTGCCGTCGGGGTTGGTGACGGCACGTCCAGGTTGCCCGGGCAAGCGGGGAGGACGCTCATCACGCCCCATGCCACGACGCACCACGGGATGCGTGCTGTCAAGAAGGCACCTGATTCCTCCGTCGCGTCCGCATCGTCTCGAGGAGTCCGGCACATCCGCTCAACCTCCCGCGTGCTCCGCATTTCCGCCCCCAAGTGTGTTGGCAGAGACCATGATAGCGCGGTCGGGTCCGAAAATGCAACCGGAAAGCCAAGCGGGATTGTGGTGCATGGAGTCGAACCCAGTGGTCAGGTATCCGATGGTTGCGTTGGAGCAGCGAAGATCGACGGTGTGCAACTTCCCTTGACAGCGCCAGCGGCTGTCGGTCACCATGTTCCACCAATGATGTCTCCGGGACTGTGCATAGTGGTCTTTTCCTTGCTGGCGTTGATGGCGACGCTCCGTCACGTCTACGCCGTGGGAACGGCCGGCAACGATCACTTCGTGGCGGCAGTGGTGACAGGCTGCATGGGCTGGTACACCCTGATGTGGGTGCACGCACCGGTGGGAGCATGGCCGTTTTTCGCTGTCGCTGTCCTGACCCAGTGGGGTCTTTTCTTCTGCGCCGAGCGGGACAGGGCATGCCCGGCGTGGGCGCGGTGGGGTCTGGCCCTCCCTTCCCAGGTGACCTATGGTTTCGCGTTGTGGGGAGGGCTGGCCACGGTCGTTCGGGCACCGGTCGCACTGGTGTTCGGGCTGGGGCTGTTCCATCCAGGCTGGTGGCTCATGCCGCCGTTTCTGCTCGCCGTGAGTGGGACGTTTCACGCCGTGGTCCGTCACAATCGATTGAAGCACCACGCGGTTCCGGGTTTGCCCGGAAGGGTCGTGCACCTTTCCGACCTGCATGCCAGCCCGACGAACCACGAGATCCAGTTGCGGGCGATCGTCGACCGGGTGAATGGGCTCGACCCGGACCTGGTACTCGTTACGGGAGATCTCCTGACGCCGTTTTCGGAGAGGGTCCACGACTACTTGCTCCGGCAGCTTGCCCGCATTCGCGCGCCGGTCTATGCTTGCCCGGGCAATCACGATCTTCCCGTGATCGAGCGGTTCGTTGCGGAGCTGCGTGGGGTAGGTGTCCGGATGCTCATCGACGAAGCCGTCCTGGGAAGGTTGGGCGGGCGTGCGGTCGAGGTGGCGGGCGTGCAGTTCCACTGGCGCGGGGGAAAAGCGCGGCTCGAGGAGGCCGTGGACAAGCTGCTCGAGCCTCCGGAGGTGGCGTTCCGGATTCTGCTCGTGCACAATCCGGAATCTGCCCGTCACCTTCGTTCGGGTCGATTCGATCTCGTCCTGTCAGGGCACACGCACGGCGGGCAGGTTGGGCTGAACATGTTCGGGCTCCGGCCGACGCTGTATGGACTTTTCGGCGGCCGGGACCAGGGATGGTGGCGGGCCGGGGGTGTCCCCCACCATGTCCACTGTGGGAATTGGCTCATCGGCTTGCCGCCTCGCATGGGCGTGGCGTCGGAAATCGTGGTCTTGGATCCACCTGGGCACCAGGACGGTCACCAGGACGCTGCTTCGAGGGGTGCGCCTCGCGGACTGCAGTCGGAGTGATGACGTTGACATTGTTCATTCACCGGGACAGAATCCCTCGACGCGATCGGCCGGTATGTTCCTTCGGGCCCGGCTGAAACGGAGGTACCCATGTCTCAGATGCTGCTCGCGGACGTTCAGAAGGTCGTGGTGGACGCGCACGAGGGGAGACGGTCCCTGAAGGATGTCGTGGTCAAGGAGGCTGTGGAAGCAGCGGTTGCGGCGTTGGACGCCGGCCGGGTGCGCGTCGCGGAGAAGACTGCGGACGGCTGGCATGTGAACACCTGGGTGAAGCAGGCGATCATCCTCTACTTCGCTATCCGTGGACTCGAGCCCATGGAAGCGGGGTTCTTGAAGTTTTACGACAAGATACCGGTCAAGACGGACCTGGAGGCTGCTGGGATTCGGGTCGTCCCCCCGGGGGTGGCCCGGTACGGAGCATTCCTCGAGCCCGGCACGATATTGATGCCCGGGTATGTCAATATCGGTGCCTACGTGGGTCGCGGGACCATGATCGATACCTGGGCCACGGTGGGCAGTTGCGCGCAGGTCGGCCGGGACGTGCACCTCTCCGGCGGCGTGGGGATCGGCGGCGTGCTGGAGCCACCTGCCGCGCGGCCGGTCGTCATCGAGGACGGCGCGTTCATCGGTTCCAGGTGTGTCATCGTGGAAGGGGTGGTGGTGGAGCGAGAGGCGGTGCTCGGCGCCAGCGTGGTCCTGACCGGCTCCACGCCCATCGTGGACGTGACCGGTTCGGAACCGGTGACGACGAAGGGGCGGATTCCTGCCCGGGCGGTGGTCATACCCGGTGT
Organism: Myxococcota bacterium; assembly: GCA_024278455.1. Classification (GTDB taxonomy): domain Bacteria; phylum Myxococcota_A; class UBA796; order JAJRTE01; family JAJRTE01; genus JAJRTE01. Next base: position 7,830 of record JAJRTE010000099.1, read on the forward strand.
CATGAACAAGAGCTTCCCCGCGGGCGTATTCGGCGTTCCGTGTGCCCTGGTCATCGGCCGGCGCAAGGCGTCCACGGACCGGAAGACATCGCTCAACGAGGTGCTGCGCACTTTCAACGTTCCCGTGTAGCGGGCTGTTTCCGGGCAGTGCCCGGGGGAGCGACACGAATGCTTGCCCCAGGCCTCCGCGGTACGATTGCCCGCGGCAGGCCGCAAGGAGGGAGATGCCATGGCCGATTCTCGAGATAGCCTGGCCCGAGATGCGTTGGCCCACCTGACCCTGGCTCTCGTCGAAATTCCGAGCGTCACCGGCGATGAAGGACCGCTTTGCGACTGGATCGAGGCGTTCGTCGGGCGGGTTTCGGCCCAAGCCACGGTGTGCCGTCATGGCAACGTGCTGATCGTCGAGCCGCCGGCTCGAGCCGCCAGGCCGGTCGTGGGGCTGTTCGGCCACCTCGACACAGTGCCTCCCGCCGATGACCAGCCGGCGGCTATCGCGGGAGGCAAGGTCTTCGGCAGGGGGGCCGCGGACATGAAGGCGGGCCTTGCCTGGATGTTGCACCTGCTCGAGGCGCCTGTCACGTTTGACAAGGCCAGGCCGGTACTGGTGTTCTACGACCGGGAGGAGGGGCCGATGGAGGAAAACGGCCTCATTCCGCTCCTGCAAGAGAAGCTGCTGCCCCCGCTCGACCTGGCACTTGTTCTCGAGCCGACGGACAACCGGATCGAGGCCGGGTGTTCGGGTAGCATTCATGTTCGAGTCACCATTGTCGGCGAGGCGGCGCACAGTGCCCGGCCATGGCTGGGGAGCAACGCTGTCTACCGGGCGCTGCCGTTGCTCGAGCGCCTTGGGGGGATGGTCCGGCAGCCGGTCCAGGTGGGGGAACTCACCTACCACGAAGTGATGTCCGTGACGCAACTGGCCACGTCGAACGCTCGCAACGTGATTCCGCCCAAGGTGGAGGCTAACGTGAACTACCGGTTCGCGCCAGGCAAGCGTATCGAGGAGGCCTGCGCGGAGGTGGCCCGCGTGATAGAAAGCGCATTCGACGGGGGTCGGGTACCGGCAGGGTCGGTCCGGATCGAGGTGGTCGACCGGGCGCCGGCGGGTGAGGACGCTTCCGGGCACCCCTTCCTGGCTGCCTGGCGTCGTGCCCGGGGACTTGTCGTGTCGGCGAAGCAAGGATGGACCGATGTCGCCCGGCTGACCGGGGCGGGCATTCCGGCGGTCAACTTCGGGCCGGGCGACCCACGGGAAGCGCACCAGGCCCATGAGTCGGTCTCCATCGACCGTCTCGAGCAGGGTTACCGGCACCTGGCGGCCCTGTTCGAGGGACCGGGCAGTGACGTGGAGGCGGGGGGGCACGGGGGCCCGCAGGGATGAGGCGGGAGGCGGTCATCGATGCCCGTCCGTGCCGTGCTGGAGGGAGCCGCGAAATCGCAAGAATGGCGACCACATCATGCTGGACAAACGGCGGAGTTGTGCTATAGGTATCGTGTCGAAAGACTATGCGCCCATAGCTCAGCAGGATAGAGCGTCGGTTTCCTAAACCGAAGGCCGCAGGTTCGATCCCTGCTGGGCGCACCAGCGATTTCAAGGGGTTACGGCGATTGTCGTGGCCCCTTGCTGCGTTCTGAGGATCACTGAGGGATCACTGGGAGATGAGATGGCGAGCATCGCCAAGCGTACATTGGTGATGCTTCGGCCATTCTGTGACCGGGATCAGGCGATTCTCGTCGGGTCTCGGCGCTGGCGCCGGCGCTGGCGGCGCAGGTGGCTCCAGGTCCTCAAGCGCCGCGGCCGCCGCCGCGAGGGCTGCCTGGGCCTCGATGATTCTCTGGCGTAGCTCCCGAATCTCCATCACCCCTCCAGATGCCTCTGCACGTTCTCGCGGTACCGTGCCCGCATCTCTCCCCACACCTGCGCATTCTGTGTCTCCGCCTTCGCCCGGTGGTACCGCTCGAAAAGCTTGCACAGCCGGTGCATCTGGAGGTCTGCGGCGAACTCGTCCCGCGGCAACCGCCTCTGAAGATACTCGCCGATGGTGGCCTCGAGAGCCGCGCGACACGGCCGGCAAGGCGACGAAAGTCATCGATGATCCCTGGTCGCACCAGAAGATACTGCATGTTCACCTCCTGTAGTCCTCACTAGGAATCGGTATCTCCGCCCCAACTCCGTCCTGCCGCTGCAACTCGGCGGTCTCCCGCCGAAGGATGTCCACCGCGAACAACGCCCCGTCCATATCACCGGCATGCCCCTCCTGGACGCGCACCAGGTGCAACCGGATATGCCGGATATGCGCGACCAGGCGCGCAGCGTCGAGTTTCGGTGTGATTTCGTCCATTGCGGTCCTCCATCAGGCTTGCGCTGGCGTTATGGCGCGTGTAGTATTACCGGCGACACACCCTTTCGGAGGCCCGGGCCGCCGGTTCGGCTGGCCGGCCGAGTCGTACCGTTCGGGCCAGAGGAAATGCGGGGCGACGCCCAGGACCTGCCCGATCGCTGCCTCGACGCGCGGATACGGCCGAAGCAGCGCGTTCGAGACCGCGTTGCGCGTGACGCCCAATTCCGCGCCGAGGGACGTGAGCGTGTAGCCCCGCACCCCGAGTTGGTACTTGATCCACTCGCGGCGCTGGGCAGGCTCGTAAGGTATCTGGTTGATGTCGAGCGGTGTTTCCATGGGAATAGAGATATCGCGCAAACGTGAGCATGTCAACCTAAAACGTAAGTATTCCCGCGGAAGGAGTGCAATTGTCTGACTTGACATGCGAAAACGCAATTTCTGCGGCGTTGGATGGGCTGCGAGAGCGAATATCTACGCTTGCGAATAGGTTGGGTAGTCGGCGACGGCTTGCGGAAACGGCTGGACTGTCGGAAACGCAAGTATACCGCTATATCAGTGGCGAACATGTCCCCGGGCTCAAGCATGTCCTTGGCATGGCTTATGCCGCCGGTGTCTCCGTGGAATGGCTCGCCACGGGCCGAGGGTCGCCGGAGGGCGGCAGCGACCAGGCCCGCGTGGCGGAACTCGAGGCGGAGCTGGAGCGGGTTCGGGCGGCGGCTCGGGAGGCGCGGGACGCGGGCATGGTGGCCATGATGCGCGAGCTTGGGCTCGAGGATGTCGGCGTCATGGCGCGCCGGGGGCGGCAGGAGGGGGCGTGGCAGGTCATGCGTCAGCTTGCGGACGTCTATCCATCGGCCCTCGCGATTCAGGACCTTAAGGCACGGCTGGACAACACGGGGGTCATGTTTGCTGTGCCAGACCTGGAGGCGGACCTCGCGATTCTTCAGCGGGAAGGCCTTGTGCAGGAATCCGAGGGGGGGTATCGAGCCGCCGGGCCAACGACATGGGTCCGGGCGCGATCTCTTGGGGACACGAGCCAGGCTGTGACCGAGGCCGTCCGGTGCCTTGTGCGTGAAATACTTCCTCATGCCGAGAGGCGAAACGGGATGGGCTTTGCGGGAACGATAGTTGTCACAGTGCCGGAAAACACCGGGCAGGGATTCGTTGAGAAGCTCCACCGAGCTGTGACTCGGCTTTGCGACACAGGTTCTGTTCCTGGAAACGCAGATGAAGTCTCCGTCGTGTATGGAGTGGCAGTTACACGGCGGCGGAGCCAACAGGGGCCAGCGGATGCTGAGTGAGTATGGCTGACTTGTTGCGGTAGCCCCACAACATGGAGGGGTTGCCATGAGAAAAAAGTTGTTTCTATTTGCCGTTCTCTTCTTCTCTCTGTCGGCGTCGGCGTATGCCGGTGAGCAGAATGACGGAGAGCGAAGAGGAGCCGTTGGCTGGCTCATCGGCGAGCGGGCCGGCATGGTGACATGGGTCATCGGGGAGAGGGCTGACTCGACCGCCCGAGACCGGGACGGAATCGTCTGGTGGGACATTGGAACGCGCCACGACCAGGTGGCCCAGCACCATCGTGACGGCATCGCGTCCTGGGAGATCGGCACCCGGGCCTGGTGGGAGACTGCCAGCCACACGTGGACGGAATGGCTCCGGGCTGTCCTGGGGATCTGACCTGGCCCCCCCCTGCTCTTCTTTTTTGGCCCCGGCCCCGCTCAAAATAGCCGCGTCCCAGCCCGCAGCGCCCCGCTGCGGCGCGAATGGCGGCTGGCCTGTACTTTGGACCCGAGACCACGTCGGCGCCCCTTCCTCGTGGCCGGGACTACCCCGGTGTGCCCCCCCGCCAGTGGCCTCGAGGCCGAGACCACGCCGGCGTCCCTCCCTGGTGCCCTGGTAGCCCCCGACCCGATGGGGAGAGAGAACAAAAGAGAGACCCGTGGTCCAGGGTACATGATTGGACCTTTGGCCTGGCGGTGAGGGTACATGATTGGCCCCTCGGCCCGTGGTCCAGGGTACATGATTGGCCCTTCGGTCCATGGTCGAGGGTACATGATTGGCCCTTCGGTCCGTGGTCCTATGATGGGCCGTGCTGAGGGCGAACTAGTTGCGCTTCGCCACGCATTGCCCTACAATGCGTCATGATGTTCGGCGTCGCCTGGATCATACGGAGAGATTGCATGGCGTGGTCTGAGGTGGTGGGCGGCCAGAGGGAGCAGGGGACCCACAGGCATGGAACTTCAAGAAGCTTGGTACGAGCTGAGATTCGAGAACGCCTTCCTTCGGGCGAAAGCGAACTCCTTCCAAGAGTTGTTTGAGAGGCTGCTGGGATTTGCCTACAAAGGAGACTTCATGGCCTGTCGTCCCTGGGGGAATCAGGGCGATAGGAAGAATGATGGGTTTCACAAGTCGGAACGTCGCCTTTTCCAGGTCTATGCGCCCAACGAAATGACCGAGGCCAAGGCAAAGAAGAAGATTCTCGAAGACTTCCAGGGCGCCAAGGCACATTGGGGCGGCCGTTTTGACAAGTGGACGTTCGTTCACAATTCCGTCTGTGGTCTTCCGCCTCACATCCACCAGCTTTTGCTTGATATCGGGAAGGACAATCCGGGCATCATGGTGGAGGCGTGGGGTTTGGAGGAACTGAAGGTCGTTTTCCGGGACCTGACTTTGGAGGACAAAGAATCCTGGTTCGGACGGGCGCCAACTGCAGAGACAAGAACCCGGCTGGGCTTCGAGGACCTGAGGGTAGTCCTGGAAGCACTGTCGAACAAGCGCCCCCCGGTGGACAGGCCAGTTGGGGATGTCCCCGCTGGCAAGATTGAGGCCAATGCGCTTTCCGAAAGTGTCGCAACCCTGCTGAAAGAAGGGATGGTCAAGGCCCCGCTTGTGGAGGAGTTTCTTGCCAACTGGCATGAGGCGACCCTCGGCGAACGCATCGCGCAGTCGTTCCGGACCGAGTACGAGGCGCTTCGTGCAACGCACTCGCCAAACCAGGTCTTCCCCGAATTGCAGGCATGGTTGGGGGGGACGAACCGGGGGACTCCTGAACATGAGCTGGCTGTCTTGACGGTGATGGCATACTACTTCGAGCGATGTGACATTTTCGAAGAGCCACGGAGCAGTTAAGCATGATCCTTCCCTCGAAGCATCTGTCTCAAGATCGCGCACTGCTTACAGTTGGCGCGCTGGTATTGCGGCACTTGCAGTCGTCCAAGACGGTGTCTGCTCTCTGGGAAGACCTCAAGCATTCCGACTCTACCGAGTTCGGCAAGGTAGCGTCCCTGAGCTACGACTCTTTTGTATTGTGTTTGGACCTGCTGTATGCGATGAATGCCATCGAGCTGGTGGATGGAGTCATTTGCCGGAGAAAACGATGATTCACAGAATCCACAGCAGCCTGAAATCCTTCAAGACTCTTGAGTTTCATTCCGGACTCAATGTGCTGATCGCTGAAAAGGAAGCAGGTGCGAGCGACCGGCAGACCCGCAATCGAGCCGGGAAGACCAGCATGGTCGAAGTCGTCCATTTCCTCATGGGAGCAGAAGTCAGGAAAGACTCTCTTTTTCGAACCAAGATTCTCAAGGGTGAATCTTTCGGGATGGTTTTTGAACTTGGTGGAGAGTTCGTCGAGGTAGAGCGTAGCGCTGGTGCACCCTCGAGAATCTACCTGTCGGGCGCTGGTGCTGCTACCAGGAACGGCACCGTTACCCAACACGAGTGGCTGCAGCTTCTTGGTGAACAGATGTTCGGGCTGGGTACCGTAGGAGACTACGACGGGCGCAAACCCACATTCCGATCACTCTTTGCCTACTTTGTGCGGCGACAGAATGCGGGCGCCTTCACCGCGCCCGAAAAACAGGCAACTATGCAGCAGGCCGGAGACTACCAGGTCGCCCTCATGTTTCTCCTCGGCCTGGACTGGAAGATCGCGAGCGCTTGGCAGAAGGTCAGGGATCGCGAGAAGACCATGAAAGAACTCAGAAAGGCGGCACGGGAGGGGGCGTTCGGCTCCGTGATTGGGACGGCCGCAGAACTTCGCACACAATTGACCGTTGCAGAGTCGCAACTGGCGAAGCTCAAAGAACGAGTGGCTTCGTTTCGCGTACTGGCCCAGTACCGAGAGCTTGAATCTGAAGCGGATGAACTCACTCGAAAGCAACAGGCACTCGCCAACGAAGACACAATTGACCGGGCCGTCATCAGAGACATCGGAACTGCCTTGGAAGCGGAATCGCCACCCGAGCTTTGCGATCTGGAGCAGGCCTACAAGGAAGCTGGCATTGTGCTGCCCGGAGTGTCTTTGCGGCGCTATGACGAGGTTCGGAGTTTTCACCAATCCGTGATTCGCAATCGGCGTGATTATCTCAGTGGGGAACTCGAACGCGCACAAGAGCGGGTGAAGTCGAGAGCGCGAGAACGGGAAGCCTTGGATCGACGCAGGGCGGAGATTATGGAAATCCTGCAAAGCCATGGCGCCTTGGATCAACTTACGAAACTTCAGGGTGAGCTGGCCAGGCTCGAGGCACAAGTTGAAGCACTTCGGCAGCGATACGAGTCCGCTGAGCAGATTGAGGGCACGAAAAACCGGTTGAAGATTGACAGAAACCAATTGGAATTGCGCTTGCGTCAAGATTTTTCGGAACAGCATCACCGTCTTGACGAGGCGATTCTTGCTTTTGAAGAGGTCTCACATCGCCTCTATGAGTCGGCTGGAAGCATGATGATTGAGCCAACCTACAATGGGCCGGCTTTTCAGTTCCCCATGCAAGGATCGCGGAGCAAGGGCATCAAGAACATGCAGATCTTCTGTTTCGACATGATGCTGATGCGGTTATGTGCGCGACGCCGAATTGGGCCTGGATTCCTGATTCACGACAGCCACCTGTTTGACGGGGTAGACGGGCGGCAGGTGATCAGTGCATTGAAGATCGGCGCTGAGACCGCAGAAGAACTGGGTTTTCAGTATATCGTCACCATGAACGAAGACGATGCCTTCAAGGAGACGATACGAGGTTTCGACTTGAGAAGACATCTTCTCCCCGTGACCTTGACAGATGCCGACGAAGATGGAGGGTTGTTTGGTATCAGGTTTGAGGAACTGCTTCCGATCGCGGCATGATTCCCGCGCGGAAGGATGGAGCGGTGCGAACGCCTGATGCCATTCACGCCGCAACAGCGCTTCATGAAGGCACGGACCTGTTCCTCACCAATGACCGGGCATTCAGGACCATGAGCGAATTGCGGCCGCTTCTTTTGGATGACGTCCTTTCCGCTGTTGGCTAGGCGCCGCCGTCGCCACGGATCACTTGCGGATCACCGCGTCATGCAATACAATGCTTTCTGGCGTTTTGAGGCGCCACGGCGGAGCACGGAAACCCCTTTACAGACATAGCGATAGGTGGCAGGGGCGGGCGTGTCGGCGTGCCCGGGATATGCTACCAAATCCGAAGGCCGCAGGTTCGATCCCTGCTGGGCGCACCAGCGAGGGCCCCCGGGCATTTCGTCTGTCTCGGGGGCTTTTCATATTTGTTTCAAGCCTGCCTTGGGGATCGTGCGGTGCGTTGGATGCCTGGTCATGGTCCGGTCGCCGACGAGGCCCGGACGTGCTGCCGCACGGGCGTCTCGAGACTCAATCGAAGTCCAGCGGCTCGATGTGGTCCGGCCCGAAGGTGCCCGCCACGCGCTCGTACCCGCCATTCCGCCTTTTCTGGAAGGTTGTGAAACCCTTGGCCGCCGCCATGTCCGGATCGACCTTGCCGGACATGCGCCTGCTGCCTGGTGGCCGTGCCGGGGGGGACACGATACGGCGGAGCGTTCCATCACCCGCTCTGTCTTCCGCCACGCACCGGGGGCCGCAGATTCTGGGCAAGAGGTCCGGCGAGGTCAGAATCTCCAGCTTCTTTCCACACTTCTCGCAAATGAACTCGTAGATGGGCATCGCTGATTGCTCCTGCGCACCTGGACTGGTCTGCATAGTGTAAGCGCGACAAGGCGACATGGCGACAGGCAAACGTGTTCGCGGGCGGGAAACAATGGTGCCGAAGGGGATCGATACGCGGCTGAACAGCCTCGGACTCGTGCACGACGGCCGTGCACGCGGCGCTGACCTTCTCGAGAATGCGTTGGCATTGCGAGGGTCACGGCCGGGCATCTGCGAGAGCGCCCAGGGCCTCCGGAGCCTCCCCGATGATGTCCTCGATGTCCTCCACCCGCTTGGGAATGGCTCTAGTGAGGACGTCCGGCTCGCCAGCGGTCACCAGCACATCGTCCTCGATGCGAATCCCGCCGAATCCAATCCAGGTCTCGGCGCGGTCGAAGTCCACCCATTCGCGGTACCTCTCCCGGAAGGTGGCGTTGCGGATCAGGCCGGGAATGAAGTAGACCCCCGGTTCGATGGTCACCGCCATGCCGGGTTCGAGCTTGCGATTGAGGCGCAGCGCGGCCAGGCCGAACCGGGACGACCGGCGGCGTCCTGGGGCGTATCCCGCACGGTCGCCGAGATCCTCGATGTCGTGCACGTCGAGCCCTACGAAATGGCCGACTCCGTGCGGGAAGAAGAGGGCGTGCGCATCGTTGTCCACGATGTCGTCCACCATGCCGCGCAAGATACCCATGTCTTTCAGACCCTGCGCGATGATTCGAGCCGCGTGGATATGGATGTCGAGGTACTCCGTCCCGGCGCGTACGCGGTCGATGCACTGGATCTCAGCCTCGAGCACGATTTCGTAGATGGCCCGTTGGTGCATGTCGAATCGTCCCCGGACAGGCCAGGTCCGGGTCACGTCGGCCGCGTAGCCCTCGAGAGATTCCGCCCCGGTGTCGACCAGGAGCAGGTCACCGGCCTCGAGGCGGTTGGGATTGGCCTCGCAGTGCAGCACTTCGCCGCGAATGGTCACGATGGGGTCGAACGAGGGGCGCATCCCCGCGGACCGGTAGATGCCTTCGATGAGTGCCCGCAACTGGGCTTCGTGGCCGCCAGATCGCGTCGCAGCCATCGCAGCGCGGAATGCCCGGGCGGTGACGGCTGCGGCGGTGCGCATCTCATCAATTTCCTCCTGCCCGTGGATGGAACGGAGGGCAATCATGGCGTCGGCGAGCGGGGAGGGCTGGTTGCGGGGCATTTCGCCGAAGCTGTGGATAGTGACGCCGACCGATGCCATGCGTGCCGGCCAGCCCGGGTCGGCCGAAGGCAGAGTGTGCAACGGTCCAGCGTCGCGATGATGTTCGATCCGTGTCTCGAGTTCGGACAGCGGGTAGGCCGCGTCAGCCCCGAGCCGCTCCGCAGTCTCCTGGAAGGTGGGACGCGGACCGTGCCATATTTCGTCCTCCGGGTCTTCGGCCGGTCCGAAGAGTTCGAGGCGTCCGTTGTCCAGGCGGAGGAGCATCGCCGAATCGGTCTCCTCGAGCCCGGTGAGATAGAGAATGTGGCTCGATTGCCTGGCCGGGGAGAGATTCATGGGCAGGTTGAGAGGCTGCCTACGATGTCCGCCCAGGACGACTATGCCGTTCTCGAGTCTCCGGGCGACGCGGGCGCGCCGGGTCCGGTAGATGGTCGGATTGAACATGATGAATGCACTCCAGCAGTGGATGTGTCGTCTCGATGTCCGCCGCGGCGGTCGTTGGCGCGGAGGAAACGCGAGCATGGTACCATGGATGAGAGGGGGTAGTCCACCGTGGCGTCGGCGCTGGCGGCGTTCGCGGCTCAATAGCTCTTGCGCCAGTTGATGTCCCCGCCCCAGATTCCCGCGTCGCCGTAGAAGGACTCGAAGTAGAGACTGCGCGAAAGTTGGTACTCGGCCCGTACTTCGTTCACGTTCTCTTCCATGGTGTTGTCCATGGTCAATTTTCGCTTGTAGGAGACGAAGAGTTTCGGCGTCACGTACTTGCCGACGCGGAGGTCGGCGCTCGAGAAGCTGTCCGCTCTGATCTCCAGGTAGTCGATGGGGATCTTGTCGGCGAGCTGCTTTCGGGCGATGCCGGCAAGCACACCTGCGGCCAGGGACTCGACCTGGGAAGCCACCTTGATCGAGTCTGCCGGGTCGGTACTCTCGGACAGGGGCTTGCCGATGACGAGGATGGCAAGGATGTCCGCGGGATCGTAGCCGTTTTCCGAATCGAAGGTGACCACGGGTGCGGAGGAACGGCCGGAGATCTTGAGAGAGACGGTCCCGTAGTCCGTGGTCTCCGCATCGCTGACGATGTTGAGCACCGGGTCGATCTCGCTCCCTCCCGTGAATGTGATGGTGCCCTCCCGGATGGTGAGAGGTTGGGAAAAGAGGTTGAGTTCTCCCCGCACCGTACTCACCTCTCCTTCCATCCTCTCAAGGCCGTCTTCCATCGAATACCGTATGTCTCCGGCGAGTTCCATGACCACTTCTTGAGACGTGTTCTGTACCCAGAAACCTCGAGGCATGTGTATGGTCACGTCCGCGTCCATGTCGAATGGCACCTCTTCCTCGGCCTCTCCGGTCTCGTAGGCATGCCAGGTCACGGTGCCCCCGCTCGTGAGAACCCGGATGTTGGGTGGGAGTTCCGCAGGGGCCAGTTCCTTCGGTTTCTCCAGCCCGGAGAGTTCCATGACGAGCGTGCTGGCGATGTCCGGAAGCTTGATGACGGCGGCCGGAATGGTCACCTCCCCACTCACCTCCGGGAAATCCACCGTGCCGCCGATATGCACTTCCCCGTCGACGGTCATGCGCCCATAGGGTCCATTCATGAGGTCGGCACGTGAGGCGAGAACGTCGATGTCCATGTCTCCCGGGGAACTGTCGACCAGCGCAATGGCTCCGTCCAGCAGCAGTTCGCCTTTGCCGGCGCGCATGGTGACATCCTCGAGGGCGAGGAGAGAGGGGGTGAGCCGCACCCGTCCTTCCATGTTTTCGTATAGCAGTCCATAGGCCGGGTAGTAGAACAATGCGTCCGAGACCGTGACACTGCCTCGCGCTTCCGGTGCGAGGAGGGTGCCGGACAGGTGGAATCGGCCTGCCAGGGTACCCTCGAGGGTCATGCCCGTGGGCATGAAAGCGTTGACGAGTGCCAGGTCCAGGCCCGGAAAGCCTGCCGTCACGTCCATTCCTCGTGGATAGTCCACGACCGTCTCGCTGGCACTGAGCGGAAGACGAAGAACCAGGGGAACATCGCCCTCGATACGTGCCTCGTCGCCCGCTGGGCCCACGACATCGGCCTCGAGACCCAACATGTCGCCTGCATAGCTCGTTTCGATGTGAATGTCGTGCACCGCGCCGCCGACCGACAGGCGGGAGATGTCTGCCGATGCCGAGAACTCGGGCGTATTCTCGGGACATCGAAGCCGAGCGCTGAGCCTCATGGCTCCGCCGGTCACCTGGGGGCCGCGCAGAATGGGGGGAAGGCTTGAGAAGTCGAGTTCCGGGACATCGAGGCGGACGTCCAGGTTGCTCAGCGTGACCTCGGCGCCCTGGATGATGTCGGCCAGGGGAATATCGACGGCGGCCTGCATGTTGGCTGGAGCGGTGTTGGCGATTTGTCCCCTTACGACCAGTGCGGCGTGCCCTGCTCCATACTGGGCTTGCGTGTCGAAATGGATCGCGGGGTAACCCGGTGGGCGAATGTCCCTGGCACGGAAGTCGAGGCGGAGCGAGGGGTCTCCCAGGCGTCCCCCGATGTCCAGGTCCAGTCGCACATCTCCCCTGACCCGCTCCAATTCCGCCGCCAGCGCTCCAAATTGGGCAACCTTCTGGGCCGGGATAGCAATCTTGCCGGTCACCACCTCGTCCCACCCGGGCTCCACGGCGAACTCCGGCGTGATGTGCACAGGGACATCGAGCCGCGCGACCAGGAGCGGGACAGGACCGAGCACAGGACTCATCGCCATGCCATCGGCTCGCAGTAGCTCCCCGTCATATCGCACGTTCAGCCGCAGGTCGAACGGATGCTGGCCGACACCGTCCACTTCGCGAGCCGCCAGCGTGGCATCCAGGTCAGGGCGCTCGAGGGACCCTGACAGGGTAGCATGGCCCTCGAGCTTGCCGGTCAGGTCCTCGACATAGTCTTTCGCGAGCTGAGAGAACTGTGCCAGGTCCAGGGCTGTGATACGCCATCGTGCGGCCATGGTTGCTGCGGGGTCGAACGCGGCGTCCCCCTCCAGGGTGACGGTCAACGGCATGTCGAACGTGGCCTGCACGCCGCCTCCATGCGAAAAGTCGGTCTCGAGTTCACCCGTGAACCGTCCACCGGCGGCGTCGAGGTTCGATGCGCGGAGATGGGCATCGAGAAGCGGGAGCCCGGCGGCGGAGAGGTCCTCGAGGGATGAAGACAGCGCGATGGCCGGGGCCGACGCCGGGCCGGTGACACGAATGTCGCATCCCAGCCTGCCTCCCAGAGCCGGCAGTACGTCGCGGAGGAACGGTGCAAAGTTGTCGAGCAGAACGCCGTTTGCCGAGAGATACAGGTCACTGTCGCCTCCAGGCCGGTACTGTACCCGAGCCGAGATGTGCCCGTCCGGCCCGGACAGCGTGAACGGCGTGACGTCCACATCGTCCCCTTCCAGGCGCACCGTCATTGGGGATTCCAGGGTCCACGGGGCATCGCCGAGGGGCAGGGAGAGGGCGCCGATCGCCACGTTCGTCCCCCCCCCGGGATCATACCGGGCGGCAACCTGGAGCGGAAGCCCGTGCACGGTCGTGGCTTCGAAGTCCACGTCCACCAGGCCTTCGTACTGTGCGGTCACGCTGAACGCCCGGAGCAGGGGTGTTGGAAATCCGGCCTCGTCACCGGCCAGGGCCACCGTGGCACGCACCCCGGACGACCCTTCTGCCTCGAGCACCTGGATGGTCGCGGCGCCGGTCAGACCCAGCATGCGCGCGAGAACCTCCTCTTCCGGACCGTACTCGAGGAGGGCCGACGCCAGCGACATATCGATTCGGGGCGCCGCGAACTCACCGGAAACCCGGGCATCCACCTCGAGGTCCCCGCGGAGAGGTAGATCGATTTGATGGCCAAGCCGGCTGAGATCCGGGATAGCCAGCCGGACCGTCGCCCTGACAGGACCGCCAAGGTCGATCAGCCCTTGCGCGTCCAGCGTGGCATACGGGCTCTCGATGCGGGACGCCTCGAGCACGATGGTCCCTTTCTGGACGAGACCGAAAAGACTTCCGCCGTCGAACGTATAGCCCTGGTACGCCATCGGTGCGACACGGACCGTGAAACGTGTGTCCATGAGGTTTGGGGTCACGCCTTTCCCCCGCAACGTGGCACGGAAATCCAAGGGGTTGAGCGGCGGAATGTCCATGGCGAGGAACGAGTCGGCACGGAGGCTCGATGCCGCCAGCTCGAGGTCGTATGCCAGTGATTCCACGTCGTTGGTGAGGCCGGAGAGATCGAGCCGGCCGCCGAGGTCGATACGCCCCGCGGGAAGCCGGAGCGCGACGGCGAGCCTGGCTTGCTGGCTGGTATCGATATGGAGGAACAGCCCCATGGTCAACACCCCGCGGACCGGGAGGCTCGAGTCGAACCGCTTGAGAAACGCGGAGTCGAAATGGTCGACCGCCACGTACACATCGCCCACAGGCAGGTCGAAGCCCTTGAAGTCGGCCACGCCTCGAACCTCCAACCCGTCCCCGGTGACATGCAGGTGGTCCACGCGCACGTGGTCCTCGCCCTTGCCCAGATCGTAGGTGACGGCAGTCTCGACGGCCATCCTCCCAAGATCGGGCTCGAGGAGCGATAGTTCCAGCGGCGACGTGACCAGGGTGTGGACCGGGCCGGTCGCACGGTAGCTTGCGTCCAGGTTGATGCGATCCAGATCCGCCAGAACGGGTGGGCTCGAAGTCGCGTCGGTCAACCGGAAGGCGCCGCCCACGATTTCGATACGTTCCACGTCCACGTCCACCGGAAGACGGCCGTCCCACGGTTCGGACTCGGGCTCCGGCTCATCGGCCGGTGGCCCAAGCAAGCGATCGAGGTTGGACAGACCGTCCTCGGCGTAGGAAATGGTCACGACCGGGTGCTCGATTCGTATTCGTTTGACCTTCGCGACACCAGACAGCAGCGACAGAGGGCTGTAGCGGATAACGATGCGGTCCGCGCGGAACACCGGGTCGCCGCTGGGCGAGCGCGCGGAGACACCGGCCATCTCCAGCGATGTCAACCAACTCACTGCCACGTCGTCGACAGTCACGGATCCGGGGAGGGACCCGTTGACAAGCCGCAACGCCTGGTGGGTGACGAACTGCTTGCCGTGCTCGGTGGCAAGAAAGATCCCGGCGCCGACGCCGAAACCGGCAAGCAGGGCAAGAGGGACGACCAGGGGAGCCAGCAGCCACGTCCACGCCCGCCGCTTTTTCTCCGGTTCGTGCTCCGTCGATACGGCGGTGCTCATCCTTCCTCCCTGCATGTGGGCGCGGTGCTGCTTCTCGCGGCCGGCGACGTTGGCAGCCAATGGGACGACCCCACGCCATGCCGGCCAGAACAATATATCGCCCCCGAGGCGTTCCAGGATAGCGGAATCACGGTCCGGCCGGGAACGGTTGCAAGCGACAACCGGCTGGACGCCGGTGCGGCAGGCACCGGCACAGCGACATGACTACGAGAGGCCCAATAGCCAGGATTTCACATCGACAATTCGTATTTCGATGCCCTCCCGGACAACCGTCTCCTCCCCGTCGGGGACCAGCACGATGTGATCCGCCCGGTCGGCATGGGCGATCTCCTGGGTGGCTTTCACCAGGGCGCGTAGTTCGCGTTCCCGCGTCTTCTTGTGCTCCATCCCGTTGCATACCTGGATGAGCTGGGTGATGTGCGGCCCTCTCTTGACGACGAAATCCACCTCGTAGCCTCCCTGGGTCTTGTAGTAGTAGACCTCTGCGCCTCGTCGCACGAGTTCCAGGAACACCAGGTTCTCGAGACGCTGGCCGAGCCGGTCACCCACCTGGAACGAAACCGCGTTGGATAGCCCGGTGTCGACAGCGTATACCTTCCGCGGGTTGGCATGCTGGCGCTTGAGCGACCAGTCGAACCGAGGAACCCGAAAGATCAGGTAGGCGTTCTCGAGATACTCCACGTACCGGTCGACCAGGTCGAACGACAGCCCGAAATGGGTCTTCAGACCGTTGAGCGACAACGGACTCGAAGCATGGGACAGGATGTAGACAGCAAGTTGCAACAGCGCCTCGAAATTGTCCAGCCGGTACCTGGCGACGATGTCGCGCAGCACGATCGAATCGAAATAGATCCGGACCTCGGCCTGCTTCAGGACGGGTTCGGGGGTCAGTGCGACCTTGGGGAATCCACCATAGTCAACGTACTCCTCGAACAGGCGCTTGATATCGAGGCGACGTTGCGCCAGTTCCAGCCGGTCTGTTGGATTCACCCCCTTGAATGAGAGGAACTCGTCAAAGGCCAGGGGCAGCACGTTCACGTCCAGGTAGCGTCCGGTCAGAGCCGTTCCGATCTCACGGCTCGAAAGCTTGGCGTTCGAACCCGTAACCAGTAATCGCGCGTTGCCAAGCTCGTATTCCCTCAACAACCACTTCTCGAACCCGGGAACGTTCTGTATCTCGTCAAGGATGAGATAAGGCGTGCCGGTTGGATTGAGGTGCTGGAGATACGTGTCCTTTATGCGGGACAGCAATCCCGGTTCCAGTTGCCCGATGAAACGCGGATCCTCGAGGTTCACGAACATCATCTCTCGAGGCGATACCCCGCTGTCCACCAGCCTCCGGAGCGCGTTCACGAGTATCGTGGATTTTCCACTCCTCCGAACCCCCTTCACGATGACGATTTCGCCCGTGGTAGACTTGGACAGTACTTCCGTTTCGTACCTCTCGCGTGGCACCGTGTCGGGCAGCGAGCGGTGCCAGAAGTTCCAATCGGCAAGTGTTTCAAGGAGTTGCGTCTCTTTGTTCATTTTTCACCCGATATACCGACTGAATTTGGCGCAAATCACCCGATCCATCGACTGAAATATGGCATAAATCACCCGATTGAACAAGTGAAAAATGGCACATTACGCTCAACGCCTTGATTTGCAATCATTTTCGCAGAACGAGCAGGCGTACGCGCCGAGAGGGCGCGTTAGTGTTTGAACCCGGCCTCGGGATGTGATACCGATAATACATGCTTGACGAAAGTTCGACGTAGAAAGCCGCACATGTTGTGATCCAACACAGGGGGCTGCGATGTTGCCGCGCAAGTACTACACGGTAGATGTCAGAATGATAAGTTTTCTCATCGTCTTGATGGGGTTCGGCCTTGGAACGGGCGGCTGTTCAGGCGGTGACGACGACGATGGCAGCGTGCAACCGACGGAGGCGGGGGACGACGACACGTCGCCCAAGGGCACCGACACCCCGCCTCCCTCGCTTCCTCCAGATACCTCCACCCCGATCGGTGACGACGACACTTCGGCGCTGGTGCCGACCCCTTCCCCGGCGCCCGTGACCCAGGTTCCCGGCGATGACGATACGTCTGTTGTCACACCGACGGTGTCGCCCGAACCGCCGACGCCGGTGCAGGGGGACGACGATACATCGGTGGTGGTGCCGACGGTGTCGCCCGTGCCGCTGACGCCGGTTCCGGGTGACGACGATCTGACCATGACCCCGGCGGGAGATGACGACAGCACCTCCACGCCGGCGGAGCCGTTCGAGGTGCCGACGGAGACCCCGGTGTCGTGGACGGAGTGTGGCGAGCTTCCGCCGATCGAAGGCGCCACGTGCGCGGTGACATCTGGCAATGGGTGGACGCTGATATCCGGAACCGTGCTGACTCCTGCCGAAGTGCTGCGCGGCGGTCAGGTGCTCGTGAACCCCCAGGGCGAGATAGCGTGCGTTGGATGTAGTTGTGGGGAGCAGGTTCCAGGGGCGACGCAGGTCACCTGTCCGAGCGGCGTCATTTCTCCCGGGCTCATCGACGCGCGCGAGCAGTTGCTTTTCGCCCAGAACGACCCGTACACCGACAGCGGCGAGCGCTACGAGCAACGGCATGATTGGCGCCTGGGCCAGCGCGGGCACACCCAACTCGAGTATGCGGCAGGGGCGACGCTCAACCAGCAACTGTGGGGCGAACTCCGGTTGGTGATGGGAGGGGCGACGGCGGCGGTCACGGATGCCGGGCCCGCGGGCTTCGTTCGCAACCTCAACAGCTCCAGCACCGAGGGACTCGACGCGGTCTCGGTCGAATACGACGCTTTTCCGCTCGGCGACGAGGATGGGACCCAACTCGATGCGGGGTGTGCCTACCCCGCCGTTTTGGACGCATCGAGCACGGCCGGTCTGGATGCCTTTCTCGCCAAGGTTGCGGAGGGTATCGACGCGACCGCGCGCAATGAGTTCCTGTGTCTGAGTTCGACGGAGAGCGGTGGCCAGGACCACCTGAGAGACAACGCCGGGTTCGGGTCGGCCCTGGGACTCACTGCTGGGGACTATGCACGCATGGTCCAGCGGGGCGCGTCGCTGGTCTGGACGCCGAGGTCCAATCTTGCCCTGTACGGGGATACCGCGATGGTGACGGCAGCGGCCCGGATGCACGCGAACATCGCCCTTGGCACCGATTGGATAGTCACGGGTTCCGCGAATCTTCTCCGTGAGTTGAAGTGCGCCGACACGCTGAACGACACCTACTTCGACGACGCCTTTTCGGACTACGATCTCTGGACGATGGTGACCAGGGGGGCGGCTCGAGCCGCCGGTGTCGAAGACCAGGTGGGAGCGCTCGAGCCCGGTCTCCAGGCGGACATCGCCGTGTTCGAGACAGGGGAATGGGATGAGTACCGGGCGGTGATAGAAGCCGGTCCGAAGGACGTGACGCTTGTCGTGCGTGGAGGTACGCCGCTCTACGGCGACGCCGACGTGGTTGCAGCGCTGTAAGGTGGGTCGGCCTGTGACCGGATGGACGTGTGCGGGGTTTCCAAGCGGTTGTGCGTCGAGCCGGAGACCGGGAAGACGCTTGCCCAGTTGAAACTGGCAGCCGGAGACCTCTATCCCGCGTCCTACTGCGATGTTCCGGAGAACGAGCCTCCTTGCGTCCCGAAACGGACCGTATCCGTGAACGGTTCATCGGTCTACCTGGGCGAGCCGACCGAGGACGACCGGGACGGTGACGGTGTGGCCGACGTGGAGGACAACTGTCCTTCGGTGTTCAATCCCGTCCGTCCGGTCGACGATGGTGTGCAGGCCGATACCGACGGCGATGGCGCCGGAGATGCCTGTGACCCGTGCCCGGTCGACGCGGATACCACCACGTGCAGCGTATCCGGGCAAGACGGGGATCTGGACGGCGTGCCGGACCGCTACGACAACTGTGTCTCCGTCCAGAATCCCTACCAGGCCGACGCGGACTCGGACGGCAAGGGAGACGCCTGCGACCCCTGCCCGTTGGATGCCAATCCGGGCGGGGAGGGCTGCCCTGCGACGGTCTACGATATCAAGACCGGCAGGCTCGCGACAGGGGACGTGGTTTCGGTCCACGACGTGCTGGTCACCGGCAGAAACTCGAGCGGCTTCTTCGTTCAGGTCGTCGAGTCCAGTGCAGACTACGATGGGGTGGACTTCTCGGGCATCTACGTCGAACAGCGGGCGAACACGGTCGAAACCGGCGACATGGTGGACTTGGTAACGGCCACCATCGCCGACACGGATGGGCGGATCCAGCTTGGGGAGGTGGACTACACGGTCCTCAGCACCGGGAACCCGCCCCCGACCCCGGTCGAGGTCTCGCCCGCAGATGTCGCCACCGGGGGGGATCGAGCGGACGCCCTCGAGTCCGTCGTGGTGCACGTCGGCAGTGTCACGGTCACCGACACCAGTCCGCCCATGGGGGAAGGAGACAAACCGCCTGCCAACGAGTTCGTCGTGGACGATCTGCTCCGCGTGGACGACTTCCTCTATCTCGTCACCCCGTTCCCGACCGAGGGCGAACGGATACTCAGCCTGTCCGGGATTCTCAACTTCCGGAACGGGGACTCGAAACTGGAGCCTCGAGACGATGACGACGTGGCGTTCGACACGCCCGTCCTGTCGGCGTTCGGTCCGCCGAACACCTACGTGGTGGTCGGGGAATCCGGCGTGACCACGTCCCCCCTGCCTCTCACGGTTACGCTTTCCCGATCCGTGGATGAGGACACGTTCGTCACGGTGACGTCGAGTATGCCGTCGGCGCTGGCCGTGGTCGGCGGAGGCGTTACCATCGCGGCGGGAACCAGCAGCGCGCCGGTGGTCCTGGACGCGTTCGAGGTGTCGGAATCGGTGCTGTTGACGGCTCAGCTTGCCGGTCGTGCCAAGTCGGCCGCAGTGGAAGTGCGCGAAGAGACGCCCCCGGAACTCGCTGGTATCGCGCCGTCATCGGTGACCATCACCCCCTTGGAGACGGTGTCATTCACAGTGTCCCTCGACAAGGTCGCGCCCGCCGGGGGCACCGAAGTCGAGCTTGCCGTCACCCCGACGGAAGCCGGGATCCTGCCCGAGACGGTGGTGATCCTCGAGGGCGAGGACACGGCCACGTTCGACTACTCGGACCAGGGGAATGCGACAAGCGCCATCGTGACCGCGACGTTGGACGGTCGTGCCGTGTAAGCGACGATCACGGTCGTCTCGGACCATCTTGTCATCAACGAGGTTGATTACGACCAGTTCCAGGAAGACACGGGTGAGTTCCTCGAAATCTACAATGGGACCGGGAACGAGGTGGCACTGGATGGCTACTACGTGGTGCTGTTCAATGGAGGAACCGGATCGGAATACAACCGGATCGACCTCTCGACGGCTGGTGCGACCTTGCCCGACGGGGGCTACCTCGTCGTGGCGACCAGCACGGTCGAGGTCGCCGTGGACGCGCTCGTCATCACCTTCGAACAGGCATCGAACAACATCCAGAATGGTCCGAACGATGGCATCGCGTTGATCAAGTTGCCGCAGGGAGAACTGGTCGACGCATTCGCCTACGAGGGGGCGCTGGAAAGTGTCACGATTCTCGGCGTGGGCCAGGTCGACTTGACCGAAGGTTCCCCTCTTGAGAGCGGCGACACCAACGACATCGGTTCTCCCTCCTTGATTCGGTATCCGAACGGCATGGATACCGACGACACGGGAACCGACTGGGTGGCCACTTCGTACATCACGCCTGGGAGCGAGAACATCCTCGAGTAGCCGTTCTCGAGCCGCTGTGCGCTCGTGCTCCTCAGAACGCTTCGCCAATGGCGAGGTGGATCCCGCAACGACATCCTCCTCCACCCACGATGGCCAGTCCGGGGGCCAGGGGCACAGGCTCGTGCACCCGGTAGCCGAAATCCAGCCTGACGGGCCCCACCGGTGTTCGGTACCGGAGGCCGACACCGACGGAGAGCAAAAAGTCGTTGGGGGACGGTGTTGCCCAGGCGCGTAGAACCTGGTCGGACGCCAGGGCGACGTGGCCGGCGTCCCCGAAGGCGACCACGCCCATCTCTCCAAGTGGGACACGCACTTCGAGGTTGGCCAGGTGGAAGACGGTCCCGCCGGTCGCCACCGAGCACTGATTGTCGCTGTCTGGCACCGGGGAGGGTATTTCGCAGCCTGCCCCGGTGTAGTAGGTGAGTGCGTTCCAGGGGATACCGCGAACCGTGGATCCGCCCCCCAGCTCGAAGTACAGCACCGGGGGAGCGGATTTCCCGGAGATCGGCACGATGGCGCCGGTGGAGTAACGGACACCGAGAATGAGCCGGTCCGGCACAATCGGCACGTAGACCCGGAGGTCGGGCACGACCTTGACAAAGGCGAAATCTCCGAACAGCCCGGCTTCCTGGAAAACGACGGCTGCGTAAAGGCCTCGCTCTGGTGCCAGGATGTGGTCGCGCCGGTCATAGGAGAAGGACTGCTGAAGATAGGTGAGAAGCCCCTCGAAACGAATCGTGCCGCTGTCCTCACCCTCGAGGTCGCCCGTGGAGAAGGCAGTCCTGCTGGGCTCATCCGGGGTGGGCAAGTACTGTTCCATGCCGGTTCCGAACCCGGCGGCCAGGTGCCGGTCGAGCTGCCGGGACGCGGTCAACTCGAGCTTCGGGGACATGTAGCCGTAGGAGAGGGTCTGCCCGACGCGGAACCGGGCGCTCGCCCCCGCAGTGACCCGCCTTCCCTTGAAGTCCGGCAAGGAGAAGTCGGCGCCCATGTCCAGGATGGGGCCGTTTCGTCCTTCGCTGGAGCATCCCTGTTCAGTGCAATCCGCCGTCGTGTATGCGCGGCGGCTCTGGAGGCCCGGGCTGAAACCCCAGCCCGCGAGTGCGTCCAGCGACAGGCGGATCAGGCGTCCTGAGAAGTAGCGGTTGGCCCAGCTCGTGTGCGCGGCGATCTCCTGCCAGTTGGTCTCCTGCTTGAGGCCGCCGCCTACGCGGATCTGCTTGAATGCCCTTTCCCCAACCGTCACTTCGACGTCGACCGTTGGCTTGTCGCGCGATGTTTCCGCCGGCAGCACGGTCACGGACTGGAACAACTGGAGGTCGTACAACGCCTTCTGGAGTTGGACGATCGTGTCCTGGCGAAAGGGCGACCCGGGCGCGAGGTGGCGTCGAACGCGGAGCATGACGATCCTCTCGTCCACCTGTTCGAGGCCGGTGATGCGTACCTTGCCGAAGAAGCAAAGCGGGCCGGCATCGACGTGGTAGCGTAACCTCACCGCACCCTCCTTGGGCAGCAAGATGATCTCGCTAGAGACCTTGGCCCATGCGTGCGATGCTTGCAAGAGAGCGCGCTGAATGGCGGCTTCGTCGGCCTGTTGGGCGCGCAAGTCGAAGAAGGCGCCTTCGCGGAGGCGAATCTGCCTGGTGACGAGGGCGCGGAGATAATCGTGTTCCGGGGAGACCCGTGCGTGCCCGGATGGTTCCCCGCCGCGGGTTTCCACGTCCACACGAACCTCCTTCACCCGGTACCGCGTTCCCTCTTCGACCTGGATGACCAGCGCGACTCGCGACGGTTCCGGGCGAGCCGTTGGTTTCGACAATTCGGCCGGGTCGAGCGTTCTGCCGGTGCCGGCCTCGAGTTTTCCGGCCCGGGAGGCTTCCCGCGTCGCGGTGGCGTCCGGCCGTTGGGGAGGGATAGCGGCTTGGGCGCCGGTAGGCCATGCTTCGGTCCCCATGCCGTCACCGGGCGATGACGCCGTCGTCGACCCAGGGGCCGGCTTCCCGGGGGGAGGAGGCTTTGCCGAATCGGCGATGGACTCCCCGTTGGGAACCAGAGTGGGGGAGGGTGGAAGGTGTTGGGGAGATGTTGGCACCGAGCCGGCCTGCACGAGGGGCGTATCGACGCCTGGTCCGGGAATGGGGATGTCCAGGGTCGCAGTGGCCTGCCCCGGGGTCGGGCGCTCCTCCCGGAAGAGTGCCCTGCGGTGTGGAACGATCTGGATCGGGTTGACCACAACGTCGAAGTAGCCGTGGAGACGATAGAAGTTGGCCACCCGAGCCTGGTCGGTCTCTAGTTCCCCGGTGTCGAGGTAGCGCTTGTCCCAGAACAGGACCTTCGATGTGGCTTCCGAATAGATAGCGCTGATGATTTCGCCGTCGGAAAAGGCTCGGTTGCCTTCCACGAGAATCTCGGCGACTACGGGGCCCTTGGGGATGGCCGGCAGCTCGGACTTCCGGGCGGTCGCGCAGGCGGCGAAGGTGACGATCGCCAGGAAGGTGACGGCAATGGTGTCGCCGGGCGCGAATCGGCCGTGCAAGGAGGGATACATGCGTCAACCAAACCCCGGCGTGTGCCGCGCGTCCCTACAACTGGGTGGAAAGAAACGTTTCGTAGCCCATCTGCTCGATCTGGGCGTGGTATCGTTCCAGCTCGTCCGCGTGGGCGTCCTCGTCCTTCAGAATCGACAGGAGGAGTGCGCGGGTGACATTGTCCTGGAGAGCCACGGCCTGCCGGATCGCTTCGTTGTAGGCCACCACCCCTTCCCGTTCGGCCTGGAGATCGTTGGCGATCTGGGCGCGCACATCCGCGCCGATATGCAGCTTTTTGAGTTCACTGACGATCGGGGTGCCTTCCAGCGAGAGAATTCTACCGATAATCGTCTCCGCGTGCTTCATCTCCACGATGGCGCGCCGGCGAACGGCCGCGTGCAGCTTGTCGTATCCCCAGTTTTCACACATCTCGGCATGAACCATGTACTGGTTGATGGCCGTCAGTTCCTCCGCGAGCAATTGGTTCAACGTGGCGATGAGTTCCGGGCTTCCTTTCATGGCATGCTCCTTTTCTGGACGTGAGTCGGCTCGGCGGCCGGCGCAGTCTATCCGGCCGCGGAAATGGCGTTGGGCCACGAAGGATCTGGCACAGGTCTCACTCGAAGTCAAGTATCGTCGTATCTTCTTCACGGATCGGGGTGGGTTCGTCAGTTCCGGCAAAGGATACAATGACCACCGTGATGTTGTCCGGCCCCCCCCCGGCTCGAGCCATCTCCACCAGCCTCTCGCAGGCTGGACGTGGCGGGTGGCGGCTCACGACACGGAAGATCTCGCTGTCTGTAACCACGCCATGTAGTCCGTCGCTGCAAAGGAGATAGCGATCACCTGGCTGGATACGGCGCGACATGCAGTCCGAATCGACGTGCATTTCCTGGCCGACGGACCGGGTAAGCAGGTTTCTGAACTGGCTCGTGGCGGCCTGGGTCTCGGTTATCAGGCCCGCGCGCATCTGGTCGGCGACCCAGGTATGGTCTCGAGTCAGCCGCCGAATGCCTTCCGGCCGGACGAGGTAGGCGCGGGAGTCCCCTGCATGGGCAAGGTAGGCCGTGGCGCCGTCAATACTCAGGACAACGGCCGTCGTACCCATCCCCCGGCACCCTGGGCGGCGGAACGACTCTTCCCGGATCACCTGGCTGGCGCGGTTGATCGCGTAGCGAAGCCGTTCACAGATGACGTGTTCGTCGCTGAACTGGCTCAGGTCTGCGACGGTCATCTCCGGGTCGTCGTCGCCCGTGAAGCTGTCGTAGATGGTTTTGACCGCCATCGAAGAGGCCAACTCGCCGGCAGCGTGTCCGCCCATGCCGTCGGCGACGATGTAGATACCTC
>JAJRTE010000100.1 GCA_024278455.1 Myxococcota bacterium
GTCGCCGTCTACCTGGACGAGGATGGCGACGGCTACGGCGTTTCCGATGGCCCCGCCGAAGCGTGTGGCGCCGTGGCCGGGTACGCTCTGCTCGACGGCGACTGCGACGACACCGACCCGGGCGTGAACCCGGCGCAAAAGGAGGTGTGCGATCTGCGCGACAACGACTGTGACGGCAGCGTGGACGAAGCCTGGCCCAGGTTCGCCTACGCCCCTGACCGCGACGGCGACGGCCACGGTGACGCGTCCGAGATCACCCTCGCCTGCATGAATCCCGGGACCGGCCTGGTACAGGACGGATCCGATTGTGACGACACCGACCCCGCCACCTATCCCGGGGCCGCGGAAACGTGTGATGGACTCGACAACGACTGCGACCGCCGTGTCGACGAAGGGCTCGAGCAGCAGGTCTGGTATCCTGACAACGACGGCGACGGCTTCGGCGCCGACTCGGGCGACATCCTCGAGGACTGCCGGCAGCCCGAAGGCTACAGCGACACCGCGGATGATTGTGACGACCTGGACGACACCCGGTATCCCGGTGCCGATGAAGCATGCAACGGACGCGACGACGACTGCGACGGGGTGCGGGACGACGGGCTCGAGCTGCATGAAGTCTTCCAGGACGCCGACGGGGATGGCCACGGCGACCCCGGCGTGGTGCTCGAGGTCTGCGAGGCCCCGGAGGGGTTCACAAGCAGTTCCGATGATTGCGACGATGGCAATGCAGCCGTTTTTCCGGGCAATCCCGAATCTTGCGACGGACTCGACAACGACTGCAACCTCGAGGTGGACGACGGCTTCCCGGACCATACCGTCTACCAGGACGCGGACGGAGACGGCCACGGCAACGCCGCACAGGGCATCCAGGCCTGCGTGGCGCCCGAGGGCTATGCAGACGACAACCTCGATTGCGACGACACCTCGAGCGACGTCTACCCTGGCGCATTCGATGCGCTCGGCGACGACATCGACGCGGACTGCGACGGCAGCCTGGGGCAGATCGACCTCGTGGCCGGCTCGGGGGAACCCGGCCATGTGGCGTCCGGGGTCGCTGCAACGGAAATGGGGCTGGAGGCCCCGGCCGGCGTCGCGGCCGACAGTTCCGGCAGGATCTACATCGCGGACAGTGGCCTTTCCGTGGTCATCCGGGTGGACCGGGACGGCACGGCGTGGGTGGTCGCCGGATCGCCGGGACAGGCCGGGTTCGGCGGCGACGGCGACGACGCCCAACTGGCCATCCTGAACGGCCCGTCCGATGTCGCCCTCGATCCGGACGGCCGTCTCCTCGTATGTGACACATTCAACAACCGCGTGAGGCGCGTGGAGGACAGCGGGGTGATGACCACTATCGCCGGAAGCGAGTCGGCCGGGAGCGGCGGCGACGGTGGCCCCGCGACCTCGGCCGAACTGAACCAGCCTCGAGGTCTCGCCCTGGACGCGAACGGCCGGGTCTACGTGGCCGACACCAACAACCACCGGATTCGGCGCGTGGAGCCGGACGGCACGATCGTCACCGTGGCCGGCAGCGGCGAGCCCGGATTTGCCGGAGATGGAGACGAAGCCACCTTTGCCTCGCTCGAGTTCCCATTCGGCGTCTCCGTTGCTCCGGATGGGGCGCTCTGGATCGCGGATACGGGCAACCATGCCGTGCGGCGCGTGGATCCACAGTCCGGACAGATCGAGACCATTGCCGGCGATGGTACCGCCGGGTATACCGGGGATGGTGGGGACGCTTCCGCGGCCCGGCTCAACGCCCCCGAGTCGATCGCCGTGGGACCGGACGGCCTGGTCTACATCGCCGACAGCGGGAACGCCGTCATTCGCCTCGTGACATCGGGCGGCACGATCGACACCGTGGCCGGCACGGGGGTTCCCGGGCACGAAGGGGACGGCGGGGCGCCCTCGCTCGCCACCCTGGACTACCCGTGCGACATCGTATTGGAGGCAGCGGGCACACTCTTCGTCAGCGACACGTTGGCCGCACGGGTGCGGGTGATCGACCCGTGATCGACCAGCGCTCGACCCGAGAACGACCTGTGATTGGCTTGTGCTCGACCTGTGATCGATCGCCGGTCGATTCGTGATCCTCCCCCCGCCCCTGGGCAAGGCCGTTCCGTCCCAGCCACCGCTGGGCCGCGAACCATGGCATTTGCGCGGTCCAGCATACCAAAACCCCCGCCGCGGATAACTTTCCCCTTTCCCTGTCATGCGTTCGGGTATATTTACCGACACCAGCGCATGGATATCGTCAGAGGAGCACCGTCATGGCATGGAACTACAGCGAAAAGACGAAACAGATTTTCATGAACGCGGTACAAGGCAAGCCTGGCACGCACCTGGGGGAGATTCCGGACCCCGATGGGTTCGGTGAACACGGCTCCATCGTGTGCGGAGACGCCCTTCGGTTCACGTTTCGCGTGGAGAAGCACCCGTCGGACCCGCTCCAGGACCGGATCGTCGAGGCCAAGTATCTCACGTTCGGCTGCACGTCCGCCATCGCAGCCTCGGAGGCCCTGTGCGACCTGATCGAGAAGGGCCGCTACACACCCATCGAGGCGCTCGACGTGACCAACGAAGACATCGTGGACTACCTGGACGGCTTGCCGTCCCAGAAAATACACTGTTCGGTCATGGGCGCCGAAGCGCTCGAGTCCGCCGTGTTCAACTGGGCCCAGAAGCGCGGAGTCGACCTCGAGAAGCTCGGCGTGCAGATGCAGCAGCACAACGAGGAAGGGCGGATCGTCTGCAAATGCTTCTCAGTCAGCGAGCCCTACATTCGGCGAAAGATCAAGGAATTGAATCTCAGGACCATCCCGGAGATCACCAACGCCATCAAAGCCGGTGGCGCCTGCATGACCTGCCATCACGCCCCCGGCGGGCTGCAGGACATCCTCGACGACATCTGGGGCCGGGGCACAGCGGAGGACAGCGCTCGAGATGTGGCCCCAACACAGAAGGAATCCGGAATCCCCGACGTGGCGCCAGCCGCGTTCGAAGTCCCTTCCTCGTTCGAGGTCCCCGTGGAGCAACCCGCTCGTCCCACACTGTCGCCCTTCCAGTTCATGAAAAAGGTGGAAGCCACTATCGAGAAGTACGTGCGGCCCATGCTGGGAGCCGAAGGCGGAGACATCGAACTCGTCGACATCAAGGACACCCTGGTCTACGCGCGTCTCACCGGTGCATGCGCCGGGTGCGCAGGCGCATCGACCACCATGAAGATGATGGTGGAGCGCACACTCAAGGAACTGGTGGATGAGAGGATCCGCGTGATCGCCGTGTGAAGCGAGGGAAACCATGAAGACAGTCTATGCAGACAACAATGCGACGACACCCGTGGCGCCGGAAGTCGTCGAAGCAATGATGCCCTACCTGACCAGCCAGTTCTTCAATCCAAGCTCCATGTACGAGCCTGCTCGAGCAGTGGCCACCGCCATTGCGCAGGCCAGGAAACGGATCGCCCGGACCCTCGGGGCGATAGCATCCAACCAGATCTTCTTCACCTCGTGCGCCACCGAGTCCAACAACTGGGCCTTGCGCGGCGCGGTGGCCGCCAATCCGGCCCGGCGCCACATCATCACCACCGCCGTCGAGCACCCGGCCGTCCTCGAGGTGTGCCGGGACCTCGAGCGGCAAGGGTGCGAGGTCTCTTACCTCTCCGTCGACCGTGACGGAAAGCTCGACATCGGCGAATTCGTCCGGACACTCCGCCCGGATACCTTGCTCGTCACCATCATGCATGCCAACAACGAGACCGGCGTCATCTTCCCCATCGAGAAGCTCTCGAGGATCACCAAGGAGACGGACCCGCAGATACTGTTCCACACGGATGCTACACAGGCGGTCGGGAAGCTGGCGATCGACCTGAAGCGCCAGTTCAAGCATGTGGACATGCTCACCTTTTCCGGCCACAAACTGCATGCGCCCAAGGGGGTCGGCGCGCTCTTCCTGAGACGAGGGACGCCCTGCCGGCCGTTCATGACAGGTGGGCACCAGGAGAGCGGCCTGCGGGCCGGGACGGAGAACGTGCCCTACATCATGGGCCTCGCCAAGGCCTGTGAACTGGCCGCCGACCACATCCAGGACGAACAGGACTACGTCCGCAAGCTGAGAGATCGGCTGCAAGAAGCCATCAGCACCATCCCTAATATCGAGATAAACGGGGGCAACGCCGCTCGTCTCCCCAACACGCTCAACGTGGCCTGCCACTACATCGAAGGAGAGAGCATCCTCTATCAGCTCAACGAGTATGGCATCTGCGCCTCGAGCGGTTCGGCCTGCACATCCGGCTCCCTCGAGCCCTCCCACGTCCTCCGTGCCATGAAGATTCCCTTTACCGCCATCCACGGGTCGATCCGGTTCAGCTTCAGTCGCTACAACACCCCTGAAGACGTTGACCGTATCATCGAGGCTTTTCCCAAGATCGTGGAGAGCCTCAGGCGGATCTCCCCCTACTGGGACATGGAGCGCAACGCCCCACGGCCGGGTGCGGCCCGGATCGATGACCCGGGCGGGTAGCAAGGGGCGCAGCGCTGCACGCCTGTGCGCCATCGCAATGCACCTCCCCCGTCCGCGGATCCCTGGAAGGCTGTAGCGCGCTGCGTTCCTGCACGCTATCGGCATGCATTTATCCATTTCCTCTTTGATCTGAGCACGGTCCGGACGCTGCCTCGCACAATCAACACACTGCGAGCATACGCAGAAGAGTCCCGTGCTTTCGCACCTCGAACCGGTCACGCGCGACACGACTCCCCGTGGCTGCCAGCCGCTGCTGCCGCTTCCTTCGCGACCCTCACGAAAGCTCGAAATGGGATTGACGAGTCCGTCCGGTTGGCGTAGGCTGGATCGAGCAGACAATCCCGCGCACGATCGTACCGGACCGCAGGGAGGAAGGGAGTGAGGTCGGCGTTTCGCAAGAAGGTGGATGAGCAGCGGAAGCGGCGAAGCCGCGAAGCGCTGCTCGAGGCTGCCAGGAAGGTTTTCGCCAGGAAGGGGTATCATGCCACGCTGATTTCGGACATCGTCGGAGAAGCGGGAGTGGGGCAGGGGACGTTCTACCGTAACTTTCGGTCCAAGCGGGAGATCCTCGAGCGGCTAATCGATCGGTTCGCGGAGCGGTTGCTGCGTGAATTCAGCACCATGTCGAACGATTTGCCGATGACCGTGGAGGCGTACCACGCGGCGTCGGTGAAGGCGATTTCGCGCATGGCGGCCATCATGGACGAAGAGCGGGAAATCATGCGGCTTGTGCTTCACGAGGCCCCATCGATCGACCGGGAACTAAAGTCGAAGATCTTCACCATTTCCCAGCAGTTTGCTGTTCTTGCCAGGTTCTACCTCGATCATGCCATCGCCCGGGGGTTCGCGCGGCCGTGCCGGTCTGATGTCGTTGCCCAGTCTCTTGTCGGGGTTGGGCTTCATCTCATCGATGCGTGGTGGAACGGCCTGTTTTCCAGCCTCGATCGGGAGGCATTGATCGAAGAAGTGGTGACGTTTGCGTTCAGAGGGTTTGGTATCTACGAGACGAGCCAGCAGCGTGATGGAGAGCACACTCGAAGCGAGGAGGGAGAACGACATGGCTGACATCAAGGGCAAGAGGGTCCTGATAACCGGGGCGGCCAGCGGCATTGGGCTGTGCACGGCCGAGGAATTCGCAAAGGCCGGCGCGGAACTGGTGATGACCGACATCGATGCCGAAGGGCTCGACCGCGCGGTGGACCGGTTGCGTGCCACGGGCGCCGTGGTTCACGGTCGCGTGGTGGACGTATCCGACAGGGTCGCGGTCGACGCGATGGCCAAGTGGGTTCTCGAGGAACTCGGGGACCTGGACATACTCATCAACAATGCGGGGATAGGCCATTCGGGCGAATTGGCCGAGACATCGCTGGATACCTGGGAACGCCTGGTGGCCGTGAATTTCTGGGGACCTTTGTATCACGTGTACGCCTTTCTTCCCCGCATGATCGAGCGGAAGCGAGGGCACATCGTCAACGTCTCCTCCGGCCAGGCGTTCTTCCGGCTACCGACCTGGGGTGCCTACGCCACGGTCAAGCTCGCCCTGGGCGGTTTCTCGGAGATGCTTCGTTTCGAGGTGAGCAAGTACGGCATCAAGGTCACGACGGTCTACCCGTTCATGGTGGACACGCCGTTCTATCGCGGCATCGAAGGTGACACGCTGGCGGGACGCCTGAGCATGCGGCTCGTGCCCTACTATTCCATGTCCCCGGAGCGCGTCGGGCGCATCCTGTTCAAGGCGGTCAAGAAGCAGAAACCCGTCGAGATGGTCAGTGTGTTGAACGATGTCGGATACTACGCGCGTGTTGTGCCGCCGGTCGGGAACCTGGTCAGCATGGTCAGCAACCTGGTACTGACCAAGAGGTAGCAAGGCCATCGGTGGCAGTGCGTGCGGTTGCGAGGTAACGCGCTCCGTGCAGGCCGGGCGGACACCCCGGAAGCGGGCGCCTCGAGACACGACAATCAAGGATTGCGAATCCGCAACAGGAGGCCGTTTCATGGGTATCGTGAGGAAGCTTGTCGGGAGAATCCGGGAACGAGGACTCGGGTTCAGGATGGACGAGGTGATGAGTGGGACGCATCGTTTCGAGCCTGGAGCAGGCCCCCCGGGCGAGCACCCGATCGAGTTCCGTGTGACCTGGGGACCTGACCACATCACCACCTGGGTGAACCCTCGCCAGGAAGAATTCCTCAGGCAGCCCCTCGAGGGCCGGATCACTGTCGGCGGACTGTGCTCCAATGTGCCCTGCCGGGGAACGCTCGCCCTCGACTACTTCCGAGGCAACCGGATCGTCTACACGTTCGATTTCGCCGTGGACGGCCTCGAGTACCGGTTCGTGGGAGAGAAAGTGAACATCAAGCCGTGGAACCTCCCGGTTTCCCACACCACGTGTTATGGTGTCCTTACCGAAAAGGAGACCAGCAAACTGGTCTCCAAGTCGGTCACCCACTTCAGGCTCAACACCGCCCTCGACTTCGTCCTCAGCTTCAGGCTGGCGCACGGCACGTGAGACGCGGTGCCGATGTCGTGGCGGACGGTGGTTCGCCCCTTGCGCAGCAGACGGGGTGCGACGGGGCAGGCTCGACCGTTGTACGTTGCCGCGTCGATTGGTTCGGGACGTGCCGGCCCACGCCGAGCGCCGCCGCTCGCACGTCCGCACCAGGCCCTTTGTTGCCCTTCAGCCCGGTTTCCGGTGTATACTTCCCTGGAGGCCGCAAACGACCCCGGAAGGGAGTTCGAACCCATGATGTCCCGGGACGACACCCACTTCAACCCGGTCTCCATGACCGTTCGAGCCCGCGCGGAGACCGGTTGGGCGGAACTCGAGGCGCGACTGAAAGAGAGAGGTGCCACCCTTGGGTGGCAGCCGCCGCTCTCTGCTCGCCGGACAATTGGAGACCTTCTCGAACATGCGGCTGATGGACTCAGGTCGCCGTTGTACGGGGACATCAGGCAAAACTGTGTCGCGGTGACGGCTTGCCTGGCGGACGGCACACGGGTATCGACGCTGGATGTCCCGAGATCGGCGGCCGGTCCGGATTGGAAGCACCTGCTGTATGGTGGGCGTGGTGAGCCTGGTCGCATGGAGGCGGTGACGCTCCGGGTGTACCCGGTGCCCCAGGCCCGGGAGACGATCGCTTTCCGGTTCGAAGGGCTCGGCGCGGCCGTGGAAGCCATCCCCGGCCTTCTCCATCGTGGCGCGACGCCTGCCACGGGGGTGTTGGTGCCCCGGGACACGAGCTTTCTGCTCTTCCTGGCGTTCGAAGGACGCAAAGCATTGGCTCGAGCGCGCCTGGCCATCGCGACACGTGCCTGTGAACGGCTCGGTGGGCAATCCCTGGGTCCTGAGCCGGCCCGGAGATGGCTGGAGGCCCTCCTGGAGCAAGACCCGAGCGAGCAGGCGGCGTGGGATCGCGTCTTCCGCTCCTCGTTTCGGGTGGACGTGCCGTGGAGTCGCCTCGTCACCCTTCTCCAGACACTGCCTCGAGGCGCCGGCGAGACCTTCACGGTCGCCGGGTTCCGGCACACAACGGCAGCAGTATTCGTCGCCCTGCCGGACTCGGCCGAACAGGTGGAGGTGCGCGAGCGCATCGAGGCGCTCGGAGGTGTCGTTCCTTTCGACGAACGGCGGGAGAGTGCAGTGGGGTCGCGGATGGCCCGTCTGTCGCCCTTGGCCGGGGCAGGGGTTCCATGCGGACCGCGCGTGCCGGGAGGAGACCGTGAGTGACGCGAGTCTGCCGTGCAACGGCCCTCACCTGGCGGCTCATGCCAGGGCGATCGCGCTTTGTGCCGCCTGTCCCAAGCTGTGCCGGCACCAGTGCCCGGTCGCCGAGGCCGAACAGCGCGAGACCGTTACGCCCTGGGCACTGATGACCGCGGCCTATGTCGCCGGGAAGGGGCTGGCACCGTCCGATACCGGCGCGGCGGCCTGGCCATTTCACTGTTCGAGTTGCCGGGCTTGCCAGGTGACCTGCAAGTTCGCCAACGACGTGCCAGGCGCGATACATTCCCTTCGTGCTGAACGTTTCGTGGCTGGAACGATTCCGCCGGAGGCAAGGAGCGCGCTGGAGCGCTACCGGAGCGGGCGCGGCAACATGTACCAGCCGGGGGTGCTCGAGCGGCTTCGCGGATTGGTGTCACCCCATCACCTGGACCCTGGCGCGCCGGCCCTGGTGATCGTCGACCCGACGACGATCGTTCGCTATCCCGAGGTGGTGAGAGCCGCTGACAAGCTCCTCGACGTGTTGCAATTCAAGGATGTGGCCTTTTTCGTGGACAGGCAGCTCAGCGGTTGCGGGCATGTCTACTACGACACCGGTGACTTCGAAGGTTTTGCCCGCTACGCCCGGCAGATCCACCGGGCCGTCGGGAGCCGCGAGCGGATCTACACGCTGCGACCGAGCGATGCCCACCTGCTCCGCGACATCTATCCCCAATTCGGCATTCGCTGGGATTGTCGGATCGGCGCATTCCTCGAGTTGGTGGCGTCGCGCCAGGACCGTTTGCCGCGTGCCGAGGCCGCACCTCCCCTGGTTCTGCACCAGGCCTGCCACTTGGCCAGGTCTCTCGACGCGGCGGAACTGCCGATTGCGCTCATCACCAGGGTGGTCGGGCAGGCGCCTCGAGTGCCGGCGGCTTCGGGGCAAGAGACACCGTGTTGTGGAGGCGGTGGCGGCCTTCCGATCATCCTTCCTGGCGTGGCGTCGCAGGTCAGTCGTCTGTGTATCGAGCGGCTTGCTCCCGGGGATGACGATCTGCTGGTCACGACCTGCTCGACATGTCGGCGACAGTTGGAGAAGGTCTCGGAATCGCCAGTCCAGGACATCCTGCCCCTGCTGGCGGGCATGTCGAGGCGATCGGGGGAATCATGAGCAGACGACCCTTTTTCGTGGTGAATCCGCAATCTGCCGGGGGCCAGACCGGGCGATTGTGGGGTGCTTCTTTGAAGAACCAGATCGTCAAGCGGTTCCCGGAGGCCCGGTGGGCGTTCACCACCGGCGAGGCCGAGGCCGCGGTTCTTGCCAGGTACGCCTGGAAAGAGGGGGCCGATCTGGTTGTGGCCGTGGGTGGGGATGGCTCGGTCAACGAGGTCATCAACGGCCTGATGGGAAACACCCTTGGGAAAGAGGGAAGTGTGAAGATCGAGCCGGAAGGTGCCGGCTGGCCTGCGCCGTCTTCTGACCCGCCCCGGCCGGAGATGGGTATCCTGCCTCGAGGCACCGGGTGCGACTTCGCCAGGAGTGTGGCGGTCCCGCGGAGCCTGATCGGTGCCCTGGATGTCCTCGAGAACGGACGTTCGGTGCCTGTGGATGTGGGGGAGATCGTCTATACCGATCGTTCCGGCGACGCGGTTTCCCGGCGCCATTTCATCAACATCGCGGGATGCGGGGCGAGCGGGGAAGTCGTCGATCGGGTCAACCGGTCTAGCAAGCGGTTGGGGGGGTTCCTGAGTTTCCTGTTGGCGACCATGGCCACTACGATGCGCTATCGCCGCCCGTTGGTCCAGGTTACCGCGGACGATGAACCGGCTCGAGAGGTCGAACTCAACGTGATATTCGTCTGCAACGCCCAGTACTGTGGCGGAGGCATGCGTATCGCCCCCGAGGCTGTCATGCACGACGGGCTGTTCCAGGTGGTGGAAATATCTGCCACGGGGCGGCTCCAAAGCCTTCTCCACGGGGGCAAACTCTACTCCGGACGCCTCGCCGGTGTTCCTGGTGCTCGAGTCTACACCGCCCGGCGGCTGCGGGTGACCTCCGCGGAAGAGGTTCTTATCGAGAGCGATGGCGAGCAACCTGGCATTCTGCCTGCCACCTATACCCTGATCCCTCATGCCATCCATCTCCGAGTCGGCAGGCACGCGCTGGCCGTTCAATCCTGAACCAGGTGTGTGGCTTTCCCCGGGACAGCCTCGAGCACCCCTTTTCCTGCTGCATCGACCATGGTTCGGCCGCCAACGTCCCGTCGGGGTTGAACTGTTCTCGTTTTCCGTGTAGGCTTCGCGGTCAAGGTATGTGATAGAGGGGTTCCGTCATCGGACCGGGAGGTGGAGCAAGTCTTTGGGGTGCCCGCGGGCGTTTCGCGGGACCGGCTCCTGTCAACCGTGGGGGTCAGGGTCCCACGCCTGTGCAGAGCACCCCGGCGGACCGCGCCAAGCGGTGCCTGCGTCGCGGCATGGCCTGGTGGCTGTTCGAGGGGTGAACGAGAAATCATGACCGAATTGCCTGTCGCAAGCGAGAATGTTACGGGGCGAGAGCAGGTCGGCCGATCCCGCGCCGGCACCTTCCTGATGTGGCTCGGGTTAGCCGCCATCACCGCTGTCGGACTCTACTACCGCTTTCATCTGCTCGAACTGAAACCGATGCACCACGATGAGGGGGTGAACGGCTGGTTCATCCTCCGGATCCTGGACGAACACAAGTACCGGTACAATCCCAAGAACTACCATGGTCCGCTGCTCTACTTCCTGAACACCATCGTGGTGATCATCGCGGGACGCACGGTTGCCGCCATGCGGTTCATGCCCGCCCTGTTCGGAACCCTCGCCATTCCGGCCATGGCCCTGTTTCGGCGATACATCGGTGTCGCAGGCGTGTTGGTGGCCGCGGCATTCGTTGCGGTTGCTCCCATCGAAGTCTATTTCTCCCGGACGGCCATCCACGAGATCTACAACTTCACCTTCAACATGGGGCTGGTGGGTGGCACCGCCGCCTACGTGTTGCACCGCAGGCGCCGTTACCTGCTGATCGCGAGCGTTTCCCTCGTGTGCCTGTTCGCCACGAAAGAAACCACCATCATCACGGTGTTTGCGGTCACGGTGGCGGCGCTGGTCGCCCTCGTGTTTGGAAAAGGGCCGCTTCCCGCATCGCCGGGCGCCCCACCGACCGTACCCGGCGGTTCCTTGTTGGAAAGGGGGAAGCAGGGCGTTCGCTGGGTGATCGAGGTGGTGAAGGCCGACCGCAGGTCCTTCGTCGTCGCCGGCATCGTGGTCCTGGCGATCTGGGTGGTGCTGTTTTCGTCACTGTTCACCAACCCCCTGGGGTTGCTTTCCTTTTTCGAGGCCTTCTTCCGGTGGGGACAAACCGGCGTGGAAGGACGCGGCCACCAGAAGCCCTTCTGGTATTTCGTCACGCACCTCCTGTGGCCTTACTATCGACCGTTGCTCTGGTTCGGTTTGCCCGGACTGATCTGGGGAACGCTTCGTCGCGAGCGCCTGGCTGTCTTCACGTTGGCCTGGTTCGTGCTCGCGCTGGCCGTCTACTCGACCGTTCACTACAAGACGCCCTGGTGTATCATCAGCTTCTCCAACCCGTTGTTCATCGGGACCGGTATCTTCGTGGGCCACGCTGTCCGCGTCATCTGGAGTGGACGATGGGCGCACCGAGTGGCCGGTGCGGTATCCATCCTGGTGCTGCTCGCCCTGCTCGTTCCCTACGCCGTCCCCATGCCCGGCTGGTATGCGCGGCTGTTGGAGCCGGCGCGCCATGCAGGCACGGACCTGGGGGGTAGGTTGCGACAGGTCCCGGGCCGAGTGGCGCGGGCCGTGCTGCCGATCACCGACTCGTGGACCATCAACTTCGAGGAATATGATGTCAAGGGGCACCCCTTCATCTATGTCCAGAACCTCAGGGAGTACCTCCACCTGATCAACGACCTCCACGGGTTGATCGAAACCGCGCAACTGGACGGTGACGACACGAAGCCCCACATCCTCATGATCGACGCCAAGAACCCCATGCGTTGGTACCTGCAGAAGACAGGCACCCAGACCTGGCGGAAGGACTTCAACGAGAAGGTCAAGAAGATGATTCCGGACGAGGTGGACGTCGCCTGTGTGTCCAAGAAGTACAGCAAGGAAGCTGCCAAGTTGTTCGACAAGAAAGTCTACCTCAAGCGGCGCTACCACGAGCGTCCTGGGCGGATCATCGATGTCTACGTGAAGCGGGACCTGTGGAAGGCCTACGAGAAGGCTGCTGCGGAAGGCCTGGCGTTGAAACCCTCCCCTCCTTTCCAGTTCCGCAGCTTTTCCGCACGGCGGTCGGCCAAAATGAAAGACCCCTGGTCCAGGCGGTCCATGAACTGATTTCTCGCGAGGGGTGCGGGGGAGAGTCAGGGGGAAGGGTCCCGCAAGCGGGCACCGCGGAAGGGACGGAAGAACCGGAGGTCGGCCATCAGTTGATGAGCGGCTTGCCCTTCTTGAGCATGTGCGCCATGCGCTCCTGGCTCATCGGCTCGGCGCAAAGCTTGACGAATGCGTCGCGCTCGAGTTCGAGGATGTACTCCTCGCTCACGGTGGAGACCGTGGATGCCTTTTCGCCGCCGGTCAGGACGTGGGCGTGGATCTTGGCGATCTTGGCACTGTGAGCGGTGATGGTGCCCGATTTGTGGAAGCCGTCGATACTGTCTTCCATCACCAGGTAGCCGCCTTGTCCGGGAAGCACCAGTTCCATTTTGGGAATGGGCTCGAAGTTCTCGAGCATCTCCAGTGCGACCTGCTTGGCCTTGGCGATCTGCGTGTCCTTGTTGTAGGCGAAGACCGTGTTGTCCTTGGCCAGGAGCCCCATGTCGATTGCCATGGCGGCCGACGAGGAGACCTTGCCGAACCCGATCAGTTCGAATGCCTTCATGACCGGAGGCATGGGTCCGGGGGTCTTGGGTGCCATGGTTCGGATGAACTGCATCAGGAGTCCAAGGCAGCCGCCGCCAGCCGGAATGAGCCCGACGCCGACCTCCACGAGCCCGCAGTACAGCTCGGTGTAGGGCACCCTCTTCTGCCCGGCGAACGTCACCTCGAGGCCCCCGCCCAGGGTCATGCCATGGGGCGCGGTGACCACGGGGAAGTTGGCGTGATACAGCGACAGGTTGGCCATCTGGAGCTGCTTGCTGACCTCCTCGATATCCTTGAAGCGCTTCGCCTTGGACAGTTCGAGGATCATCTGGAGCTGAGCGCCGGCCGAGAAGTTCGGGGCCTGGTTGGAAATCACCAGTGCCTTGAACCGCCCGCTGGCGATCTCCTCCTGGGCCTGCCACAGCATCGAGATGATGTAGTCGTCGATGGGGTTCATCTTCGGGACCATCTTGGCGTCCAGCTCGCAGCACAGCACACCGTCCCCGATGTCGATGAGCCGGGCGTTGAGATTCTCCCGCACGATGTGGCCGGTCTCCTTCAGGGCCGCGAGGTTGATGGCACCCTCGGGCGAAGGCATCTCCGTGAACGCCTGCGTCGCCACGTCGAAGTACCGCACCGTTCCGTCCACCCGGGCCTCGTAGACGCGATCCGTCTTCTGCATGATCTCGAGCATCAGCTTGGGCACCGCCACGCCGACTGATTCCATCATGGAAGCAGCCTTCTCGAGACCGAACCCGTCCAGGACCTCTATCGGCCCCACCTCGTTGGCGAAACCCCACTTGAGGGCATTGTCTATCGTGGCAATGTCGTCCGCGATTTCGCCGACACGGTTGAGCGCGTAGGCAGCGGAGGCCAGGATGAGTTCCTTGGAGAACCGACTGTACTTGTCGTCAGCGCTGTAGGTCGCCATCGAGATGATGCGGTCCATGGGCGACACGAAGTTCTTGGCCACGCGCACACAGTCGGAACGCGGCGTCTCCTTGGGCCGGTACTCGAACGTCTCGAGGTCGAGTACCAGGATCTGCCGTTGTCCGTCCGGCGTCTTGCTCTTCTGGTAGAACCCCTTCCTGGTCTTGTCTCCGAGCAACCCCATCTCGACCATCTTGTCCAGGAACGCGGGCGGCTTGAAGGCGTCACGCGCCTCGTCCTCGGGGCAGTTCTCGTAGGAGTTCATCGCCGCGTGAACCAGCGTGTCGTTGCCCACCATATCGGCCAGGCGGAAGGTTGCCGTCTTGGGATGGCCGAGCGGTGGCCCGGTCACCATGTCGACCTCCTCGATGGAAAGACCGTATTTGTTCATGAGTTCCAAGGTCTTCATCATGAAGAAAATGCCGACCCGGTTTCCCACGAAGTTGGGCGTGTCCTTTCCGATGATGGGCTTCTTGCCGGCCACGTCCGAGAACCAGACCCGGAGTTCTTCCAGCAGATCCCGGTCGAACTGCTCCGAAGGGATCAACTCGACCAGGGGCAGGAAGCGGACAGGGTTGAAATAGTGGGTTCCGAGGAAGTGGGCCTTCATGCTCTCGGAACAGCCCCTCACCATCTCGTTGACCGAGAGCCCGGAAGTGTTCGTGGCCACGATCGAGTCCGGCCGCCGGAACTTGTCGATCTGCTCGAAGACCTTCTGCTTCAAGCTCATGATCTCCGGAACGACCTCCACGATCATGTCCGCGCTGCCGAGTTCCTTCGCGTAGTCGTCGACGCTGAACGCCGAGATGCGCTTCGCATACTTGGGCGTGTAGAGCAACGGAACTTTCGCCTTGGGATCCGCCAGCTTGTCGATGGCCCCTTTCGCCAATTCCAGCTTGATATCGAAAATCTTCGACGGCACGTTGTTGTTGGCGAAGAAGGCCGCAATGCCAGCGCCCATGATACCGCCGCCTATCACGGCGACTTCCTTGAGCTGTAGACGTTCGGCCATGATTAGTTACCCCCTCTCTCCAGGATGGTGGTTGCGCCCTGTCCGCCTCCAACGCACATGGTCGCGAGACCATACTTGCCGTTGACGCGCTCGAGCGCGGTGATCGCGGTACCGATGATGCGGACACCGGACATCCCCAGGGGGTGGCCGATGGCGATGGCGCCGCCGAGGATGTTCACCTTGCCCCGGTCCCATCCCGTCTTCTTCAACACGTACAAGGACTGCGCCGAAAACGCCTCGTTGAGTTCGATGACATCGATCTGGTCGATGGTCATGCCGGCGCGCTTGAGCGCCTTCTCCGTCGCGGGGATCGGTCCCATACCCATCCTGGTCGGGTCGCAACCGGCGAACGCCGTGGTCACGAAACGGGCGCGGAGCGGAATCCCAAGTTCCTTTGCCTTCTCTTCCGTCATCACGATCATCACGCCCGACCCGATCGTCACCGGCGACGAGGTGGCGGCGGTGATGGTGCCGTCCTTGTCGAACGCCGGCTTGAGGCTCTTCATCTTCTTGACGTTGGGCTCCATGGGCGCTTCATCCCGATCGAAGACCGTGCCATCGGGCAGGTCGATGGGGATCACTTCCTTGCTGAATGCGCCCTCGGCCCAGGCCTTCAGCGCCTTTTCGTGGCTGTGGATGGCGAATTCCTCCTGCTCCTCCCGGCTGATGTTCAGCTCCTGGGCCAGCTTCTCCGCCGTGAGCCCCATCCCCATGTAGAAGTCCTTCTCCAGCAACTCCTTGTCGAAGAAGGGGTTGTACCCACCCATCGGCACCCGGCTCATGTGCTCGATCCCGACCGCAATGCCGATATCGCCCTTGCCGCAGGCGAAGGCGTCGATCAGCATCATCGTGGCCTGCTGGGAACTGGCGCAGAACTGGTTCACCGTGGTGGCAGCGATGTGTTCCGGGAGACCCGCCTTGATGACCATCTGCCGGGCGATGTTCATCCCGTTCTCCGCCTCCGGAAAGGCGCAGCCACAAGTGAGGTGCTCGATCTCGTCCACCGGGACCTTGGGGTTCCTGGCCAGGAGCTTCTTGATGAGCTGGCCAGTCATCTCCAACGTCGTCATCTGGTTCAGCTTGCCGCCCTTGGCCTTGCTTATCGGGGTCCGGGCGAAATCCACAACGCCTACTGTTCTGATTTCCATGAGGTTCCTCTCCTCCGGTTGGTAAGTGGTTCTGGCCAACACTTACAGGTTGTATTCCTTGGCCTCGATGATGGCGCCGGCAATTCTCCGGCGCAACTCGACCACGTTGACCGGGCGCTCGAGGCACGCAATCAGCTTCTTCAGGTTGGACAGCTTCTGCGAAAGCTGCCCAGGCGTCACCACGCTGTGGATGATGTCGGTCGC
This sequence comes from Myxococcota bacterium, assembly GCA_024278455.1. Classification (GTDB taxonomy): domain Bacteria; phylum Myxococcota_A; class UBA796; order JAJRTE01; family JAJRTE01; genus JAJRTE01. Next base: position 16,419 of record JAJRTE010000100.1, read on the forward strand.
CAGGTTACAGATGATCTGCCCGTTCTTGTAACAGATGTACCTGGCCACATCCAGGTGGGTGGCAGCCTTCTTCTCCCCGATGTCCTCCATTACCTGGTGCGCTCGAGCCACCGTGGAATCCATTTTGTACAAGGCCACCATCATGTCGGCGATGGCCGCCATGACCTGCTGATCGTTCTTGATGTTCTTGCCACAGTGGATGAGCGCATGATCGATCGCGTATGCGACAACGCGCTTGGCAGCCATGCAGTCCGCGATCTCGTCGCCAAGGGGGCCCTCCGCATCGATCCTGCCAACCTTGCCGTTGCGCAGGTCGCTGTCCAGGTTCTCCATGAACTCCCGGAACGGCATCGCCGCACCAAAGATGTTCTGCGTCAGCGTCGCGAAGATCGTGAGTCGATTGATGTCGTTCGTACCCTCGAAGATCGTATCCACCACGTTGTCCCGGGCGACACGCTCGACCCGGTATTCCTCGCAGAACCCGTAGCCGCCATGCATCCGGACCGCGGAATTGGCCACCGACATCAAGGTCTCGGAACCCGCGATCTTGGAAATCGAACACTCGAGGGCGTACGTCTTGAGAACCTGTATCATCTTGTCGAAGTAGGTATCGTCATGCTCGAGCTGCTCGAGCGCCTTGTCGATGTCTCCGACGGCACGGTAGTTCAGGGCATCCACGGCGTAGGTGTCGGCCACCATGTCCGCCAGCTTGCCCTTCTGCATGTCGAAAGTGATGATCGGCTGGCCGAACTGCTTCCGGTCGCTCCCGAACTTCAGCGTCAGGTCGATGGCGTACTTGCAATTCCCGAGCGCGCCGAAGCCCAGCTTCAATCGCCCGAGGTTGAGGATGTTCAACGCGATGGCCGCGGCCTGGCCGGGCTTGCCCAGCATGTTCTCCACCGGGACCTTCACGTTTTCGAAAATGAGAGAACAGGTCGACGACCCCTTGATCCCCATCTTCTTCTCCTCGACGCCTCGAGATACGCCCTCGGAATGGAGATCCACGATGAAGCCCGTATACTTGTCGCCAATCCGGGCGAACACGATGGAAAGGTCAGCCCAGCTTCCGTTGGTGATGTACTGCTTCTCCCCGTTCAGAATGTAGTACTTGCCATCCTCGGACAGCTCCGCCGTGGCCCGGCCGCTCAGCGCGTCCGACCCGCTCCCCGGCTCCGTGAGCGCATACGAACTGATGAGTTCCGCGTAGGCCAGCTTGGGCAGCCATTGCTGCTTCTGTTCCTCGTTCCCGAAAAGGGTGATGGGCAGCGCCCCGATCCCCGCGTGGGCGCCCATGGTCGCCCCGAAACTGGCACACCCATACATGGCTTCGGCAATGGCCATGGATGTCGTCTTGTCCTGCCCCAGTCCCTCGTATTCCTCCGGAATGTCCACGGCCAGAAGCCCCAACTCACCCGCTTGCTTGGTAAGCTTGATGACCAGGGGCATCCCGTCCTCTTCCGCCTTCACCTCGATCTCGTCGACTCGAGGAATGACCTCGTTCTCCACGAACTTTCGAGCGACGTCTGCGAACTCCTTCTGCATGTCCGTGAGCTTTTCCCTGGTCAGGGTTCTTCCCAGCGGCACGGTGGCGACCAGGAATCCTCCACCAGGCATGACGTCATCAAACATGGATCCCTCCTTTGCTTGGTTGTTTCCCGGGGACAGCACGTCCACCCGGGAGAACGCCGGCAGCATTGAGGCGGCCAGCACTTCTCGAGGCACACCGACCTCACCGGGAGCGACGCGCGTCCGGTCCCTCGAACAGTGCTCGGCGCCAGCCGGCGATGGTCTGTGGATCCGACGTCGTTCCGGTACGGTGCACCCGGATGTGCAGCTCGCCCAACGGTCCCCATGCGAAAACTAATTCGCACGCTAAATATTCCTACCCTACATTTCTCGAGCGCGAGACAGAAATCCGAGGAAAACGCAACAAATGTATTGGCTAATACAAAAACAACACATACACCTCAAGAAAGACTGCCACGCGTCAATCAGGAAGGCAAGTTGCATGCCCGCCGTGCCCGCATGCACTCCACCCCGCCGGGGACCCGAACGGCAAAGAGAAACATCGCCCCTTTCACGCAGAGTCACGCTATAGTGTCTCCCGTCCGTCCCTCGCTCCGCAGGGGATTCCCCGCGGTTTCCCCATGATGAGGAGGCCCGATCGAAGTATGTGCGGTATCGCTGGCGTCGTTTCCGCGTCACCCATGGCGCGAGCACAATTGCAGGCCATCGCGGAGGGCATGGCCGCCACGCTGTCCCACCGCGGCCCGGACGACGCGGGCGTGTGGGTGGACGAGCGCCACGGCATCGCGCTGGCTCATCGCAGGTTGTCGATCCTGGACCTGAGCCCCGCCGGACACCAGCCCATGTCCACCCCGGATGGCCGATTCGTGCTGATCTTCAACGGGGAGGTCTACAATTTCCAGACGCTCAAACGTGCATTGTCAGAAGAGGCTGGGTATCCCTTCCGGGGCCGCTCCGACACGGAGGTGGTCCTTGCAGCCTTCGTCGTCTGGGGAGTCGAACAGGCGCTGAGGCGTTTCGTGGGCATGTACGCCCTGGCCCTCTGGGACCTCGAGCGGCGGACCTTGTACCTGGCGCGGGACCGCATTGGTATCAAGCCGCTGTA
>JAJRTE010000101.1 GCA_024278455.1 Myxococcota bacterium
CGTGCTCGTGCTCGTACTCGTGCTCGTGCTCGAATTCTTCTCCCCCCCCTCGTGCTCGTGCTCGAATTCTTCTCCGTCCCCCCCTCGTGCTCCCCTACTCCGTGCAGCTCGGAATGGCAAAATCGCGGACGACCGCCATGTGCTGCATGCCGCTGGCGCCGCTGTCGCCGTACTGCACAGGGTAGACTTCGCTGAGTGGTTCGTAGACGCGGCTGTCGAACACGAGCCCGTCCGGGTAGGTAGACGACCCGATGACGACCGGGACGTGGAACGCCTCGAGGTCGCTATCGGGCAACACCCAGTCGTAGGGTTTGTCGCGAGATTCGTTGGTGTTCGAGTTTCCTTTGCCATCCACCGGACGGTAGGTCGTGCTCACCAACTGCTCAAGCGTATCGATGGCCTGCTCGCCGGTGCTGTTGGTGTGCAAATCGCCGCCGATAACCAAGAAGTCACCTTCCGGTACGTTCTGTTCCACGTAGTTGACCAGTTGGCTCGCCTCGCTCGACCGGTCACCCGATCCGGTGGTCAAGAAATGGACGCTCACCGCCCACAGGTCCACCTCACCTGGGATATCGATACGAGCCCACACGAACTCGCGGTTACTGACACGAGTGTCGTTCCAGTAGCCGGCCTCGACGATTGGCCACCGGCTGATGACACCGTTTGGTATTTGCTTGTTGATCTCACGGGCGTAGTAGAACCCTTCGCCGAAGGCAGTCATGACGAACTCGTTGAGGTCGGCGGCGGTGTTGTTCCCGTAGTTGAACTCCTGGATGAGGACGATATCGGGATCGAGCCCCTGGAAGATGCGGATGCCCTCCCCCGGGTCGTAGGATTGGTCGTTCCCGCTGGTGAGGTTCGCGGCCATGATCCGGACCGGCACCGGGTCGCACCCTTCCCATTCGATGTTGCAGTTGCTGTCGCATCCGTCGCTGTCGGCAGTATTGCCGTCATCACATTGCTCGCCGGGATCGAGCTGGCCGTTGCCACACTCGATGGGATGGCAGAGGTAGTTGGCCTCCGCGTCCGGCCACTGCCCATCGGGACAGTTGTTGTACTCGCACGCATCGGCCGTGGCATCGTCGCACCTGGGGTCCAGGATTCCACAGCCACAATCACAGTAGGTTCCACCGTACCAGCTTTCGTCGCAGGTCCAGGTGGGCGTTTCTTGCGCGTCCTGGCCGTCGCAGTCCTGGTCGATACCATCGCCCGGGATCTCCTCGGCGCCAGGGTATATCGTTGCATCTCCGTCATCACAGTCGTTCCGGATCGTGTACCCATCCTGGTCGACGTCGACGAGGTCCTGGCCGTCACAATCCTGGTCGATCCCGTCGTAGGGCGTTTCCTGTGCGCCTGGATAGATCGTCGAGTCGGAATCATCGCAGTCCTCGGGAATGAAGTAGCCATCCCCGTCGTTGTCCTCGACGGCCGGCGTCGGGACTGGTGTCGGCGTGTCACGAGGCACGCTGGGTTCACATTGCTCCGCCCCCAGCGCCAGGGGAAGCACGATCAACAACGGCATGACGTATTTCATTGGGGACTCCACATCACGGAAGTGCGAGCGATCCGGAATCCAGTCGTTTCCGTCCTTCTCGCGACATCCAGTGCATTCTCGGGTGGACCACGCAACGGTGCGAGTCCGTGTCGACATCGAATCAGAGTATAGCCAGGGCCATGCTGAGCCGCTGCAACAAAGTGCGGACCGGCCCCTCGTCCACCAGGCAGGGCCCGGCTTCGTGGACCAATTCGCGGACAGAAAGGGGCCATCTGCATGATTCATGGTATGATGACATCGTTTCACCGGGCCCGACCCCGGCAGAGATTCCCAGGGGACTGTTCGGGGCCAAGCGCGGCGGATCGGAAGGCGGGAGAACCATGGCGTCGAGAATCATCTTCTCAGCCGACAACTTCGAACTCCTGGCGCGCAGCTACCCGGTGGGCTTCCCGTGCCTCACCTGCTCGGAAGGCTGCTGCACGGACTATCTCATTTTCGTCACCCACGCCGACGTGTCCCGGATTCACGGGGCCGTCCCGGAACTCCGGGTACTGGACTACCTGGATGTATCCGATGTTGCAGTGGACGACTATCCAGAGGTTATGCTCGATGGCCGTCCGTGTCGCCTCGTCCTGAAGAAGGAGCCGGCGTCGGGCCGTTGCGTCTTCCTGGCCAGCGGGGTCAACCTGTGCGCGATTCACGCCGTTTCACCCTACATTTGCAGGATGTACCCGTTCCAGGTGCCTTATGACGACTACCAGGAGCTGGAGTTGCGCCAAGAGGTCAAGTGCCCGGAGAGATTCTTGTGCCCGCGGGACGAAATCCCGCAGTTGATCCGGACGGCGAAGGCCTTTTGGGAGCGCGATCTGCCCCGCTATGCGCAACTCGTGGAAACCTGGCATCGGCTCCAGCCCGAAGGCTCCCTGGCGTCTTTCGCGGAATTCCTGCTGTCCTCGAGTCGCGGGGGCGTTGCGGCGGCAGACGATTGAGCCATGCAGCGGCTCAATAGCTGTGGTCGGTGATCTGCACCTTCCCCCGGAACGTCCAGTAGATGTAGGACGTATACCCGATGACGATCGGCATTCCCACCCCGGCAATGATGAGCATCGCCGTCAAGGTCCGGGGGGTGGATGATGCATTGTATACCGTCAGCGCATACGAGGGATCGATGGTGGATGGTACCAGCCTGGGGAACAGGCTGAGACCGGTGAGCGCGCTCATGCTCGCAAGTGTCGCCGACGACGCGATGAAGGCACGCAGGTAGGCCCCGTGTCCCGCGGCGATTCTCAGGTAGGTGATGGACCCTACCAGGACGATCGCTAACAGGTAGAACAGGGGCTTGCCCGCGAGACCGGCGAAGAGATCCGGGACGAAAAGCACGGAGACGATGGTGGCGAGCGCATAGACGATGACGAAGGCCAACCAGGCGCGACCGATCCAGGCGTCCATCCGGGCTTGCAGGTCACCGGTGGTCTTCATGGCCATCCAGATGGCTCCGTGCATGGTGAAGAACACCAGCGTCACGAGGCCGACGAGGATGGCATAGGGGTGCAGCAGGGTGAAAAAGTTGCCCTGAAACACACCATGAGCGTCAATGGGGATCCCCCGGAGAATGTTGCCCATCGCCACGCCGAACAGGAGCGCGGGGACCAGGCTCCCGGCAGCGAAGGCCACGTCCCAGGCGGCGCGCCACCGGGGGTCCTCCACCTTGCTCCGAAACTCGAACGACACCGCACGAAAGATCAGGGCCAAGAGCAAGAGCATGAAGGCCAGGTAGAAGCCGCTGAACACGGAAGCATAGACCTCCGGAAACGCCGCGAACATGGCGCCGCCCCCGGTCAGAAGCCACACCTCGTTTCCGTCCCACACCGGGCCGATCGCGTTCATGTGGACCCGTTTCTCATGGTCCGTCTTGGCGAACAGGCTCAGGATGCCCGTGCCCAGATCGAATCCGTCCAGGATACCGTATCCGATCAGCAGGACGGCTAGAAGCAGGAACCAGACGGTGTTGAGGTCCATGGTCAACCCTCCTTTGCTTGGGCTGGAGCCGGGCCGTGGGAACCCTCCCTGAACATCAAGAAGAAGTAGAGAGCACACAACAGGAGATAGATCAGCGTGAACATCACTATCGAAATCCAGATCTCACCGCTGGAAACGGATTGCGAAATCGCGTCCGAGGTACGTAGTCCCTCGAACACGCCCGGCACCGGGTAGACGATCCAGGGTTGCCGCCCCACCTCGGCCGCCACCCACCCGAATTCGTTGGCAGCCACGGGTAGGGGAATCGACAGGATGGCAGCCTTCAAGTACCATCGGCTGCTCCACAGCTTTCTCCGCCACAGCAAGAACGTGCCAAGGACGGTGAACAAAACGAAGTATGAGCCCAGCAGCACCATGTTGTGGAACGAGACGAACGTGATCCAGAGGGGGGGGATCTCGTCATCCTTGAACTGGTCGAGCCCCGTGACGGGCGCATTGACATCACCATAAGTCAGCCAGCTCAACATCCCGGGGATCTCGACCGCCGCCTTGAGGTGCCGGGGCGGTCCCTCGCTGGGAAGGGCGAACAAAGTCATGGGAGCGCCCTCCGTGCTCTTGTAGATCCCCTCGAATGCCGCCAACTTCGCCGGTTGCGTGCGGGCCACCTGCTGAGCATGAAGATGTCCCAGCGGCGAAAGCTCCACCAGCGAGGCCACCAGACCGACGAGCAGCGCCACCGTGAACGATCGCTTCGCAAGTTCCGCTTCCCGACCTTTCAGGATCAAGTAGGCCGACACACCCAACATCAGGAAAGACCCGGTAATCAGCGCCGCATCCACCGTGTGGAAATAGCGGATCAACGTGGAATCGTTGAATACCGCTGCCCAGAAATCCGTCAACTCCGCACGGCCGTTCTGCACCACGAACCCCGCCGGCGTCTGCTGCCACGAGTTGGCCACGATGATCCAGAACGCCGACATCGTCGCTCCCACGGCGACCATCAGCGACGAAAACCAGTGCATACCTTTCGAAACCCGGTGCCGCCCGAACAGGTAGAGTCCGAGGAAACCCGATTCCAGGAAAAACGCGAACACGCCCTCCGCAGCAAGAGGCGCTCCAAAAATGTCCCCGACGAACCTCGAGTATTGCGCCCAGTTCGTCCCGAACTGGAACTCCATCACGATGCCGGTCGCCACGCCGACCGCGAAATTGATCCCCAGAAGCTTACCGAAGAATTGTCCCAGCCGTTCCCACCCCTCCTCGCCGGTTCGCCAGGCCCGGCCTTCAATGATTACCAGGAGCCAGGCCAATCCGATGGAAATCGGCGGAAAGATGAAATGGAATCCGATCGTGATCGCAAACTGGACGCGAGCGAGCAACACGGGGTCCATGATTGCCTCCTGCGTTCTCTGTCCCAACGGTGCCATTCGAGAGAGGCAGCATATTATGCCATTCCTCGAATGTCCACGACGAACAAAGCACGTTCGGCTCGCGCAACCGCGTTTTCGTCAGAAGCTGTATCCCCCGCTACATGTCGCCGTGAGATCCATTCCATTCGCCATTGTCTGTTCAAACATGTTCATCAGAAATATCTATTATGTCGATAGGGTTGCTCGATTCGAGGGGCGCTCTCGAGACGTTCCAATCAGCCAAAACCATGGCACCACCTCACCCTCTCGCCGCCATCTCCCTCACCTGTCGCTCGATCGTCAATTGCAGCGCTGGTGTCAGGCGGCGGTCGTGGCGCGCCTTGATGGTGCGTTCTCTCAGGCGCGTGAATCGCGCGTAGGCCTGGGCGATGTCGTCCTTGCTCAACTCGGGAAGATCGAGAACGGACGCACGATGGTTCGCCGGGCGATCGAGGTAGTCCTTGGGGAGGTATCCTTTCTCCCGGCAGAGGCGGAACAGCGGTGTTCCCGGAAAGGGGTAGAACACCTCGTAGTCGAAGTCGAAAGGCCTGAGCTGCTCGTGAAGCTGGAACGTGGCTTCCAGGTCGTGGCGGGTCTCTCCGGGAAGACCGATCACGTAGCCGGCGATCGCTGCAATCCCTGCCTCCCGGGTCCACTCGAACGTGCGGACCAGACGGTGACTGGAAACGGGCCGGCGAAGCACTTCCTGCCGGACGCGCCAGCTCCCGCTCCCGACCTGGTACGCAATCTGCTGGCAACCCGCCCTGGCAAGGTCCTCGAGCAACGCCTGGTTCATCGTCTCCGCTCGAGCGCGAATCGAGAACGGCTTGCCCACTCGCCGCGGGTACTCGAGGAGGAACTGCTGCAACCATTCGTTGTCGTCGTTGAACACGTTGTCTGTGAACACCACGTAGTGCACATCCATCCCATCCTGGACAGCCTCGAGTTCTGACAACACGCTGCCGGCCGAGCGCCGGCGATGGAACCGCTCGAGGTGGCCGTACAGGTCGCGGTAGGTCCTCGCCGAGCAGTGTGCGCAAATGAACGGACAGCCTCGAGCCGTGGAAACGTGCGCCACGGTGGGCACCTCGTCAAGGATGTCTCGAGCCGGAAAGGGGAGGGCGTCGAGGTTGGCGATGGGGGGGCGCAGTGGAGGGGGCGGCCCGCCCCTGGCGCGGATGTTGCGTATCGCCGGGCCGGTCGGCGGTTCGCCGCGCTCGAGCCTGACCAAGAGTTCGAGGGTTGCGACTTCTCCCTCCCCGACGCAGACGAAGTCGAAGCCGGGGGAGGCCAGGACTTCCGCCGAATGAAACGAGGGGAAGGAACCCCCTGCGAGCACTGGAATGTCGAGGTGTGCGCGTAGAAACCCGACCAATTGGCGGGCTCTCAGCCATTGCCGGATGGTGAGCGAGAGGCCAAGGACATCCGGGTGTATCTCGGCGATACGGTCTGCCACGGCGTTCTCGTGGGTGTCGGGTGTGACGCGGAGCAGCGAGGCTTCGTGTCCATGCTTTCGCACGTAGGACGAAATGAACGCCGGTCCGATGGCGGCAACCGGCCAGGTCCTTTCGGTCTCGATCTCCAGCCAAAGCAGGTGCATCGTCCGGCCTCGATCCGTGGCATGGCGGGGAACCAACGCTGGATAAGTTTACCTGGTTGGCGTGCCGAGATCCTCTTTTTTCGAGCCTGTCGCGCCGCGGAGGGGGGCGTCGGCCCTTGCGTGAGGGGGCCGCGGAGGTCCCGTGCGCTTGACACGACGTGGAGCATGTTGTTCACTTGGCAAGGCACCGTGCCGGAACGCATGGCTGCGTGTGGGAAGCTGCACGTTCCTGGGGACGCATCGTGTTGGATACACCGGGTCGTGTTGGATACACCGGGGTCGGTGCCTTCCGGGTGGTTCGGTCCTCGCCGAGGAACGCCCGGGTGGCGCAGATAGGGGACAGGAGGTCCGTGGATGATTCCGATCTACCTTGATTACAACGCGACAACGCCCGTCATGCGTGAGGTGGCGGACGAGATGACGCCCTACCTCTACCAGCACTTTGGCAATCCCTCGAGCAGCCACTCGTTCGGTGTGGCGACCAGAAGGGCCGTGGAAGAGGCTCGAGCCAGGGTTGCGAGCCTGTTGGGCGCCACGCCGGCGGAGATCGTTTTCACGAGCGGGGGAACGGAGAGCAACAACCTGGCGATAAAGGGTGCCGTGCTGGGAAATCCGGACAAGGGCAGCCACATCATCACCTCGGCCATCGAACATCCTGCCGTCATGGAGGTGTGCCGTTGGCTCTCGAGCCAGGGATACCGGCTGACGATACTCCCCGTGGATCGGTTCGGCCTGGTCGATCCGAAGGAGTTGGAACGGACCATCACGTCGGACACGGTTTTGGTCAGTGTCATGCATGCCAACAACGAGGTGGGCACCATCCAGCCGATTCGGGAGATGGCGGCCATCGCTCACGCGCACGGCGCCCTGTTTCACACCGATGCTGCCCAGTCTGCCGGAAAGCTTCCCGTCAAGGCCGGGGAACTCGAGGTGGACTTGCTATCCCTGGCTGCACACAAGTTCTATGGCCCCAAGGGCGTGGGTGCCCTGTTCGTGCGCGATGGCGTCAGGCTCGAGCCGGTGTTGCACGGCGCGGATCATGAGCGCGGTCGCCGGCCGGGTACCGAGAACGTGGTCCTCATCGTGGGGCTCGGTCGCGCCTGCCTCGAGGCCGCACGTCGCCTGGAGCGGCGCATGGCGAGCTTCCAGGAACTCCGGGACCAGTTGTTCGAGGGCCTGAAGGGAGCGCTGGGCGACCGGATCCTGAGACTGAACGGCCACCAGCAGAAGCGGTTGTGCAACACGTTGAGCGTCAGCTTCCGCGGCATCGATGCCACCACGCTGCTCTCCGAGATTGGCGCCCAGGTCGCCGCGTCCGCGGGAGCTGCGTGCCACACCGGGGATTCCGATCGTTCCCCCGTGCTCGAGGCCATGGATGTTCCGCCGGAATGGGCACCGGGGACCGTTCGCTTTTCCGTGGGAGACGGCACCAGGCCGGAAGACATCGACCGGGCGGTCAATATCGTGTCCGAGGCTGTCAAGAGGCTGTCACCGGAAGGACTGTCTTCACCCGTGAGCCTAGTGACCGAGGATGGGCGCTTCAGGTTTACCCGGTTCACCCACGGCCTGGGGTGCGCCTGCAAGCTTCGCCCGCAATGGCTCGAGGAGATCCTCGCGGCCCTTCCGGTCCCCACCGCACCGGAGTTCCTGGTCACCGGCGCGACTCGAGACGACGCCGCGGTGTACCGCCTGGACGACAGGACAGCGATCGTGCAGTCGGTGGACTTTTTCACGCCGATCGTCGACGACCCCGTGCAGTTCGGGGCCATCGCCGCGGCGAACGCGCTGAGCGATCTGTATGCCATGGGTGCGAGACCGCTCTTTGCGCTTGGCATCGTGGGGTTTCCCTCGAACCGTTTGCCGGCGAGCGTGTTGCAGAGCATCCTGGAGGGTGCGGTGGAAAAGCTCGGCGAGGCCGGGATCTTTCTCGTGGGCGGGCATTCGATCGACGATACGGAGCCGAAATTCGGGTTGGCGGTGACCGGCGTGGTCCACCCCGATCAGGTTGTCCGGAACGACATGGCGCGCCCGGGCGATGCGCTCATCCTGACCAAGCCCCTGGGCGTCGGTATCATTGCCACAGCGGTCAAACGGGGCATGGCCAGCGAAGAGGCGGCCCGGAGGGCGATCGCGGTGATGTCCGAGTTGAACCTCGCCGCGGCCGACGCCATGCGTGCCGTGGGTGTCCACGCCTGTACCGATATCACCGGGTTCGGCCTCCTGGGTCACCTGCGCGAGATGTGCCAGGCCAGCGGCGTGGATGCCATCATTTCCGAGGCGTCGGTCCCGGTCTTGAAGTCTGCCCTCGAATACGCGGGGGCGGGCATCGTTCCGGGTGGAACCATCAGCAACCTCTCCTTCGTCGAGTCTCACGTGACGTTCGCGTCCAATGTTTCGGAGGTGATTCGTTTCGTGCTCGCCGACGCCCAGACCTCGGGCGGTTTGCTCGTGAGCCTGCCGGCGGAACGGGCCGACGCCATGCTCTCCGCTCTCAAGGATGGCGGCGTCACCCACGCGGCCCACATCGGGCACATCGCGGGCAAGGGCGAAGGCAACATCATCGTCTCGTAGCGCGCGCTCGAGAACCACGTCGTTGCGGATCAGGTCGTGCGGAGCAGGAGAAGAGGGGGGGGCGGACGTGGCCCGCGTCGCTACAAAGGCCACCCGGCCTGGTCGGCCCACGACATTTCTCTCGCTCCCGGCACCAAGTCCTGAATGAACTTCCCGGCGGAGGAAACAACCTGTGTCGCACCGGTGTACGCGCTGTCGTCAACGGGCTCGAATCCGCTGATGTGAGCCAAGTGGTTCAGTATCCGTCTGCCTTCGGGCGTCGTGGCCATGAGCTGGATCGCGTCCAGGATCTTGGCCTCGATCTCCGGCTCGAGGCCGGGGGTGACGAACACCGGCTCATTGGGGATCTTCTCGGTGGTGCCAAGGACCTCGAGCGCAGGGTCGTTCCGGGCGACTCCCGCGTAGGTGGCGGCGGCATCGGCCCGCCCACTCCGCAGCAGCTCCAGCGCCGCGTCGTGCGATCCGGCGAAGGTCTTTCTGACCTTCACGCCGTGCCTGGCCAGCAGGGCGAGGGGAAGTATGTATCCGCTGACCGAGTAGGGGTCCACGAAGGCGACCTCCCGGCCCTCGAGCTGTTCGACACGGGTCAGGCCACTCTCGTGACGGACCAGGATGTCGCCGGCGTAGACCCGGGGGTCCACGTTCACCGCCCTGATGATCCGGAGCCGCGCATGCGCACCGTACTCCCTGTGGGCCAGAAGGTATTCGAACAAGGGCAGAATCCCAAAGTGGACGTCACGCCGCCCGATCGCGGCGAGCGCTTCGGCCCCGGTCGCCGCAGACCGTACCTCGATGTCCAGCCCGGACGCCTCCTCGAGCATGCGCTCCATGGACGTGAGGTCCACCGGCGTCGCTCCGGCAGTATGGGCATGAGACAGCAGGCACACCACGGGATTGTCAAGACTCCCCAGGTCCCCCCGTTGACTCCTGGCGCAACCGCCCACGATGCCCGCACTCAGGACGCACAAGACGACGAGCCCTCGCATGATCGCTTTCCAAGCCATCTCCAGTACTCCCCTTGGCGTTCCGGATCGGTACCAAAAGCCGCGTTTCCAGACCGCGAGACCGCCACGCGGCCTCAGCCCGGCTGCCACATCAACCGTAGCACGGGGCTGGCATTTGTTCAAGCAGGGTGATTGCTAACCGCCCCTACCTCGTTGGCACGGTGGCGGTGCCGTCCGAGCGAGGCCTTCGTATCCCGGTTTGAAACAGGTCCAGGCGAAACAGGCTGGACAGCCACCGGGCAAGACCGATAGACTGGCTTCACCCCCGTGGCCGGGACCGACGCGCTCCCGCACGGGGCGCCCAGACGTGAAGCGTTGCGAACTCGAGCGGACAGTCCAAGGAGAGGAGCACCACGTGGAACCCCCGGACCAGGCACCCCACGGACAGGACGATGCGACTCGCGACAGGGGCGGAAGCGCGGCCCGTTCGGGCGACAGCACGCACCAGGCGCCGGCGCCCGAAGCGGCACAAACAGATGACTTTGCATCACCACCAGATCAGGCTCTCAAGTCAAAACTGCCCTTCGTCGCCCAGGCCGGAAAAGAGGCCGACGGGGACCCCGTGGAGCAGATCGCCGATTCTGATGCCCAGCAGGCGCAGCGGCCGAGGGTCGCGCCAGCCAAGGATGACTGCGCCCTCGTCGTGGCGTTCGGTGGCCAGATTCCACCCCCGGAGGGCGCAGCGTCCTGGGAGTCCCTTGGGTTCGCACACGTCATCCGTGTTCCCGCCGAGGCGTACATCCCCGATGACGACCTGCGTGCCTACACTGACGTGGAACGGTGCCGGCAGGCGTGGGAGGCCGTGGTCACGGCCATCGATGCCGGCGTGGATCGGGCCAGGTCGGCGTGCCGAGGCGTCTTGCACCTGTTCGCGGCGTGTCCCTACCCCGCCGGTGTCTACCTGGGCCAGCGTCTTCGGAGGACCGCCCGGGACCTCCCGCTGGTGATCTACCAGCGGACCGTCTCCGCGTCGGCATGGGACCCGTTTCTCTTCTCCGGGGACCTCGAGGCCGGACCACCGCGCGATGCACCTTTCTTCGAGACCGATACCGCGGGGATTCCGGACGGGGGGCCGGACTACGTTGTTAGTATCGAAGTCGCCCGGTTCGCGCAGAAAGACACCCTGGTTGGGCTTGCCCGGGATACCGGGGCCGGGTGGATTCATCGTCTCACCCCGGCAACCTGGCGCACCGTTGAGCCCGGCATCGACGCTGCCACGGTCCACCGCGAAATCCTGGCCAGGCTCGATGAGTATCAGCGGCGGCACCCACAACGCCGCGTCCACCTGGTGATTTCCACCCCGCTCGCCCTGGCCGTCGCCGTCGGCCGGATGTTCAACCGCAACGTCTACCGTGAGGTCGTCGTCCACGACTTCTCTTCCCGGTCCGATCCTCCCAGGTACTACCCGGTCCTGGAGATTGTCGGGGCTCGAGTCCTCGCCGGAGTCCTGGACGAACGGCCGGAATCCGGCGTTCCGGGTTCGGCGGACCTCACGCCGGCGCCCCCTGACCGGCCGCTCTATTCCAACGACGGCATGCCCGCCGACGACAGTCTCGGGATGCAGACGCAGGCCGAGGACTTCGCCAGGCTGATCGCGGCCAGGGACGTCGAACCCCCCCTGGCCATCGGCCTGTTCGGCGAGTGGGGTGTCGGGAAGAGCTACTTCATGCGGTGCATGAGGGACGCCGTCGACAAGCTGGTGAAGATGAGAAAAGCCGACGATTCAGCGCCCTACGTCAAACGGGTCGTGCCCATCGAGTTCAACGCATGGCACTACTCGGACACCAATCTGTGGGCCGTGCTGGCGGTGCACATTTTCGAGAAACTGGCCGCGGCCGTTCGACCCGGCGGCAAGCCGGGCATGGAAGAGAGAGACGATATCGAGGCCCACACCACCCGGCTCCGCTCGAGCGAGACGGCCCTGGAAGAAGCCGAGAGACGCATCGAGATCGCGACCCGGGAGCGAGAGAATGCGGCGAAAAAGTTGGGGGCCCTCGAGTCCGAACGCAAGGCCAGTGCCAGGGCGTATGGCGAGGCCGTGCTGGAACTGTGGAGAAGCAACAAGCAGAAGCCCGCGGCCACGGGTGGAGCGGGCGCCAGGGAGGAAGATCCGCTCGATACCTTGAAAAAGCTCGCCGGTGACTTGGGACTGGCCCCGGTCCTCGATACCGCGGACGACGTGCTCGCGCTCGCCGATCGTATCGACCGCGTGGGGACCCGCGCGGTGGGGTCGTGGGGGGCACTGTTCAAGACACGCGCCTTGTTGGGCTTCACACTGGTCTTGCTCGCCACGGTCGTGCTCGTCGAAAGTGGGTTGCTGTTCCTGGATGCCGGCCGATGGGCGTCTCTGGCGCGTCTTGTAGAGTTCCTCGGTGTGGTCGCAGCGGCTGCGGCCTGGATGACCTCTCGAGTCAAGCGCTTCAGCGAGTTGCTGGACCGGACCACCCAAGCCAGGTCAGCCATTCTCAAGCTCCGGGACGATATCCAGCGCCGTGCCAAGGACATCTCCAAGGAGGAGGCGGAATCCAGTAGCGAGAAGGAGGCGGAGCGCCGCCTGCTCGAGCTGGCGAGATGGGATGCGGAACTGGAACGGGAGACCCAGCGCGTCGCGGAGTGCGGCAGGGCCATCGAGGAAGCGCAGCGGCAGATTCTCCACATTCGCAGCGGCGGTGTGGTGTACGACTTCCTCTCCGGACGGATAGCCTCGAGCACCTATCGTAGCCACTTGGGGCTCCTGTCGACCATCCGGGAGGACTTCAAGGAGCTGCAGAGAACCCTCGAGGCCTGGCGGCGCGCGGCCCCCTCGGAGGTTGATCCGATCGATCGTATCGTGCTCTACGTCGACGACCTGGACCGCTGCCAACCGGACCAGGTCGTGCGGGTCCTCCAGGCCGTCCATCTGCTCCTGGCCTTCAAGCTGTTCGTGGTCGTGGTGGCCGTGGACGCCCGGTGGCTGCAGCATTCGCTCAGGCAGACCTTCGTCAACGGGGTGCCCCGGTCCGGCGCCGGGGAGCGCGCCATCCACCACGAACTGGCGTTCAGCCCCCAGAACTACCTAGAGAAGATCTTCCAGGTTCCCTTCGCCCTCGAGGACATGTCGGAAGCGGGATACAGAACCCTGATCGAAGACCTCAACAAGAGGGAAGGAGAGAAGGGTCCGCCGGAGGGCGTGGAGGCTTCGACCGGAACCGGGGAGAATGGAATGGTCGAGGCCGAGGAGTCGATACCGGGCGATGAGGACCCGGGTGCCAGCCTCGAAGCGGAGACGAAGACGGCCGCATCGCCGGACCAGGGGGAGTCGGACGCCCCGGAGGAGGCACCGCCGGCCGAGCAGACCCTGCTCGCCCTCGAGCCCCATGAAGTCGCCTTCCTCCAGGAACTGCACCCGTTCATACGGACGCCTCGGACCGCCAAGCGCATGTTGAACATCTACCGTATCATCCGCGTGAGTGCCGGCCGCGATCCGGACGTGTTCGCTCGCTTCATCGACAAGGAACAGGGGGCCTACCGTGCCGTGCTCACGCTGCTGGGGATCATCGCCCGGTTTCCCGAGACCGGTTGCGCGCTGCTTCGTCGTATCCACGGGTCAACCGGTGGAGTCGTGAAGCGCGACGGCGAGGAGACCGCGGATGGGTCTCACCAAGGTGTGGAACGCACCGCGGACGACCTCGAGACATACGTAAAGGCGTACCTCGAAGCTTGCCTGCAAGGCACGGCGGACGGTGGCGGATTCGGGAGACCCGGAGATCTCGATTCGGCCGGCGGGGGAGACGAACGCGAGCGCATCCTGGACCTGACCCGGCTCGAGGAGATCCTCGAGCATCTCCGGGGTGTCATACCTGTGGGGCTCGAGGCCTACCGGCCGTGGGCTCGAGTCGTGGGCCGCCACTCCTTCAACTGGAACATTCTTCATGCCGGCCCCGGTGGCTACCGCGGGCGAGAGCAGGGCTGATCCGGGCACGGGGGGGCGGAGGGGAGATCAGTCGCTTCGTGCACGTCGCCGACGCGCCTTCAGGCCGATCAGGCCCAGGGCGAAGCCGTAGAAAACCCCGGCCGAGAGCAGGCCACGGGACGCCGTCGACTGGTCGCAGTTGGCAGGCTCCTCCTCGAACGGCCACGCCAGTTGCGCCGCGTTGTGGATTTCCAGTGGACCTTCCGTGCCCACGTCGCTGACCCAGGCCACGAACTTGGCGGATTCCTTGTAGTTCCAACTGTCCCCGGAGAGCGTGAAGTTCATCGTGAACGAGTGGGGCGCCCCTGGTTCGAGTGTGAACGGCACGGTGACCTGGTGCTGAATGACCGTGTTCCGGAACCAGTCGTCGCTCTGGGGATAGTAGTCCAGCACCTGGACCACGTGACCGACCAGTTCGCGCGGTTCCGAGCCTTCGTCGAGACCCACATCGACGGTCACGGCGAAAGTGTCTTCCGTCGTGGCCACCGCTGTCAGGTCCAGGTATACGTTGGTGGGTACCGCGAGACGGTCATTCAAGATACCGGAATACCAGGCCGTCATGGCGAGTTCGTTGGTGAAGGCGCCTTCCGCGGCCTCCACGCCGTCGAACCAGCAGGTGGGCGTGCCGAGGACACCGTAGAAGTCGGATCGCTCGACGGTCCACTCCGTGCGGTAGCGATCAGCGATGTGCAGCTCGATGGCCACGAAGTCGTCCGGGTGCTCGTTCATCAGGTTGTCCAACGCCTGACCGGCGTAAGGGCAATACGGTCACCCATCGTCCACGAAGGCTTCGGCTATCACCACGCGGTCGGCTGCCATGGCGGATCCGCCGGCCAGGAGGGCGGCGGACAAGGCCAGCAACGTTCTCCACGAAAACGTCGCGGTCGGTCGGGTGGTGGAACGGAAATGCGGCATGGAACTCTCCTTGGCTGTGCCCGGAGGCCGAGGGCCTGCGGGAGGTTGGACCGAGGACACGCCCCTGCCCAGTGTCGTGCGGCGTGCCCGCTCATCGAAGTAGACGGGATCGGCATCGCGAAGTCAAGCAGAACCAGTGTGCCGGGAGGGGTCAGCGTGCTCCCCCGGGGGCGAGGGATCTGACGGGGACCCCGCACGCGGCGGACGCCGGTGTCTCCGGAAGGACGATTCGATAGAGTTCTCCCGGTGGACCCGCGAGGGGGCCGCTTGCGACGCAACGGCGCAGATCGTAGGCAGCCCCTCGAGCTTCGGTCAGGGAACGGCCTTCGATCCCGGGAAAGGGATCCGGGCCCAGCGAGAGAACGAGGCGGCCGGTCCCGAGCATGGCCGACAGTCGCTCCGGCGTGAGCCGCTCCAGGAACGGGCCGATGATACCCGACCCGGACGCGGGCACCGCGAGGACCCGGTATCCGGGCCCATTGTCGCAGCTCGAGCAGGGAAAGCCGAGCGGGTCCCCCTGCGCCACTTCCCTGCCGCTCAGGCACCCGGCGGCCATGGCGGACACCCCACCGGGTATCCCGGCCAGCAAGGTGTCGGCCGGCGTATGCTGCTCGACCCACTCGAGCAAGGCGTCATGGCGCTCCTCGCGGGGAACCAGCCAGCCGGGAGGGTCGGCGGTCAGCGCGGGCTCGAGTCCGGGGATCAACAGCGCGGCCAGGACGGCGCCCCCTACAGCACACCTGATGGCCAGCACGTACCTGCGAGAACGTTTCTTATCCACCTCGAGATGGACGGTCCAACGCCAGGCCCCCTCCACCGCTTCGCCGAGGGCAATTGCCGCGACCGGTACGACGTAGACCAGGTAGGCGCCGGCATCAGGACTCCCGGCGACCGCTATTTCATAGAACAGGTAGGGAAGGGCAAAGCAGGCCCAGGCACCCAGACGCCGGCGATCCGTTGTCCACAGCACGGCGCCAAGCAGCACCACGGCAAGAATGACCGGCGGCCAGCCCAGGGCGAACGCGCTCGAGAGGTGTTCCCCGAGCCGCGCTACCGAGGTGTGCCAGGATGTCCCGGGACGAACCTGGCCCGGAACGGGCGTGATACCACGCAGTTGCACCAGGGTCATGCGCCACGCGCGACCGCCGAAAAGCGTCCGGTAACGGGCCCAGAGCGCGGCGGTACCCAGGGCCAGGACGGCTACGACGGGAATCGCCCAGGCCATCCAGCGGCCGAGAAGGCGGTGGTGCCCCGTTTTCGAACCTCTCTTGCCGGCGTCTCCGGCTGGAGGACCTTCCTCCCTGGCCGATCGATACGCCTGGTACCAGCACATCGCCAGGAATCCGGGCACGAGAAGCAGGCTCCCGTTGTGGACCAGGCACGCGAGTCCGAACAGGGCGCCAGAGATCCACGGCGCCTTCCAGCCACGCCCATGGAGTGCCAGCAGGGCCGCCATCGTCCATGCCCCCTGGAAGGCATAGATCTCCTGAAGGCCGGCCTGGTAGCTCGACACCGGCAGCAACAGGTAAGCGGCCACGGCGACCTGCCGGGCGAGCCGCGAGACCGCCTGCCGGGCGAGAAGCCGGTGAAACAAGGTGGCAGCGGCAAGGTTGGAAACCAGGGAGAGAAGCGACAGTCCCCACTCGGGATCGACTATCTTCCCGACCGCCCAGCCCACGACGCCGTAGAACAGGTACGGGCCATGAGGTGCCAGCTCGAGCTTCGAGATCCAGCAGTACTCATTCGGATCCCATCCGATGGCGTGAACCTGGAACAGCCACGCGCGCAAAAACAGTGCAAGCAGTATCGCTGCCACGGTGACGGCTGTTCCCGGAGGAAGGGATCGGCTCGAGGTGCGCATGGCGGCATTATAGTGCGTGATCAGGGTGCGCGCCACGCGGACGGCCCATCCAAAGCGCGCAGAGCAGGCAGCTTGCCTGCTTGCCGACAACCCGGAGGGGCTAACCGGCCGGGTCCACCGACACGGCGGCAGCGATGCCCTGGACGCTGCGCCCGGCGGCTCGTGGGGGGAGGCCGGATTCATGCTGGGCCGGCTTCCGTATTCTTGCCGCCCCTCGAGACCGGAATCGGGTCACGTGGGTCCGGGGTTGCCGGAGCCCGAGTCCTGCCGCTATCCGCGCCGCTTCCACGGCTGCCATCGCCCTTGCCACCAGGCTGCTCACGCGCTGTGTCCCTGTCATGGGCCCGAACGCTTCCCGGTAGCGCCCGATCAGATCGCGGGCATAGTCGCGCTCGAGGTCGTTGTGGGCGTGCGCGGCGATGGCGGGCAGCGCGGGGTAGTAGGCCAGGCACGCCTGCTCGAGGTCCGCGTGTCGCGCCTCGATCATGGGGTCCCGGGAGCCCCTCGATGCATGATATCCCATGAGCGTGGTTTCGAACACGCGCAGGAGGGAACCCCCGAGACGATCCCAGGCCTGGATGAAGGCATCGCGGAGGTAGCTTTCGGTTTCCTCGGCAGTGAAGTGGGGATGGTCGAACCAGATGCGGTGCTGGCCGTGCCACTCCTCGTATGGGACATCGTGGCGTATCCTACCCGCCCGTTCGTATGCTTCGTACAGCGCCGTGCCCGGAAGGGGGCCGAGCTGCATGAACTGTATGAAGTCCGGCCCGGCATCGATGACGAAATCGATGTCGTCCTGGATGTTTTCCGGTGTGTGGCGCTCGCTGAAAAGGATGATCGAACCCAGAACGACGATGCCGTTCTCCCGGAGTCTCGAGACCAGGGCCGGGAGGTCGATGCCGTCGTTCTTGGCATATTCGCTGTTGCGTCCCTCCATGCCCAGCCAGAGGAAACGGATACCCAGGCGAGCCATGAAGTCGACTCCTACCTCGCTCACCGCTTCGGCAGAGCTGAAGATCGACAGGACGTAGTACTTCCCATTGCGCTCGAGCAGCTCGAGGAACTCCTCGGCCCGCCGGCGGTGCTTGAGGAAGTTCTCGTCCATGATGAAAAAGCTCTTGTATCCGTGCTCCCTTTCCGCGCGTTCGCAGAAATCGTAGATGTCCCTCCCCGTCTTCAGGAACGGCACATACTCCCGTTTGAAGAAATGGCTCGTACAGCAAAACCTGCAGGCGTTGGGACATCCTACCCCGGTCATGAGGACCGCATCCTCGGTCCGTCGCGGTATCCCCAGGACATGGTTGTTGAACGACGACGGCATGACCGGGTGGGAGATGGGGAGGTTGGGATCGTCCCCGATGAGCGCGCGCATGAACCGGACGCCTTCGCCACGGCACACGTGGTCGCAAGGGATCTCGTGCTCGATGCCCGGAATGGCGGTACCGTGCCCGCCCAGCACGATCTGGGAGGACGGCGCATGCTTCCGAACGAGTTCGGCCATGCGTTTGGCCTTCGAGAAGTTCGGCACGATGAACGCTATCCCAACGAAATCGTAGCCTTTTCGGATCTCCCGGACGAATCGCTTCTCTGACGGAAAGTCCAGCACCGTGGTATCGGCCTCGAGGTTTTCCGCGATGAGATACAGCCCGAAGCTCTGGTGGTTGTAGCGCAGCGAGAACACCCCCTGTTCCCTGGTCACCTGGTTGTGGAACAGCTCCATGATGTTTTCCTTGCGCCCATAGGCGTCGTCGACGCCGAATGGCCCGAATACAGAAGAAAGCAGGATACGAGGCGGTTTGGGCATGATGGCTCACCTGGCAAAACAGTGGTTGTTGGATCGATTACGTCTGGGAACTATTATGGGACGTGGGGGATCGCGTCGTGTAAAAGTACGGTAAAAGCGCGCCGGCGGGAGGCTCGGATGGGGAAACGTCTCGCGTGGATCACACATCCGGTCACGATGATCGTGGCGGTCCACGTTGCCTGGACAGCCGCGCTCGTATACTGGATCCTGTTCTTCGTCGATCGATACCGGCAGACCCGCTACCTCGCCGAGCGTGCGGGGGCCGGCTCCCAGGACCTCCTCACGTGGGCGCCGTTCGTGGTCGGTATCGTCCTGATGGGTATGATCTTCGCCGGCACCGTGACCCTGACCCTCATGCTCGCCAAGCAAGCCATCATCAACAGGCAGATGAGCGACTTTCTCTCCTATGTCAGTCACGAACTCCGGACACCTCTCACCTCCATTTCCCTCAGCCTCGAGACGTTACGCGACCACGAGCTTTCCGAAGCGCAGCGGCGCGCATTCATCGACGCCATGCTCGAGGATACCGGGCGGCTGACGCGCCAGATCGGAGGAATCCTCCAGGCGTCGCGATTGAAGCGAGGGCGCCAACCGCTGCGCAAGGAGATGATCCTGCTGGACGGATTCGTGAAGTCGTTCGTGGCGAACAGCAAGGAGGTCGTGGAGCGCCGCGGTCATCGCCTCGAGGTGGGGCACCTCGACTTCTGCGCGGTGCTTGGAGACCGCGAAGCGCTCCGGACGGTCCTCGAGAACCTGGTGCGCAACGCGGAACGATACTCTCCGTCAGGCACCCCGATCGTCGTGTCGCTCGAGGGCAAGGGGAAATGGGCTCGGCTGTCGGTCCAGGACCAAGGGATCGGGATTCCGAAAAAGGAATTGAAGCGGATCTTCGGACTCTTCTACCGTACCGATGAGGGGCGCAAGAGGTCGCGCCGCGGCAGCGGTCTCGGGCTGTACATCGTCAAGGGTATCGTCTCGCTTCACCACGGCACCGTGAAGGCGCATAGCGAGGGGCCTGGCCGGGGGGCGAGGTTCGACGTGCTGCTGCCCCAGGTGGCTTGCGAAGGAGAACGCGGCAATGAGGATTCTGTTGGTCGAGGATGAGCAGCACATCGCCCGGACGCTCGAGTTCAACTTCCGGGCCGAAGGCTATGATACCTGCGCCGTGGAGACCGGGGAGGAGGCCCTGGATCGCCTGGGTCACGAAGCATTCGACATCATGGTGCTGGACGTCATGCTGCCGGGTATCGACGGGTTCGAGGTCGCCAGGCAAGTCCGACACCGGGACTCGAAGCTGCCCATTCTCATGCTGACCGCACTCTCCGCCGACGAGGACAGGATTGCCGGGCTCGAGTGTGGCGTGGATGACTACCTCGTCAAGCCTTTCGTGCTGAAGGAACTCATGCTTCGGATCGCCGGTCTGCTCCGCCGGGCTAGCTGGAGCCTGCCCCCGTCCGAGACACCGTTTTGGTTCGGTCCCGTGCGCATCGACCCGGGCACCATGACCGGGGTCGGCAGGGACGGACCTCGAGAACTGACCCGGATCGAGCTGGAACTCCTGCGCTACTTCCATGCCCACCCTGACCGATTGGTGTCACGCGGGGAACTCCTCAAGGAGGTCTGGGGCTACGAACCGGACATCGTCACCCGGACCGTGGACACTTTCGTCGTGCGCATTCGCAAGTTCATCGAGCCCGAGCCGTCGAAGCCGAGGTACCTCCGGTCGCTGAGGGGCAAGGGCTACATCTACCATCCGTCGGGACGGTGAGAACCCGGGGGATGGGGGGGCCGCTCAGCTCCTGTTCCCACCAGGACCGTGGTACAATGGACCGTGGAGCCGTCCTGCCCGGCAACGGCACGGAGAAGCTGGTCGTCGGGAAGGCTGTCCCGGGGGGGTGACGGAGGCACCGGCTACGATGACAACACCGACTCGATTGCTCCTCCTGGTCCTGCTCAGGACCATGGCAGCCCAGTTCAACATCCGTCCTTCCATCCGGGACCATCTCCGGAGCGCAGAAGGATGGATCGACTTCACCATCGGGTTCCGGACCCGGGACCGTTCCGTGGCGGCAGCCCTGTCCTTCTCCGGCGGCAAGGCTCTAGCGCTTGCCACGATCCCGGACGACGCCACCGTCACGATGGTGTTTCGGACCGCCGGCGTCCTCCTCGAGATGCTGCGACTTCCGCCCAACGAGGTTCTCAACCTCCTCATGCGGAACCGCATGTGCGTCAGCGGAAACCTCTCCTACCTCAACCTGTTCAGCTACCTGCTGTCCGTGCTCATGCACGACGGGCACCGCCGGCTCGAGGCAAAGCGCCGGGCGCGGGAGAGGGAGGAAGTCGCCGCCGCACTCTCGAGTTCCCGGCATGTGCCGGTGGGAGGAGCCGAGGCAAGGCGTCGGGCGGTCAGGCTCAAGCCCAAGGCCGAAGACCCCGGTGTGGCTTTCCTCGAGGACCCCTACCTCTCCGGGTTCTCCCTGTCCGATTTTCCCCGGCTCAAAGCCTTTCTTGACGCCCACTTCCGGTTGAAGCCCGAGATCTGCGCCGAACGACCACGGTTGCTCACCCAGTGGTACCGGGAACATGGCTTCGAGACCGACCGGGAGGGCAGGCCCTGGAACCCGGCCCTCCGGCAGGCGCACGCTTTCAAGCACCTCATGGCACACAAGGAGCCGCGCATTCGCTACAACGACCTTGTCGCAGTAACGACCACGGCAAAGGAAGTCGGCGTCGTCATCTATCCCGACGCCCATGGCACGACCATTTGGGGAGAACTGATCTCCACCCCGGAACGGGCCTTGAACCCCTACGACATCTCCCCGGAAACCCGCCACATCCTCCACCACGACGTCTTCCCGTTCTGGGCCAGGCGCAACTTCCGCGAATGGGTCCGCGACCGGTTCCAGGAACCGCTCTGCCAGCAGCTCGACGAGCGGTTCGCCGTCTACTTCCTCTGGAAAACCGCTGCCCTCTCCCACACCATCCCCGACTTCCCCCGGCTCCTTCGGCTGGGAACTCGAGGCATCATTCGCGAGATCGAAGCAGCCATGGCTCGAGACAAGGCGTCCCTCCCGGATGGAGAGACCGCATCGAGCGCCGGTGTCCGTCCGGACAGGGCGGACGGCGCGCGGCGCACCGAGTCGAAGGAGGACCGCCCAGCGCCGGGAGGAAACCCCGCGGCCAGAGGGCCCACGCTCGATGAAAGGAACGCGGAACGTCGCGCGATGATTCTGTGCCTGGAAGGTCTCGAGGCCTACGCCGCCAACCTCTCGACGAAGGCCGCGGAACGCGCCGAACGGGCACACGGGCAGCAACGCAAAGCCGAACTCGAAAGGCTGGCAGAGATATGCGCCAGGGTCCCGGCCCAGCCGGCGAGGACCCTGGACGAGGCGGTCAACGCCATCTGGATCGGGTGGATCGGACTCCATCAGGAAAATACCAACGCCGGACTATCTCTCGGCCGTCTCGACCAGTGGCTGCAACCCTATTTCGCCGCCGATATGCAGGCCCTCGAGACGCAGGAGGCACGGCGCGCATACGTCGCTCACGCCATCGAGCTGATCGGGTGCCTCTACATGCGTTGCACCGACCACCTCCCCCTGGTCCCCGACCTGGGAAACTATCTCTTCGGGGGAAGTTCGTCCGACCAGGCCATCACCCTCGGCGGGGTGACCCCCGAAGGCGAGGACGCCGTCGTCGACATGACCTACATCTTCCTCAAAGTCACGGAAATGCTGGCTATTCGTGACCCGAACGTGAACGCGCGCTTCCACCCGGGTATCAACAGCGACACCTACCTGCGGCGGCTGTGCGAGGTCAACCTGATCACCGCGGCGACGCCCTCCATGCACAACGACCGGGCGGTGATCGACTCCCTGCTGCCGCTTGGATACCGGATCGAGGACATCCGTGACTGGTCGGCGACCGGGTGCGTGGAGCCCACCCTGTCCGGCAAGCAGATGGGGCACACCAATTCCATGATGATGAACCTGGTCGCTGCCCTCGAGATGGCGCTGAACAACGGGCGCCATCCGCTCATGGACTGGGAGGTCGGGCCCCATACGGGAGATGTCAGCGGGGAGGATTTCCCGACCTTCGATACCTTCTTCGACGCCTTCTCGACGCAGCTCGAGTTCCTCGTCGACCAGGCGGTCGCGTACAACCGGATGCTCGCCGAGGCCCATGCCCTCATCCGGCCGACACCCCTGCTCTCCTCCCTCATCGACGGTTGCATCGGCCGGGGTCTCGACGCCACGGAGGGAGGGGCGCGGTACAACTCCTCCGGGGCAGCCTGCATCGGTCTCGCCGACGTGACCGACTCCCTGATGGCAATCAAGCGGCTGGTCTACGATACCCGGCAGGTGCGTTTCGCCGACTTGAAAGCCGCCGTGGACGGCGATTTCGAGCACCATCCGGAACTGCTGGCCCTGGTCCGCAACAAGGTTCCCCTTTTCGGCTCCGGGAGCCCCGAAGCCCTCGAGATGGCGCGGCGCGTCGCCCGTCTCGCGCATGACCTCTATGCGCGCCACGAGAACTACCGCGGTGGACCCTACACGGCGGGATTCTGGTCCATGTCCAACCACGTCGCTTTCGGCACACTGGCCGGGGCGCTGCCGTCCGGAAGGCGCGCCGGCAAGGCCTTCACGCCGGGCCTGACCCCGGAGGCGCACGCGTCGTCCAACCTCCTCGACAACATCCGCGACGTGGCTCGCCTGGATCCTCGAGACATGAACAACAACATCGCCTTCAACGTGAAGGTAGCCCCCGCGCCGGGAGAATCGCTCGAGCGGATCGTGGACAACATGCATGCCTACGTGCGCACCTACTTCGACCTGGGCGGCATGCAGATGCAGATGAACGTGGCCTCCTCCGCCATGTTGCGCGACGCCATGCTCCATCCCGAGAACTATCGCAACCTCCTGGTCCGTATCTCCGGCTACAACGCCTACTTCGTCACCCTCAACCGCGACATGCAGCTCGAGCTGATCGAGCGGGCCGAGTACGGCTTGGGGTAGGTCTCGAGGTCGATGTGCCATTGCGATCCTGCGTTTTCGCGATCAAGGGGAACTCCCTGGACGACGGTCCCGGTATCCGTTCCGTGGTCTTCTTCAAAGGTTGCCCCCTCTCGTGCGCATGGTGCCACAACCCGGAAGGCATGCGCCCCGGCCCGGAACTCGCCTGGGACGAGGAGGCTTGTGTCACCGGGTGCACGCGGTGCCTCGAGGCATGTCCCGAAGGGGCGATCCTGGTCCAGGACGGCCCGCCGGGCCCTGTCCGGCGAGCGGGGACCGGCGTACCAGGCCGGTGGCCTGGTACCATGCTCTCGTCCCGGCCCCCGGGGCCCGTCCTCAACGTGAGTGCACGGTTCCGGGAACGCTTGACCTCCTTTCGCAACCGCGTGACCGGGAGGACGAAGAGCCGTTCGAGAAGCGCGAGCGCCGGGATCGTCCAGAAGGAGGAGCAGGGAAGACATGTCGGGAAGCAGGCGCCTCGAGTCCTGGTCGATCGGGCCCGCTGCACCCGCTGTGGTCTCTGTGCGGACGCCTGTCCGTCCGGCGCGCTGTCTCGAGTCGGCCAGGAGATGACCGCGGGCGACATCCTCGCGGCGATCTTGCCGGACCGTCCGTTTTTCGACAGGTCCGGCGGCGGGGTGACACTCTCCGGGGGGGAGCCGACATCCCAGATGAATTCCGCCGGGGAACTCGCACGCCGGTTGAAGCGGGCCGGGATCCACGTGCTGCTCGAGACCTGCGGCCTGTTCCGGCTCGAGGCGTTCGACCGGGTGCTCTATCCCCACCTGGACCTCGTCTACTTTGACATCAAGCTCATGGACACCGGCAAGCACGAGCGGTGGTGTGGTACCGGTAACAAGACGATCTTGCGG
This sequence comes from Myxococcota bacterium, assembly GCA_024278455.1. Lineage (GTDB taxonomy): Bacteria > Myxococcota_A > UBA796 > JAJRTE01 > JAJRTE01 > JAJRTE01. The sequence continues at coordinate 24,476 of JAJRTE010000101.1, forward strand.
AATTTCGTCGAAATCTACCAGCGGGCGTGCACGGGAGGGGTGGCGGTGCTCCCTCGAGTTCCCCTGGTACCCGGTATCACGGATACCGAGGAGAACCTGTCGGCGATTGCGACGTTCTTGCGAGATAACGGGGTGGCCCAGGTGGTCCTCATGCCCTACAACCCACTGTGGCCTGCGAAGCGAAGAAGACTCGGCATGCCTCCGCCTGCTGGATGGGTGCCTCCGTCGCACTGGATGACTCGAGACCGCATGGCGGCCTGCCGGTCCCATTTTCACGGTATCCAGGTCGATGAATAGGGAATTGGGGAACGGGGAATGGGGGTGCCCCCGGTGTGGTTTCGCGGCGGGAGGAACGTCATGGGTGCCGGCGTCTGGCGCACGAAGGTGCAGGGGTGTGCGGTGTCCTGGCGTGGGTGGGACGTGGGTGCGGAGCGGTGCGCTCAACCCGGCAGCGCGTCCACCTCGAGGTATCGGAAGCAGGTCACCAGGTGGTCGTTGACCATGCCTGTGGCCTGCATGTGGGCGTAAATGATGGTGGGGCCGACGAAGGAGAAGCCTCGAGCCTTCATCTCCCGGCTGATGGTGTGGGACAGCGGCGTGCTCGCCGGTATGTCGGCCAAGGTGGTCCATGCGTTGCGGATCGGGCGGCCGTCGACGAAGTCCCAGATGAACCGGTGGAAGCCGTCGAATTCCGCCTGCACCTCGAGGAACGCCTGCGCGTTTCGCACCGCGGAGCGCATCTTGAGCCGGTTCCTGATGAGGCCCGGGTCGGCGAGGAGGGCCTGGATCTTATCCTCGGTGAACCGTGCCACCCGTTCCGGGTCGAACCCGTCGAATGCCCTCCGGTACGCTTCGCGCCGCTTGAGTATGGTGAGCCAGCTCAGCCCGGCCTGGGCGCCCTCGAGGACCAGGAACTCGAACAGTACCCGGTCGTCGAAGCATGGAACGCCCCACTCCTGGTCGTGATAGGAGACGTAGATCGGGTAGGATTCACACCACGGACAACGTTGTCGCATGCGCACTCTCCTTTGAAGCAACGTACCGGCCGGCCGTGGCCCACCCACCGGTCCGGGGTCGACCGGGCGGCCGGTGACGGTGTCGCGGCCAGAATCTCCCTCCATGCCGTGTCTCCCGGCGAATGTGTGCCTCACAACTCCCGCAGCGTATCCTGGATAGTCCGGGGGTCGCAGGTCTGGGCCAACTCCGTCACGCCGCTGGACTCGAGGAGGATCTTTTCGCGGAAGTAGGCCTCGAGATCGGTGGGGGTGAAGGTGGTCGGCTCGAGGATGTCTTCCCGCTCGAGGAACGCTTGCGCGGTCTCTTCGCCGGTGACTCTGAGGGAGAGGTAGCCGCAACCACACGAGACGTAGGTGCCGAAGCCGGCCATGTAGGCCACCACGTCTCTTGCGAAGGCCTGGACCTCCTCGAGCCGCGCTCCGCCGGGTCTCCCCATGGCGTTGCACAGCTACTGCGTGGTGACCTCGAGAAGGTGTGCTCCTTCTTCTCGAGAAACGATCCTGGCGAGACAGATCAGCTTGTGGGCCAATGTCCAGGCGCGCCGTTTCTGCCTGAGATCTTCTCTTGCCGGCTCTTCATTCACTTCCATCTGGCCTTGCCTTTTCTCACCTTCGGTGCCGACCCGCTTCTCGAGCGCCTGCCGTTCGAACCTGCACGCTCCGGGGCCGTGGGGGATCCTTCCTCTCTGCAATCAGGGTTCCTCCTTTTGTCGCCGCCCTGCCAGCACCCGGGTGTCTCCGACCGCGCAGACCGAAACGACGTCGTCGAGACGGAACACGAAGCCGTCGTCGCCGGGCCTGGGATTGAGGTGGAACGTTCGTGTCCCGGATGTCCTGTCGTGTAGTTCGACACCGAGGAGTATCAGCCTGTCCCGCTGGTAGAGCAGGTAGAGCAACTGGCGAAAGGTGACGGTGGCCCCTGGTGGGGGCTGGTCGCCTGGCTGAAACAGCAGGCGGCAGATGTCCTCGCCTGTTTCGCTGAGGAGTTGTTCGTAGATGCCGGCGATACCGGGAACGAAGATCGCCTGGGCGATGAACTCGTTGCGTGCCCGCTCCCGGGAGATCACGGTGCACGAGCGGGTGGAGGCACCGGCGGGAGACCAGGTCGCCGCGCGCTGCTCGAGCAACTCGCCGATCTCCGGGTCGCTGACCTCGGCGACCATGCGGAAGTTGGGCCGGAACAGGTCGGGTCGCTGCTTGAGCATGTCCCACAGCTTGAGCACGCCGAGGACCGTGCGCGCGTCCGGGTCCCGGTGGCCGTACCGGGGCGAGAACACGATCATGTCGATATCCGGAAGCCGGAAGCCACCGACGGTCTCGTCCATGTACTGGCGTTCATCCAGGATGTCTCCCGGGACTACCTCGACCGGGACCAGCGGTTCGTCCGTATCCAGGAAGCGATAGACGACGCGGCCATCATGCCGTTCGAAGTGGCCGGGCACCTTGACCCGGCGGGCGATTCTCCTCATGGAGTGGGAGAGGAACTGTTCGACCACGTCTCCCACCTCCTCTTCGGTGGCGGTCATGATGTGGATCTGTGGTCGCCGGAGGAAGAGGATGAGCTGTTCCACGAACTCGACGAGACCTTCCCGGAAGTTGCTGATCACGATCTTCTCGATGCCGCAGGAATCGGGACATAGCTCGAGGCTCGGGACGGTCCCCTCGACAGGTGGCGGGGGGGCAGGGTCGGGCAGCATGCCGGTCGCGAAGTCCACGCCGAGCCGCTTCAACTCCTCGAACCCGGTCGAGAGCCCGATGATACCCATGATGTCGGTCGAGATGACGTGCTCGGGGTCGGGGTTCAGGACCGGCACGAGGTCTGCGGTCGTGGCGATGCCTGGGCCGTCAGGAAGGATCATGAATCCGAGCAGCACGACGCCGTAGTGCGCGCAACCGATGGACACCAGGTCGGCCCAGCGCGTGGGGCGGACCGAGCCGGGGGAGAGACCGCAGACGCTTTTCTCGCCGAACAGCACCGTGTAGATCTCCTGTCCCGCGGATGTAAGCAGCTCTCGGTACATCTCTTCGATCCCGGGGTACAGCACGATGTTGCTGAGCAGCAGGCTCGCGAACCGCGTCATGGGGATGGGGTAGATCCTCCCGCCCCCTGCTTCCACGGCGGCGCCGAGGTTGCCTTCCCCGTAGAGTTCGGCCAGGATGGTCCCCTCCGGGTTGAGCTGCCGCACCGAGAGAATCTGGGAGACGATGCTGGCGTCCGAATCGGGGTCTTCCGGATTGCCGAGCAGAATGACCCGGCTCGCCCGTTCGGTGTCCACCTTGCGAAGGTCCTGCACGACCCAAGGGTTGCCCGAACGGTAGCGAACGCGGCCCAACTCCGGCCTGAACAGGTAGTCCGGCCGGTTCTTGTCCCGGCCCAGCACGGCGATACGCGCCTTGCGCAGGTGCTTGTGGTAGTACCGCAGGAGTTCGTTCAGCAGCAGGTGGGCCGACGGCGACGGGTTGAGGAGAGCCGAATGGTCCCGCATGCCGAGCGGCCGGCCTCGAGCCGCATTCACCAACTCCTCGACCACGTTGGTGCCGATACCGATGAGGAACGACACCACGAACACCCCCCCGATGGTCAGCAGGAACGAGATGACGAGCAGCACACCGGCTCGAGGTTCCCGGACCAGGTTGCCCGGGTCCTCGAGCTGGCGGAACGCCCACCAGACGGTGGTACCGAAGCTGTGGTCCCTTTCGTCGATCTTGCCGTCCTCGTTGTAGTCGAATCCTCCTGCCACACCGGTCAGTGCAACGCCGCCGTCGGCCTCGATCTCGTGGAGGTTGGACATCAGCGCACCTCCCACGAAGGAGAGGATCAGCACCACCGAGCCCACGAACATGAGCTGGAACTTGCGCTTCACGAGGATGACCCACACCTCCTTGGCCACCGGGGCCCAGTAACGGATGAGGAGGAACATCCGCATGAAGCGCACCAGCCGCAGGGTTTTGAGACCCTTGGCCGGGGGGTACAGGTATTCCACAGGGAGGAAACTCAACGTGGCGATCAGGTCGAGCGCGAGGAGCAGCCCTTCCCCGAGACGGGCCTTGCGCTCCCGTCCGGCCTGGTAGTACACCGCGGCACGGATGGCGAATTCAAAGGCGAAAACGAAAAAGAACGCCAGGGAGAGTTGCCTCGACGCTGTACGGGTCAGCGCGTTTTCGGGCAGAACGGATGCAATGATGAGAATCGAAAGCAGTACCTTGACGACGTCCTTGTCGAGGAATTCCCGCAGGCTGGCGAGCCGGGTCTGTCGGCGATTCTTTGCCATGGTACAATCCTCGAGCCGTGCCGCTCATCGGCGAACGAAGGCGTGCAAAGCGATCCCGGCGAATGTGCTGGATGCCTCTATCATCATGCCAGTCCACCAAGCTCGAGGATGATGCACCACTCCCCGGGCGTGACCGGCTGGATCGACAACCGGGCACCTTTGCGCGTCACCATCATGTCCTCGAGACCCGGTGTCCGCTTCAAAGTCTGCAGCGGTATCGGGGTGCGGAAGGCCCTGTCTGCGCGGATGTCCACCCGGTACCAGCGGGGATTTTCCGGTGTGCTCCTCGGGTCGAAGTACCGGCTCGAGGGGTCCCAGGCCGTATCGTCGGGGTACCCGGCCCGAACGACGACCGCCGTCCCCGCAACGACCGGGGGACTCACCCGGCTGTGATAGAACAGCACACCGTCGCCCACCTGGACCCGGTCGCGCAGGAGATTCCTGGCCTGGTAGTTCCGTACACCTTCCCACCAGGCAGTCTGGTCCGGCTCCTGCAAGAGATCCTGGAAGCTGTAGACCGACGGCTCGCTCTTGAACAGCCAGTATCGCCTCGAGGACATGTGCCACCTCCGTGCAAACCGTCTTGCCGCTGCGCGGCACCTGGCGAACGACGACCGGTCGCCGCGCTTGCGAATTGTGCCTCGAGTCCGGGGTGGCGTCCAGTACCTCGTGACGCCGGTGCCCGGAATCTCACCGCCAGACCCTGTTGCGCCCCGATCGGCCCGCATGGTACTAATCACCCCATGAAGACGGCGCGCGACACGGTCGGGTGGATTCTCGTGGCGACCATGCTGGTGGCAATCCCGGTCGCCTGGCGCGAAGCGGTCCTGGATGATGCGTTCATTGCGTTTCGATACGCCCACAACCTGGCCTCCGGGGTGGGGCTGGTCTTCAACCCCGGGGAACGGGTGGAGGGATTCACGAGCCCGCTCTGGACGTTGATCATGGCGGCGGGCATCTCGGCGGGCGCCGATCCCGCGATCCTGGCACAGATTCTCTCCGTTCTGTGCAACATCACGCTGGCCGCGGTGGTCTACCGATTCGGGAGGCGGCAACTTGGATTCGGTGCTGGGTGGGCCTGGGCTCCGGTGGCCCTCCTGGTCGCAAACGTCAACCTGGGCGCCTGGGCCGCCCACGGGCTCGAAACGAACCTGTTCGCCTTGCTGGTGATGGCCGGGGCGGCCTCGCTGGTGCCGGAACTCGCGCGCAAGCCGCCGGGACGCCGGCTGCTGGGCGGACTTGCGCTCGGCATGGCGACATGGACAAGACCAGAGGGCGTCGTCTTCCTGCCCGTCATCCTGCTGGCCGCGCACACCGCGAACCGGTGCCTGCCCGGCACCAGGCGCGCACGGCATGGCGACCGAGACAGACCCGTTCGCAACGAGGGGAATGACCCGCTCCCGCTGCTCGAGGCCGCAAGGCGCGAACTCCCGGCCCTGCTGACCTGGCTTCTGCTGGTCGTGGCGCTGTTTCTCGGCCGCCGTGCCTACTACGGAGCATGGCTCCCGAACACCTACTATGCCAAGGCGACGGGAGGAGCAGGAGCCCTGAGCAACGGGCTGGACTACTTGCGCGACTTCGTCCTGTCGTCCTGGTTGTACGGGGCGGCCGTGATACCGGCCGTGCTGGCCCTGTCGCTGCGCCGCACGCCCGCCCGGTGGGTGCTCGCGGCCATGGTGGCGACCAACGTGGCCTACGTGGTCTGGCTGGGAGGGGACACGTTCGCCGGGGCACGGTTCTTCATGCCGGCCCTGGGACCATCTTGCCTCCTCGTGGCAGATGGGCTGGCAGCGGTGCTCGAACGGTTACCTTTCCGCCAGCGGGCTCGAAACGTTTGCGCCGGCGCGCTGGTCCTGGCCATGGCGGGGGCGACGGTCCTGGTCACCTGGCCTCCCCTGGCGCGGCAGGCGGAGTTGGCGGCATCCATGACCCGGAACCGGGCCTACCTGGGGCGACTCCTTCGTGCCATCACCCCCCCGGAGACGCTCATGGCGTTGACCACGGTCGGGGCGCTCCCGTACCACGCGGAGCGGCCGGTGATCGATCTCTACGGCCTGACCGACGCGCACATCGCCCGGGTCCACGTCATACCGGGCGAGGGGGGAGGAACGGGGCACGAAAAGGGCGACGGCCGGTACGTGTTGTCCCGGTCGCCCGACCTGATCCTCTTGCGCAACGTCTGGATCGCCGACGTGCCCATCGAAGACCACCGTGCGCTGTACGGACTATCGGAACACCAGATCGCCGCGGACCCCCGTTTCCGGGAGGCCTACGTGCCGGTCGATCTGCAGTTGCGCCCGGACCTGTTGTTCGGTTTCTACGCGAACAAGCATTCCGTGGACATCGACGCCCTCGAAGCGGCGTTCGCGAAACAGGACCTCAGCGCATTCGGCCCCCTCGAGCGGTTGAACAGCGAGCGGGGCATGGACCTGGTGTTCTTCCGGCAAGGCCTGGACCTCGTCGCTGCCGGTCGCCTGGAGGCTGCTCGAGTCGCCTTCTCCCGCTCGTTGAGCCTGTACCCCGGGTCCGTCGATGTCCACCTGGCCATGGCCCGGCTTCTCGAGAGCCAGGGCGAATGGCCGGAAGCCACGAAGCACCTCGAGCAGGCTCGAAACCTGAGTCCGGATCGGGCCGATATCCTTGCCGGCCTGGGTGCCATGTATGCTCGAACCGGCCGTCTCGAGGAGGCCGCGAGAACGCTGCAAAAAGCCACGCAACTGGTTCCCGCGGACAGAACGGCGTGGGAGGACCTGGCCACGGTCCTCCTCAAGCAGCAACGCCATGCAGAAGCGGTGCCGGTGCTCCAGCACGTGGTGGACCTGGACCCGGAGGCGCATGAAGCATGGGTCAAGCTCGGCGTGTCCGCAGCCATGGCGGGCGACTGGCATTCGGCCCGGTGCGCCCTCGAGAGGGCGCGTGCGCTCGCGCCCGATACCCCCGAGGTGCTGGCATTCCAGGTGTGGTTCGCCGCGCATGCGCCGGCAAGCGTGGCTGACCGTCCGTGTCTCGAGTGACACCTGGTCTCGATGGGACGTCGAGAAGCGGCCTATTCGCCGGTGTAGACCACGGTCGGCTGCCCCGGGAGGAGATCCTCGATGAGCACGTCGAACTCGAGGACCTGGCCGTCGCGCACCACGGTGAGCGTCCGGACCGTACCAACCTCCCCCCGGAGCAGGAGCTTGACATCGTCCAGGGTCGCCCATGCCAAGTCGCTCCCGTCGATCGCGGCGAGCAGGCCGCCCACCTCGATGCCTTGTCGCGCGGCGTCGCTGGGTCGATACAGCATTTCCACAACGAACCCATCGTCGCGCACTGTGGGCTCGATACCGACGCGGTGCCATTCGTCGCCGTCGATCCTCGGGGCCTCGAGAGGTCACACAGGCAGCGTTTCCCCATGCCGTCCACGCCGAAAACGAAGTGGCGATAGAACGGGTACCCCAGGAAACCCCTGGGGTCGATCCCGGAGATGGACAGGAGTTCGAAAAAGGCGTTGTCCTCCGGGACGACCACCGCCACAGAAGGAAGGGGAACAGGTAGGCCTACTTTCCTTGCTTCTTCAGATATGCCAGGATCTCTTCAATCGAAAACCGCCGCAGGATTTCCTCAGAAGGCAGTCCCTTCAATCGCTCATCAGGGGGCAGCCCTTTCAATCGCTCCTCAGAAGGCAGCCCTTTCAATCGCTCCTCAGAAGGCAGCCCCTTCAATCGCTGCTCGGGCGTGAAGTAGGACAGGACGACCTCCGGGGGCGTCTTCTGGATCATCTCTCCCAGGATCTCTCGATGGTAGTCTTCCACGGTGTACGGCACCTCGACTCCCTCCTCATGATAATTCTCGACCAGTTTCTGGAGGACCGTGCTCAGGTCCGGCCGCCTCCAGCGGTAGTGCCGCCATCCCGCCACCACACGGGCAGGGACGCCGCTGAACAGCTCCCACAGGGCGTTCCGCGGATCGTGCGACACCGCGTTCAGCACGACAACACGGATCTCCCGCACACCCCACCTTACATTGTACACACCTCGACACCGTTCGGTAAGGGCCGCTTGCGATGCGAGCCCTTCCGGAAACCTCGCCGTCACCGCGATCAGCCGGAAATCCTCCAGCGGCGCAAGCGGTTCCCCGGGACTACTGCACTGCTTCCGGTAGTTGACGAAATGGCCCAGGAATTCGTCCAGCGCCCAGGCGTCCAGGGGCTCCCGGAGCGATTTGAAGGTGAGCAGGTTGTGTCGCCCGAGGTCGTCCAGCCCGTCCGGCGGACTGTCCGGCGCCACGAACGCCTCCTCCAGCGCCTCCACGGCGATGACTGCCACGTCGAGGAACTGCTGCCTGAGCGAGAGATCCTTCTCCAGTTCCACCCGAAAGCTGGTGTCATGGAAGAGATCGGTGAGAGCCAGGCCGAACAGGCGGTGCCAGGGGACCATGAGAGACTCCTTCACGACCAGGGCAGCGATTGTGCCATGCATGACACAGCCATCCTTCATGCTATTCATGGAATGTCAACATCATGCGCACCAAGACCGCGTCTCCGGTGACGCCCCGCCAATGGCGACGCCACGCTGGGATGGATAGCCCCGCTTGCGCAACGGAGGACCTGCCGGAATCACCGACAGCACACGCGAACCGCGACCTGGACCCAAGCGTGCGCGACAGGGTTGCACCGGAGCATGGCTGTGTGATAGAGTTGCGGAAAACCTGGGACTCTTTTCCAGCGGCAGGTGACGATGGCACCATATTCCGGACATGACGAACTTCTGGGGAGCGTCGCGCCGCTACTGACCGCACAGTACCGTGTGCTCGAACTGCTGGGCGAAGGCGGGATGGGCCAGGTGTACCGCGCGGAACACCGGATCACCGGCCAGGAGGTCGCTGTCAAGGCGCTCAGGCGAGAACTCCTCACCGACCAGGTCTTTCGCACCCGGTTTCTGAGAGAAGCGAAGGTATTGTCGAGGTTCGACCATCCCAGCATCACCCATCTCTACAATTTCGTCGAAGAATCGGACGGGTCCCTCTACCTGGTCATGCAGTACGTGCCCGGTCCGACGCTCGAGGAACTGATCGAGCGGGCCGGCCCTCTTCCCCCGCCCGTCGTGTGCACGCTCGCTCACGCCATGCTCGATGCGTTCGCCTACGCCCACGAGCGCGAGGTCATCCATCGCGACGCCAAGCCGTCGAATATCGTACTGCCGCCCGAGGGCGGGGTCAAGGTCATGGACTTCGGCATTGCGCACGTGAACGAGGAGGTTCGGATCACGTCCACGGGAGACAGCCTTGGGAGCCCGGGCTACATGGCGCCGGAGCAGGTGACCGGCGGCGAACTGGACCATCGATGCGACCTGTACGCCATCGGTGTGATGTTGTTCGAGATGGTGACCGGGGATCTGCCTTTTCTCGCAGAATCGGGATACCTGGTGATGAAGGCGCACGTGGAGCAGCCTGCGCCGGATCCGCGAGACATCGTTGCGTCGGTTCCTGATGCGGTTGCCGAGACGATCCTGTGGGCCATGCGGAAGGTGCCGGAGGAGCGACCCGGGTCGGCCAGGGAAATGGCCGAAGCGTTGCCGTTCGCGGAAGATCTCGGCGGTTCGGACAGCGAATCGTGGCACTACGTGGCCAGGGGTTCCGGGGCATTGGCGGATGGTGGGCAGTCCTTGCCGAGAGTCCGCCGCCCCCTGACCGAGAACCGGGGCCATCGCTCGAGGGACTCGGCCCGGCGAAGCCCGGCACCCACGCTGGAGCCGACGACCCGCTGGCCTCCCTCGAGGGAGGATGTCGAATCGACCCTCCAGCCTGCCATCATGCAATCGGCCCAGGAGCCGCCGCGCACTTCCCCGGTGTTTGCGCTGATAGCGTCCGCCCTGCTTGTCGCCATCGGGATTGGGGTTGCGATCACCTGGTCGCACACCGGGACGAAACAGCCTGCCGTCGCCCGAAGAGTGCGGCCCGCGCTCGTCGCCGCAAACAATCCTGCGGTCATTCACGTCAAGAATGACGAAATGGTCTATGTTCCCGGCACGGGACTGGCGCCTGGCTTCTACATGGACCGGACCGAAGTCACCAACAGCCAGTACCTGGCGTTCCTGGCGGATTGCCCCACCGGTTCGTCGTGCGGTCCGGCGCGGGACAACCCCATTCTCAGGCGGTCGGAGAAGAGCTTGTTCCGGGTCCTCGACCACCCGGTCAACAAGATCACGCATGGCGATGCGAGGCGGTACTGTGCCTGGGCCGGGAAGCGCCTGCCGACGTCCGAAGAGTGGGCTCGAGCCGCTTCGGGCGAAGACGGGCGGCGCTATCCCTGGGGCGACGACCCCGGGTCCTGCCGGGCGTGGGTGGCCACCCTGGGCACCGAACGCAGCAGGCGGCCAGAGGAACCCGACACTATCAGTGTGCACGCATCCAGATACTACGAGGACGAAGGACCGTTCGGCCTCATGGGCCTTGGTGGGAACGTCTCCGAGTGGTTGTCCGACCCGGACCCCTATGACAAGGACATGCGCCTCGTCGCCGGCGCCTCCTGGAGCACACACAACATCGAGGAGGAAGCCCGTTGCGACTACCGGCTGGGGCACGACCCGGACCGTGAGAGTTCGAGCATCGGGTTTCGCTGTGTCATGGACGCCCCCGCCGCTCTCGCGGTGGCAACGAAACCGCTCCTCGAGCAGATTCGCGAAGCCGGCAAGGTGCGGGTGGGCACCGAACTGGATTCGCCCCCCATGATCTTCCAGGAGGGGGACGAGACGAAAGGGTTCGAGTACGAACTCATGAACTACCTCGCCGGGCGCCTGGGCGTCGACCTCGAGATCGCTCCCGGCATGTACCCGGATTTGCCGGCGAAGCTTCGCGCGGGTAGCATCGACATGTTCGTGAGTGCCTACACACCGGACATCAGCTATCGCGGCATCGCCTGGTCCCATTCCTATCTCGAATACGGGCTTTGTCTCATCGTCAGGGCGGATTCCCCTGTCCAGTCGGTCACCGACCTGTCCGGCAAGGTCGTGGGGCAGTACACCGACGCCGCCGCGGAGCGCGCGGTTGCAGCCCTCGTTCCCGACGCGAAGGAACAAATCAGTTACGAGACCCACTACTTCGAAGACCTTCGCGACGGACGCATCGACGCCTTCTTCTATGATTTCCCCTTCGCCCAGGCCGAGCTGCAGCAGTTCAAGGACAAGGACAAGCTCCGAATCGCCCAGTATGGGCTCACGGACACGACTTACAACGTCGGCATGCCACAGGGAGAATGGTCGTTGGTGCACGAGATCAACGAGGCCATCGACGCATGGCGTGCATCGGACACCTACACGCGCCTGGTGCGCACCTACCTGGGGGGCGCTCCACCGGTGACGTCGGTGCCCCCAGGGGCCAGGACCACTCTTGTCCGACCGGGCGATACCCTGCGTTCCGTGGCAGCGCGCGAACTGGGCGACCAGGACCGCTGGAACGAAATCTGGGAACTCAACCGTTCCCGGCTCGGCAACCAGAACCTCATCCTGCCAAACACGCCGTTGCTGTTGCCGGATAAATGAGCCTGGTGACGACCACCAGCCGCAACATGAAGAGGAAGGAGCGAAACATGCCTTTTGTATCCGTGGACATAGAAGCTTCAGGTCCCATACCCGGCGTCTATGACATGCTCTCATTCGGTGCGGTCCGGATAGCACGCGCCGGCCGGCGATACGTTCCCACCGCCGACGAGATATACCTCGAGATCAAGCCGACCTACGGTGGAGTCCAGACGAGCGCGATGGAGGTGCACGGCCTGGATATCGAAAAGGTCATGCGCGATGGTGTAACCATTGGGGACGCAGCGAAGCAGATCGAGGCGTGGGTCGACGCGCACGCCACTACCGAGGACCCTCCGGTGTTCGTCGGGTATTGTGCCAACTTCGACTGGTCCTTCGTCAACGACATGTTCTTGCGCCACCACCACAAGAACCCGTTCGGTTACAAGGCGCTGGACATTCGCGCGCTGGCCATGGGGGTCCTGGGCATGCCCTGGCTCGAGCTGACCCAGGAGAAGATACTGCCGGCTCTCGGCCTGAAGCCCCTGGACGAAGCTCTCGCTCACAACGCTCTCGAGGACGCTCGCCACCAGGCAGGGATGCTGTGCGCGCTCCTCGATCGTCTCGAGCCACCGAAGGCAGATGTGTCATCGTAGTCGTTGCTATGCGTTGAAGACGGGTTGCACCGGTACGGCGCGAAGGGTGTCGCCGTCCACGGCTTCGAGACGCACGTCCACGATCTGGCCACGAAGGCCGGCGTCGAGGCCTTCCGGGACGGCGATGCGGGCCGGCAGGTTGTCCCGGGTATGGCCCTTGCCCCCTTCTTCCACCAGGACCTGGTCCATCGATCCCACGCGGGACGATAGTCTGGCCTGCCAGCGACCCTGGCTCAGCGCCAGGAAGCGGCCGACCCGTTCACGCACCTCCTCGTGCGGGACCTTCCCTGGCATGCCGGTCGCCGGGGTGCCGGGCCGGGGTGAAAAGGGAAACACGTGGAGCTTGGTGAACGGCAGGCCGGCGACGAACGACAGGCTCTCCTCGAAGAACGCCCGGGTCTCACCTGGGAAGCCGGCCATGACATCGAGCCACACCGCCAGATCCGGCCGGGCCTGGAGCAACCGGTCCACGGTCCGCCGGTAGGTCTCGGGGGTGGATGGCCGCTTCATCATGCGAAGCACCTCCCGGCAACCGCTTTGCAGTGGCAGGTGGATCGAGGGAAGCAACCTTGGTTCTCGAGCGAACAGCGCGACCAAGTCGTCCCGGACCCCCCACGGCTCGATGGATCCCAGCCGCACCCGCTCGACAGGCACCGTCTCGAGAATCTGTTCCACCAGGCCCGCCAGCGCCGGCCTGCCGCCGAGGTCCCTTCCGTAGGCCCCCAGGTTGATTCCCGAGACGATCACCTCGCGAAATCCCTGGAACTGCACCCCCCTCAACGTCCGGATCACTTCCGCTGGCGGGATACTGCGGGAACGCCCACGCGCTCGAGGAATGATGCAGAACGTGCAGCGCACGTCGCAGCCGTCCTGGACCTTGATGAACAGCCTCGAGTGGCCTGCCGGATCGACCAGGGGCGCCGAATCCCCTGGAGCGACGGATCTGCCGGTCCGCCCGAGGAATGTATCGATCTCGTCCACGACCGCATGCGCACCCCGGTTGGCCACGACGAGGTCCGCCTCGACGCCTGGAAGCAGCGCGTCACCCGCGATGGCGGCGAGACAGCCGGTCAACACCAGGGTGGCTCGAGGATTCAGGCGGCGGAAGTGGCGGAGGGTGCGGCGTGTTTCGCGGTCGGCGGCGGCCGTCACCGTGCAGCTATTGACGATCAGCACATCGAACGGATCACCTGGGCCGGCGAGGGCATAGCCGCGGGCCGTGAGTGCCCCCCCAAGGGCCGACGAATCGTACTTGTTTGCACGGCATCCGAAGGTCGCCACACGAACGCGCACGGGTCGCTCTTCCAGGACCTTCGGCCCGGCAACCCGTTGCAGCACTCCGAGGGATGGCACCGCTGGCATGGCATTTCTCCACGACCTGGGTCCCGGCGGCTGCCGCCGGCGGCGCGCCGATCTCCTGGCGGCGCGACCGATCCCGCCTCACCTGCGACATGACACGTCAAGGTGGCGGCAAGGCGCGCCGTTGTCAAGCCGGACCGTTCCCCGGCCCGTCGCTGTGCCGTCCATTCGAATTCGCTTGAGGGGCCGTTGCTGGATCACTACAATGGGTGGCGGCATGTCCAGCATCGCCAGAATGCGCCACTCACATCTTGTTCAAGGAGAGGGTATGGCCATTGCCCTGACGGTACCCGAGGCCGGCGGGGGACGCCGTACATACAGGGACGAACGCGAGTTGAGTATCGGAAGGGACCCGGACCAGGTGCAAGTGGCACTCAGCAGCGCGTATGTTTCGAGGTATCACTGCGTGATACGGCGGCGCCTGAACGGCGACTGGGTCCTCATTCACCGGGGCCGCAACCCTTGCAGGATCGGCGACATCACGTTGCGCAAACCCGGGGAGCAGGCTTTGCTTCCGGCCCACGCCGAACTCCTCGTGGGCGGCGTGAAGCTCCTCCTGGAGATCGACGAAAGAGACCGATCGAGCCAACGTGTGATCCAGATCGAGGACCTGGACATACGGGATCCCGAATCGGGCCTGCACCTTCCCGTACCCGGACTCGACGACGACGATGAGGACGACGAACGAACGATCCTCGACGAGGAGATTCCCGACCTGGACGGGGACCCGGTGGGGGGGGCGGATCGCGCCGGCGAAGGGGAGGAGCCCGTCCCTGCCCCCTCCCCGGACTCCCCCGGCGCCTCCGCCGGAACGGACGGCGGCGTTTCCGGCGAACGGACGGCCGGCGAACGGGCGAGAGCCGCGTCGAACGATGACGCAGACATCGTCATCTTCGAGGGCGGCAGGGAGACACCCCTCCCTGCCTTGCCGGGGATCGAAGAGACGTCTCGAGACCTGTCTACTGGCGACGGCTCCATCCGGCCTGGTGAGGACACCAGTTCCTGGGGCCGCCTGTGGACGCGAATCAGAAACTGGTTTCGATAGAGGGCATCGGTGTTTCTTCCCTACCGCGACGACAACCCGACCGAACGCACTGCGGTCGTCACCGTCCTGTTCATCACGTTCAACGTCGCCACCTGGGTGTTCTTCCAGGGAATGGGTGCCAACGAAGCGGCCATGGCCAATGCGCTGTGCAACTGGGGCCTCATTCCGGGCGAACTGACCGGGCTATCGGTCGGCGCGAGGGTTCCCATTACGCGGGGATTCATGTGCGTCGTGGACTCGGAGAGTAACTGGCTCACGCTGGTCTCCATGCAGTTTCTTCACGGGTCGTGGCTGCACCTGCTGGGAAACATGCTGTTCCTCTGGATTTTCGGCAACAATATCGAAGACGCCATGGGCCGAGGCCGGTTCATCGTGTTCTATCTCCTGTGCGGCGTCGTCGCGGGTGCGGCGCAGATCGTGAGCGACCCGGGCTCCCCGATCCCGGCGGTCGGCGCGTCAGGCGCAGTGAGCGGCATCCTGGGGGCCTACCTCGTCCTGTTCCCGAGGGCTCGAGTCTGGATGGTCGTGTGGGTGTTCATCTTCATTCGACAGGTGGCGCTCCCTGCCTGGATGTACCTCATCGTGTGGATTGGACTCCAGGTCGCCTCCGGCGTCGCGGATATGCAGGCTCGAGCGGCGGGACAACCCGGGGGTGGCGTGGCCTTCTGGGCGCACGTGGGCGGGTTCGTGGCCGGCGTCGTGTTGATATACCTGTTCGTCGATCCGGCCTACCTGCGGCGCCACAAGGTGAGAGAGCATGTCAGGCGGTGGCGCGGTCTCTGACCCGGTCGCGCAACGTTTCCGCGCCGCCATGGCCATGGAGGGACCATGAACGCGAGAGCGACCCTGACCCGGGGGCTGTTTGGCGGCCTGGCCCTGACAATGCTGGCGGCGCTCCACGTGCCTCGAGACATCGGTGCTGCAACGGGGCTCGGGACTTCCGTGGGCTCGAGCAGACGGTCCCCGCCCCCCTCCCCTGCTCCCGCACGAGAACAGCCCTCCGCCGGCCATCGTATCGAAACGCCATTGTCGGACCGCGTGGCCAACTACACCATCGACGTTCGTCTCGATCCGGAGACAGCCCGCCTGCACGGCTCCGAACGCATCACGTGGACCAACCGGTCGCCGGACCCGGTGGAAGAAATCCGGCTCCATCTCTACTGGAACGCCTTTCGAGACGACCAGTCCACCTATTTCCGGGATCTTGGAACCTACGACCAACGTTCCGGCCCGGCTCGATTCGGCGAAGACGACCGTGGCTCCATGGACATCCTTTCGATCCGCTTCGGGGAAGACGACCTGGGCGACCTTCTCGAGTTCGTCGCTCCGGACGATGGCAACGCCCACGATCGGACGGTGGCTCGAGTCCCCTTGCCCCGCCCCGTTCTTCCCGGCGAAACCGCCGCGTTCGACATCAGGTTCGAAGCCCGGGTCCCACGGCTGCTAGACCGTGCTGGACGCGCGGAGGACTTCTTCGTCATGGGGCAGTGGTTTCCCAAGATCGGAGTCCTCGAGTACCCCGGAATCCGGGGGGCCGCCGCCACCCGGTGGGTGTGCCACCAGTACCACCCGTTCAGCGAATTCTATGCCGACTTCGGTACCTACGACGTGTCGATCACGGTTCCCGAGCGGTTCGAAATCGCCGCCACGGGCGTGCGCATGGACACATCGCCCGCCCGGAACGGCCAGACCACCTACCGCTACCGGCAAGCGGACGTTCACGACTTCACCTGGGTCGCGTGGCCCGATTTTCTCGAAATCGACGACGCTTGTGCCCTCCCCGGCGGGCGCACGGTGCAGATTCACCTGGCCCTTTCACCCGAGCAGATCGATTCGGCGGCATACCTCCTCGATGCTGCCAAGGACGCTCTGCGTTGGCTGTCGTCTCATCTGTTCCCCTATCCCTACCCGCGGTTGACGATCGTGGCCGCGCCGCACAACGCCAAGCTTGGGGGAGGCATGGAGTATGCCACCCTCATCCTCGTGGGCGCGGACGTGCACCCTCGAAGGGGCGGTGCATTCATGCGAAGCACGGTCGTCCACGAAACGACGCACCAGTACTGGCAGGGTGTGATTGCCAACAACGAGGCAGAGGATCCGTGGATCGACGAAGGGTTCACGACCTGGATCGCCGCGCGCATCGAAAACGACACCGGTGAGAAGCCCGGGTACGCGCCCTTCTTCCGGCTCCCGTTGGGCTATCCCGTCTCCTTCTCGCGCCCGAGGATCCTCCCGGCCGACCTGTTTCGCGCGGCCATCGCGACACCTGTCCTCTCTCCCATGACCGCCTCGTCCTGGGAGTTCCTCCACGCGCGGGACTACTTCAACTCGACCTACGGCCGCGTCGGCCTCGTCCTGGAAACCGTCGCGGGTATCATCGGGGAGGACGGCATGATGGCCTTTTTGCGCGACACGTCGAGGCGTTGGGCGTTCCGCCATCCCTCCACCGCCGACATCCTGGAGGCGCTCCGGGCGCACGCCGGCCCGCCTGTCGACGACATCGTCCGCCAGCTCGTGGTGGATACACGCATGCTGGACTATACCGTCACCCGTGTGCAAAGCGCACGGGAAGACGAGCGAGACGGCTATCTCAACACCGTGGTCGTGGAGCGGCTGGGTGGCGCGGTCTACCCCGTGACGCTCACGATCACGCTCGAGGACGGTTCCCGGCGCATTGAGCACTGGGACGGGCATGCCCGGTGGAAGCGGTTCGTGTTCGAGGAGGAAGCGCCGGCAGTCTCGGCGGAGGTCGACGCCCGTGGCATCCTCCAGGTCGACAGCAACCTGCTCAACAACGGCCATGCGCGCGAGCGCGACCGGACCGCATCGGCCCGGCTGACCAGCCTGCTGGTGACGCTCGAGCAACTGGCGATGAGCTTGTTCGCCTGCCTGCTGTAAGGGGACCGTGCAGGTCCGCCGTCGTGGCCGGGCGACAGGAACGGGAGAGCCATGAGGATTCGGGAGATAGTGACCCGGGCGCTGGCGACCACCTGGCAGACCTGGCCTGTCGTTCTGGTCCTGTGGGGCGTGGGCCTGGTCCTGGCCCTCGTGGCGGTTCAGCCGGCAGCCGCCATGCTCTCGTCCGAGCTGGACCACAGCCTCCTGGCCCGCGGTATCGAAGGATTCGTCTCGAGCCGGACGGCTGTGGATATCGGGTCGGTGCTCCTCGAGGCGCTGCCAGCGGCGCGTGCATCCCTGGTCGCGACATCGCTGGTCTTCGCCGCGCTCCACGTCATCCTCCTTGGCGGCGTGATGGGACGACTTGCAGCCGCGGCTCGAGGAGGAGACGGGTACACCATGTTCGCCGGTTTCCTGGCTGACGCGGGCCGGTATGGCTGGCGCTCGGTGCGACTGGCCGCGTGGGGCCTGTTGTTGACCCTTGCTGTGGTGGCGATCGTCGGCGGAGGGGGCGTTCTCCTGCTGTCGCGACTGGACACCGGCCTGTACGCAAGCCCCATGCTCTGGCTGCGGGCGGTTCACCACGCCGTGGTGCTTGCCGCACTGGTCACGACCAGGGCCATGGTGGACGCTGCTCGAGCCGACATGTTCCTCGAGGAGCGGCGAACCATGAGGCGGGCGATGCGCGAAGGGATCGTGCAGGTGCTCCGGTATCCGCGTACATCCCTGGTGGCCTACGCCCTGACCGGGGCCGTCCTCTTGTCGGGGGCGGCCGGGGTGATGGCCTTCCGGTTCTGGTTCCCGGAGACCGGATGGGGCGGTATCCTCATCGCCGGCGTCATCGGTCAGGCGGCCATGCTTCTTCGCGCCGGGTCCATGGTAGCCACCACTGCCGCTGCCTTGTGGGCTCGAGGCGAACCGGTTCCCCGGGATCACTGGGCCGCGGCCCGGGTTCGTCTTTCGAGTTGGGGCGACCGGTAGCCACGCGCTCGATACTCGTGCCCGCCGCGGCGGCTTCAAGGGGCGGTATCGAGGCCATGAAGCCACGCCACGATCTCCGGAGGGCTGAGAACGAGCGATGCCGCGCCGAGCCGGTTTGCTTCTCCGGGCATGCCCCAAACCACCGAACTCGAGCGGTCCTGGATGACGGTAGGTGCGCCCGCATGCCGAAGTCTCGCGAGTTCCTCGGCACCGTCCTTGCCCATCCCCGTCAGGAGGATGGCGCCGACTCGAGCGCCCAGGGCAGTTCGGGCACTCCGGAACAGGAACGAGACGGAGGGCAGGTGGAGGTCCCCGGGGCTGCCCCGGGCGAGAACGATGGTGCCCGAGGGCGATATCCCCATGTGCGCGTCATCCGGGGCGAGGTACACGTGTCCGCTGCGGACGGGAGCCCCCCGGGAACCCATGACGACATCGAGCGCGGAGACGCTATCCAACCAGTCCCGCAACCCGGCGGCGAACCCGCGCGTTATGTGTTGCACGATGAGGAGCGGAATGGAGAATCCCGGGTGCACGGCTGCGAGAATGTCGGCCAGAACGTGGGGTCCCCCGGTGGACGCGCCGATCACGACGACCCCGGGACGGGAAGAGCCCCCCTCTCGCACCTCAGGCCGCTCCCGGGGAGCGGCCTTTCGTCCGCGCGATCTCAAGCACCGCGCCACGTCCCCCCTCGAGATCGCCCTGAGCGTGTCCAGTAGTCCGGCGGCACGAGCGGCCGCCTCGGGATGGCCGGGTCCGGGAGGCCGGGGCAGAGCCGCCACGGCACCGGCTCGCATGGCACGGAGAGCGAACGCCGTTTCGTCCGGTGTCACGAGGCTGCTGACCACCAGGATGGGGATCGGTCGCGTCTCCATGATCCGTTGCGTGGCCCGAAAACCATCCATGCCGGGCATCTGGAGGTCCATGGTTATCAGGTCGGGCTTCAGTGCACGAGCGATGCGGCAGGCCTCCTCCCCGTCCGCGGCGGTGCCGACGACTCGGAACGACGGATCCGATTCGATGATCTGCCGAAGCAACATCCTGGCCGTCCTCGAGTCGTCGACTATCAAGATTCTTTTCACAGCGTCTTTCCTATCGTCCGGTTTCTCCCACTTTCCTTGGCTTGGAGGAGGCAATGGTCCGCCACGGAGATAAGGTCTTCGAAACGCACCGCCGGATCCACGGTGTCCGGGTCCATGGCGGCGACACCGAAGCTGGCGGTAATGTGAAGTACGACATCGTCCCTGCGTATCTCGCGCGCTGCGATCGACACCCGGTAGCGTTCGGCGGCATAGATGGCTCCGGCCAGGTCGGTCTCCGGCAGCACGACCACGAATTCCTCGCCCCCGAACCTCACGACCCAGTCGACCCGGCGGCGGATGGTCTCGAGAAGGACGGACGCGAATGCCTGGATGGCCATGTCTCCCATCAGGTGATCGTAGTCGTCGTTGACCCGTTTGAAATGGTCGATATCGCACATCACGATGGAGAGATGGCGGCGATACCTGAGCGCCTGGCGTATCGCACCCGGGAGGCGGTCGGCCAGGTACCTGCGGTTGTAGGTGCCGGTCAGCGGGTCGATGACCGAGAGCCTGGCCAACTCCTCGTTGCGCTGGCGGAGTGCCTCCTGGAGTTCGAGGATGCGCCGAGCGGTTTTCAGGCGTGCGACGAGTTCGGCAGGGTCCACCGGCTTGACGAGGTAGTCGTCGGCCCCGGCCTCGAGCCCCGCGACCATGTCCTCCGTGGTGCCTCGAGCCGTGAGCAGGATGACATAGACGTAGGGTTCCCCCGGACGGTTGCGGACCTCGCGGCAAAACGCGATGCCGTTCATTTCCGGCATGATCCAGTCGGTGATGACGATGGTGTAGGGCCGCTGATCGAGCAGCTCCAGGGCTTCTCTGCCGTTGTGGACGACATCAGCGGAGTAGCCCCGGGCCTCGAGGAGCAGCTTCAGGTGGAGCGCCTGTGTCCGGCTGTCCTCCACGATGAGAATCCGACGCCGATCCATCGAACCTCCTTTCACACCAGCTTCCTGACCACATCCAGGAGAGTCCCCTGGTCGAACCTCCGTTTCACGACATAGGCGCTCGCCCCGGCCTCGAGGCCCTCTGCCCGGTCTTCCCCGGTGTCCCGGCCGGTAACGAGTACGACCGGCAGGGTGCCCAGGGCCGGATCGCTCCGGATGCGCCGCGTCAGCGTGAAGCCATCCATGTGCGGCATCTCCACGTCTGAGACGACGAGGTCGAACCTGCCCCGCTGGAGCGTTTCCCAGGCCCCGGCGCCATCCACCGCCGTCTCCACCTCGTACCCAGCCAGTTCCAGGATGTTTCGGAGCAGCGTCCTGGAGGTGATGGAGTCATCCACGACCAGGATGGATACCTTCTTCTTTGTAACCACGTTCGGCTGTCCGGAGTGCGGAGGCGACGGGCGAGTGGACGAGCGGGCTCCTTTCAGCAAGTCGCTGACTCTCAGAATGGGTACGATTTCGCCGCCACCCAGCACCGTGGCGCCGAAGATGCAAGGTATTCGGGCGAGTTGTGGGCCGAGGTGCTTGACCACGACCTCCTGGGCGCCGATCACTTCGGATACCTCCAGCGCGATACGGTCGTTCCCGGTGCCGAGGACGATGAACGGGACGAACCGCGCACCTTCTCGCTCGAGAGGGGGCCGGGGAATGCCGAGGATGTCGCCCAGGAAAACGGCGGGGAGCAGCCTGTCGTCGCAAACGAACGACCTCCGTCCGCCGGATGTGCGGATATCCGCGCGCCCCACCCTTCCCGCTCGCTCCACCATGGCGCTTGGTAACACGAAACGGCGCCCAGAGACGCTGACGAGGATCCCGCGAAAGGTCGAGACGGACACGGGGACATCGAGGGTGAAGGTCGTCCCGCGCCCAGGCGCAGAGGTGACGTGGACGATGCCGCCGAGCGCCTCCACGCGCTGGAGCACGATGTCGAGCCCGAATCCGCGCCCGGAGATCTCGGTGACCCGCTCGCTCGTGGACAGCTCGGGCCGGAAGGCGAGTTCCCAGGTGGCCGCGTCGCTCATCTGCTGCGCCGCTTCCTCGCTCACAAGTCCGAGCTTCACCGCCTGGCGTCTCAGTCGCTCGGCGTCCAGGCCCTTTCCGTCGTCCGCGACCACGAACCGGATCTTGTCGCCATCGGGCTGCGTGGCATCGATCCGGACCGTCCCGGTTCCGGGCTTGCCCTGGCGCTCCCTTGTGTCCGGGTCCTCGAGCCCGTGATCGACCGCGTTCCGGACGAGGTGGACGAACGCATCCTTCATGGCGTCGAGGACACGGCGGTCGACCTCCAGCGCCTCCCCGGAGAGAACGACATTCACCTGCTTGCCCCGGGAGCGGGCCAACTCCCTGGCCATTCTCGGCAAGGAAGCAAACACCGTCGAGACCGGGAGCAATGCCGCACGGCGCGCGTGCTCGAGAAGTTCGTCGGAGACACGGGCGAACTGGCGGGAGTCTTCTGTCAACGCCTTGCCCAGGGCCAGGAGTTCCCGCTCCATGTCGTGTGCCCGGACCCAACCCCGCCTGATGAGTTCGATCGTTTCGTCGCGCCGGGGGCAGCCTCCGGCGGAGTTCCGTTGGTCACCATCCTGCTCCTGGCCCGGCTTCATCGCCCTGAGTGTGCCGTCGATCTCGAGCCACGCCTTCTGGCATTGCTGAACCTGGCGGAGCAATTCGGCCACACGCCGGAACCGCTCCTGGAACATGGGCCGGAGCGATACCACCTCCTCGGCGTGGTGCACGAGTGCGTCGAGCCGCTCCACGGAGATCCTGACCGACCGGGCGTGATCGACGCCCGGCGGCGCCAGCGTCTTTTTGGGTCTCTCGTGACGATCGTCTTCCCGGGGAGGCGCTGAGGGTGGCTGAGCGGCTTCTGGCGTTCCGGTCACCGCCGCTTCTGGCGTTCCGGTCACCGCCGCTTCTGGCGTTCCGGTCACCGCCGCCACGGCCTGGGCGGTCTCGGGCGCAGCAGCCTGTGCGGAAAGGGTGAGCTTGTCCACGAGAGCCTGCATGCGGCGGGTCCAGCCGGCCGGTCTGGACGTGTCGTGATCGGCCAGGGCCTCCTCGAGAAGAGTCACCGCATCGTGATAGAGATCGGCGTGCGCCCGGGAGAGATCCATCTCGCCCGACATGACGGGTTTCCACGCACTTTCGAGCGCCTGGCACAGTTTCTCGATGTCCCGGTGATTCACCGCCCGCGCAGCCCCCTTGAGGCTGTGGGCCTCACGGAAGAGCGCCTCGAGAATGGCCCGGCGCTCGACGGCGTCCTCTGCCTTTTCCAGGGCCACGAGAGCTGTAGCCATGGCATGGAGCCGTTCCGCGGTTTCGGCCTGGAACGCCTCCCAGAGTGTGGCTCGCAGGGTGTTGTCGTCCATGTCACGTCCTGGGCACCGGCCCTCCACCCGGCGAGGACCGGGGGCGCCGCTCGTTGGATTTCGCTTCGATAGCCGGCGAATGTCACTCCGCCGTGCCAGAGAAGGCGGCCTTGAGCCGCTGCCCCAGCCGCTCGATATCCTGGAGCGCTTCCACCAGTTGCCGGGCGCGCGTCGCGTTGTGCTCGTTTGCGGACTTGATGGCGTCCTCGAGCTGGCGTGCCCCCTCGGCGTTCTGGCGGCTCGCCTCCGCAATGTCGGCCATGGCATCCGCCAACTGCTCGATACCCACCAGCCCCTGCTGGCTGGAAGCGGAAATCACGGTCGCGTGCTGCGCCGCGGAGGCGGTGTTTTCGGCAAGGGCCCGGATGGTCTCCCCGGCCTGGACGGCGAGTGTCATGCCGGTTTCCGCAGCCTTGTTGCCCCGCTCCGTGGCCATCACGGCCGCAGTGGTGGCTTGCTGCGTCTCGCCGAGAATACCGCGGATGTGGACCGTCGCTTCCCTGGACTGATCGGCCAGAGACTTCACCTCCTGGGCCACCACGGCAAACCCCCTACCTTGCTCACCGGCCTTCGCCGCTTCGATGGCGGCATTGACAGCAAGCAGGTTGCTCTGGTCTGCCAGGTCCTTGACGACGTCGATGATCTCTTCAATGTTCCTGGTCCTTTCGCTCAGCCGCATCACGCCGTCCGCGATCTCTTCCATCTCCGCCTTGATGCGCCGCATGGCCTCGATGGCGTCCTCGACCGCCTTGGCCCCTGATTCGGCCACCCCGGCCAGGTCCTGACCGGCCCGCGCCATCGCGTCCGCCTCCCGCGCGGTCATCTGGATCGTCTGCTTGAGTTCCTCCACCGTGGCACCGACCTCGCTGACGGTGCGCGACGTTTCCACCGCGTTGGCCGCCAACTCGCTCGCCGTCGCGGAAAGCTGCACCAATGTTTCGTCGTCGAATCCCGTCATGATTTATCCCCCGATTCGTGGCAGCGTCGGACGACCTCCACCCGCCGCCATGCCCTCCATCGCTAGGTATCAGATCTCCTTGTGAACGATGAGGGACGGGTCCGCCAGCAACCCATCGCCGTCCAGCACGACCGTCCCGTCGCTCGTCATGCCCCTGACCACCGTGGGTCTGGAAGTCACATCGCCTAAGTACTGCTGAATCGCGCCCACCGGCACGCTCTTCATCCCGTCGATGGCGTCCGCCAGCAGTCCGGCGACCATCTTCGCCGAGCCGAGCACGAGAACGAACCGCTCCCGGGTTGCGGCGCCGGTCTCTCCGGAGGGGACACCGAGCAGGTTCGATATGTCCAGGACCGAAATGATGTTTCCACGAAACAAGGTGATCCCGGTGACGAAAGCCGGTGTGCACGGCAAGGGTGCAAGTGCCCGCAAGTGGCTGACACCCTGCACGCACGCAAGCGGGACAGCGTATCGCTCCTTGCCCAGCCGGAAGGCGACGACATCCAGGATCGCCTCCCTCCCGGCCTCCTCGCCGGCCGGCCGGGCGAGCACTCTGGCCCTCTCTTCCAGGACGTGCCGTTCCTGCACCGGGGGGCTGGACTCGTCGTCGTTCATCGTGCTCTCACGGTTCATGACGTGCGCTCCGCTCTCACGAGGGACAGCACTGTCGCCTCGAGTTCCGCCACGGTCATGCCTCCTGAATCCGGCAGCACCGCCGATGGGTCGTGCTTCCGTAGGGCCTCGAGGGCTCTTGCCACGCATTCTCCGGCCTCACGGTCACAGCCGAACTGGCGGAGTATCCCTCCCAGCATGATGTGCGCCATGGCAAGATCCGGATCGAGCCGGACGGCATGCCGGAGCGCCTCGAGCGCCCTCCCCGGCTCCATCTTCTCAAGGGCGATCGTGGCTTGCAACAGGTAGGCTTCCGCGTTGGGCCCGCCCTGGGCCAGGACCCCGGCACACAGATCGGCGGCCCGATCGAGCTGCCCCTCCCCGGCAAGCCTGCGTATGGTGTCGAACTCCGAACGATACCCCGCGCGACCGGGCTGTCCCGATACGGTCGAGGGAGCATTGCCGGGAACGGCCGGACCGCGCAGGCGCCTCGAGCCCTTCCTGGACGGTCCCAGGTCCAGCACGATTCCAGCCCGGCGGGGCGAGTCCGCGCCACGCTTTTACAGCCTGGCCCGATGGTCACCCAGGTCGTGGCCAGCCCGCACGCGCCGGGTCACGGTCCGGCTCGGGGAGTCGCAAGCGCCGGTCCGATACCGCTTCCGGAGGAAGGAGGCCCCCTGGGACTTCACACGTTCCAGGTCACCGTTGGCCTGCGCCATCAGTGCGTCCGCGGGACTCAGGACCAGGTAGCCGCCGGGGGCAAGTGAGAGTACCAGCCGATCGACAACGCGCCTGCGCGTGTCCATGTCGAAATACATCAGCACGTTGCGGCAGAAGATGACGTGCGCCGAGCGGGCCTCGGGCCATGGATAGGGCACGGGAGCCGTGGCCACGTTCAGCCGGCGGAACGCCACCCGTTCCTTCAGCGCATCCGTGACCTGGATCCGCCCGTCGTCGCGCTCGACCAGGTACCTGGCCATCCAGGCCGGGGCGTCCCGGAGCGACCAGCTCGAGTAGATCCCGCGCCGGGCCGTCTCCAGGACCCGCTCACTGATGTCCGTGCCCAGGATCGACATGCGAGGCCCCTCCTGCTCGACCCTGTCGGCGATCATGGCTATCGAGTAGACCTCCTCTCCCGTGCTGCACCCGACGCTCAGGATCTTGACCCCCTCACCTGTTTCTGTCGCCATTGCGAGGAGGGCCGGGAGGATGTCCTCCTCCAGCGCGCGAAACACCTTCGGGTCTCTCAGGAAATAGGTTTCGCCGACCACCAGGTGCTGCACCAGGAGGTCCAGGTGGCGCGATGCGGCGCCGGGCAACAGGGCCTGCGCAAACGCCGCGCCACTGGAATAGCCCCCGGCCTTGGCTGCCGCTACAGTCCCGCGAACCAGATCCTTGCGCTTCTCCGGCGGGTAGTGGAGGCCCGTCTCGCGCCGAACCCGTTCTTCCAACGCGGCCAGGACTTCCGGAGAAATGATCTCGAGGCCGTTCAAGACTCGTACCTTCGGCTTCCGGGCACGTGGCTGACGACCACCCCATGCCTCCACGTTCGCGACTGCGCCCCCACGGGTGACGCTATCGTACCACAATCCCCCTCAGGAGCGATCCCCCTTTTCCTGCCCTCCAGCCGCCCCCCGGCGGACAACCTTCATCCCCCAGACGCTGCCGGAAGGGCGCACGCAGCAGCACCGAACCCCTGCGGGTGGAGGGGCGGCGATTCGACACCCGCCTCCAGGCGGCGGGCGGTTTCCGCTCGTTTCGGCAGCGGACCCAGAAGGTCATTCACCGAACAGACGAGAACGGAGTGGTCACCATACCGCACCAGCCGCTCGACAGGGGAAACACACCCGGCTCCCTTCCCGGGAAGGGAAGCGCCTTCGTCGCATGGGAAGTTGACCACCGCTTCGACCCGGTCGACCACCAGGGCCGCGGCGGCCACTCCACGACGACAGATCACGATGGCGTTGTCAGCCCGGAGCGATACAGGCGCAAGCCCCAATCTTTTCCGGATGTCCACCACCGGCACCGGCTCCCCGTGCAGGTCGAGCAGGCCGACCAAGTCGCTCGCGCCGCCTGGCAACCGCATGAGCGCCACCGCCCGGATCACCTGTTCCACCATATCCACCGGTATCGCAAGGTATTGTCCATCCAGGACAAAGACGAGGTATTGCCCCGAGTCCATCGCCGCACCCTCGCGCATGCTGAAAGCCATCCACCACAGTCGGGTCGCGCGTTTGCGTCTCGCCTGCAGGATCGGCACTCCGGCTCAGATCTTGAACGACCGGAAGCATGCCGGGAGGACCGGCTTGCCAGCGCGAGGAGTAAACGGCAAGACGGACCGCCGGACAACCCCGGAAGGCGCCTCCACTCGCCGGACCAGCCCCGGGGAACCACCAGGGCAGGCTGCTTGACATCCGCCGGTGGTCCGGCCACAGTGCCTTACGGACACCGGGAGAGACAGGGCGGGCCGCCAGGTCCATCGCCCCCAACCTGTGCAAGGGAGGTCCAACATGAAACGAGCACTGGCAACCCTGATGACGATGTGCCTCCTCGAGGCACCGGTCCTTGCAGCGCAGCACGGAACAGGTTTCTATACGCCATTCGAGCAGCGGGTCCGGACAGCTCTGCACCAAGGCCGGATCGACCTGGACACCTATTTCCTTCAACGGTTCGCCTACCTGTTCTCCCCATCGACGGTATCACCTCGATGGGTCGATGGAGCGCTGACGCCGTCTCGTTCCGCCACCGAACTGGTGCGCTCCTTCCAGGAGGCCAGGCAAGACCTCCGACCGGCCACGGTCCAGGCGATCGACACCATGTTGGAACACCGCCAAGCCGCGTTCGTCTATGACACCGAGCACTACCGTATCAGCTTCGACACCACCGGGTTCGACGCGGTGCCTCCCGGCGATGTCGATGAAGACGGCGTACCCGATTTCATCGAAGACCTGGGCGCGTATGCCGAGCATTCCTGGTGGCGCGAGTTCGACGACCTGGGCTTCGTGGCACCCAAGCGCAGCCCGGCCCAGGGACACCGGCTTCACGTCATCGTCCAGCAGATGAACGCCTACGGCATGACCATCTGCACCGGCTTCTGCACCATCCGGGTGGACAACGACTTCGCCGGGTTCCCGTCCAACGACGACCCGGACGGGCCGGCGGCCGGTGCGGCCAAGGTCACCATCGCCCACGAACTCAAGCACGCCAGCCAGTGGGAAACCTCCAACATGACCGAACTCGGATGGATCGAGTTGGACGCCACCTGGATGGAAGACGTGGTCTACCCGGAGGTCAACGACTATGTCCACTATGTCGAGTCGGACGAATCCCAGGTGGTCGTGCCCACCGACCCGCTCGACAAGTGGCTCTTCGGCTCCTACGCCGACGCCATCTGGCAGATCTCGATGAGCGACCGGTTCGGTGCACAGCTCATCGTGGATCTTTGGGACTACCGGGCCCACCATCGCCTCGAGGGCATGCTGAACAGTTACGACGCCATACTCCAGGATACCGGATCGGACCTGGTCTCCCACTTCTGTTTCGACTACATGGTCCGCAACTACCTCACCGGGGCCAGGACCCCGATCGCCTCGGACCTCCCGGTCTACCCCGACGCAGCACGGTACCCCGAAGGTCCGGTCACCGAACTTCTCGTCCCGGATTTCGTGCACGACAGCCTGCCCCATCTTGCCGGCGTCTTCTTCGAAGCGCTTTCCGACGGCAGTGCACGGTACCCGGGAATCGTCCTCGAGGCCGACGAGGATGCTGTCATGGGGCTGACCACGGTCCTCTGGTTTCGCTCCGGGGACGTCTCGCTGGTGAACTCGAGCATGGTCCATGGCCGTGCCGAGATACGGCTGAACGTGCCATGGTCCCGGTTGGACCAGATCGGGATCGTGGTAGCCAACGGCGAACGCGCCGCGCCATCCACCGACTACACGCTGTCGGTCGGCGCGTTCTAGACCCGATCGACCAGCACCCGCCGGCCAGGCAGAACCAGCACCGCCCTACCGCATTGCCTGTAACCCGGTGTCATGCCAAGGGAAATTCGCTCTCTACCCACCTGAACCTCCCGGCGGAGATGCCGCGGAGAACACACAGCGCTTTTCCCTCCGCCTCGATTCCCGCCCGGCGTCACCACCTTCAGCACGGATCCCCGCCTCCAGCCATGCGTCGGGCGGCGCAGCGCCGAAGTCTCGAGCATTTTCTGCAAGAAAAACTCTCCGGCTCGTAAGAAATCCAAGCGTGCGGTGCACAGAGATAGTAGCGGGTGGCCAAGGCCGGTAGCGGCCGCAGCCATCCTCACCTCGAGCCCGGGGCGGAAGCCAGAGGCTGGTCGCGCCTGGATCGCGGTTTTGAAGCCTTCCCGGACTGCTTCCCACGAGCAGGAAAGGAGGCACCTCGTTCGCGCTGCCGCACCTCGCAGCCGGCAGAGCAAGCGGGCCAACAACGTCACGACAAGGAGAGTGAACATGTCCTCAGACCAGGAAACGGTGTTTCTTTCTACTCCGGATGTCACGGTCACACGTTCTCGATTCGTCGTCCCAGGGCAGACATTCGCCATGAGCGGAATCACGTCGGTCAGCAGGGGAATCATCCAGCCCAGCCGGAGGGGCGCGGTGATCTGTATCGCCCTCGGTGCGTTCGGATTGCTCGCCGCCTTCACTGGCTCCTGGCAGCCGGCGGTCGCCGGGGGCATCCTTTTCGCGATTGGACTGATCTGGTTGTCGCGGCTCAAGCCGACCCACCTGGTGAAGTTGAACACCGCCGGGGCCGAGACTCGAGCCTTCGCTTCCAAGGACGAGGACGCGGTCGACGAGATCGTCGATGCCTTGAACGACGCCATCATAACGCGCGGATGAGCCGTCCCGGCTCTCGATGGCGGGGGGCGGACGAGCGTCTCGCTCGCGCCATTTGTCTGGGCGCAGTGCCGGGCGTGGGGCCTGACATCGCGCTTCCAAGGTCCCGCGCCCGGCCTGGTCGGTGACATGACGCGAGCAGCTCCGGAATCTCACGTACACCTTTGCCGCGCGTGTCGCACCCGCGCCTGTCGCCCAACCGATCGGTGGCGCGCACCTTCGAGCCGCGCAGTGGGCGGGCGCCCCGAACCTTTCGTTCTGGAGAGTGCGATGAAGCCTGGAAAAGCGACACCAGAGCCCCCGAAGAACGGGAAGGGTCGCACCGAACCGGACGTACGCACGCTGTTGATCGGCGCGTCCCTGTGGGCCGATGTGGTGCGTACCTGTGCCGACGATGGGCTCGAGCACGGGGGAAAGGCCATGGGGCGCCTGTTCCTGGACGGCGTGGCGGTGGCGTGCAAGCATATCGGGCCGGGTCCGCTGGCCGAGAGCGGTCCGGCGCACTTCCGTCCAGACATCGCGTACCAGCAGACAGCGTACAACGACCTTGTGCGGCGTCATCCCGGGCTGCGCCTGGTTCTGGACTACCATCTGCACCCAGCCGGACCTCGCGCGCTGAGCCACGTGGACCTGGAGGCCGCGCAGCGGATCCTTTCACCCGGAGGGTGGGGTCTCTCCCGCCTGTCGTTCATGATCCTCTCGTTCGACCATGGCCGGCTCCAGCCCTCGGTCTATCACGCTGTCAGGCGGCCTGGTGGAGGACTTCGTATCCTCGAGGTTTCTACGGCAGTGGTACCCGACACCCATCCGCGCATACAGCAGGTGCTCGAGGCGGCTCCTGAACGGATGACCGTGGTCGTCGGTGAGGAGGTGGTGGCCGAACTCCTCGAGCGGGCGGCGACCCGGAGCAGCGGGCAGGATGATGTGGACCCCCCCGAAGGCGTCCTCCTCCACGGGTACCAGCGCATGGAAGAGGGGATGATCCAGGTCCTCTCTCTCGAGCGCATGATCGACACCTATCCGGTGGGTCGGGCCTTCGTGGTGCCGGACGTGGAGGAGGCGGGGTTCGTGAACGGTTTGCCAGCCCTTGCGGAGCGGGAACTCCGACTGCTGGTCGGTGCCGGTGGCCGTGTCCGTGGGACCTTTGCAACCGGGCCGGGGCTGGTTCCCTGTACTGTCGAGCAATTCCCGGTGCGGGACAGGATCCACATCCGCAACGAGGGACTGGCGCCCCAGGACGCGCTTGCGAAGCAGCACGTGGTGTTCGTGGGTGTGGGGTCTGTGGGTGCCCCGGTGGCCGTGTTGCTGGCAGCGTCCGGCCTGGGACGGTTCACGCTGGTGGACCCGGATCGTTTTTCCCCGCCCAACGTGGCGAGGCATACCGGGGACGTGCGGGACGTGGGGAGGCTGAAGGTCGCCGTGGTGCGTGATCATCTGAAGGCCCGGAACCCGTCAGCCACCGTCGCCTGCCTGCCGGTGGATGTCCGGGACGAGGAGGCCCTTTCCGACGTGCGACGCCGGTGCGAAGAGGCGGACCTGGTGATCGTCACCACCGACGATCCAACGGCCAACCTGGCGATGAACCGGGTGCTGGTCGAGGAGGACCTGGCAGGACTTTTCGCCGGTGTGTTCGATGGCGGTATTGGGGGCGAGGTATTCGCAAGAACCCCGGACAGCCCCGTCTGCTACAACTGCGTCGCCGGATTCCGCAGGCACTTACCGCCGATTCCACGGTCGGAACGTGCTCACGACTACGTCGATCTGCGCCCCGGTGCCGATTTTCCTCCGATGCATGCGCTGGGTATCGACATCGCCCACACCACCAGCGTGGTGGCCAGTATCGCGCTTGGCCTGTTGGGCGCAGAGGGCCGGCTCGAAGACCTCGAGCTGGCTTCTCCCGACACCCGGCTGCTCTTCGTGGCGAATGGGCGGACCGGCTGGATCTTCTCGCGTCCGTTCGAGGTGATTTCCGCGAGGCTCGACGCCGTCGGTTGCCCTGTCTGCGCGCCGCAGCGGTGCCGGATACCGGCGCTGTGGACCCTGGGCACGGCCACTTCCTGCCTTCCCACGGAGGCTATCGACGGTGAGGTCGAGGCCGAAGAGGACGGGATCGAGGAGGTCGAGGCCGAAGAGGACGGGATCGAGGAGGTCGAGATCGGGGAGGACGGGATCGAGGAGGTCGAGATCGAGGAGGTCGAGATCGAGGAGGTCGAGATCGAGGAGGACGAGACGTTGGGAGCTGAAGACGCGGACTGGGATGGTTCCAGGTGGGCAGAAGCCGGCGTCGAACCCCGACTGGCCGAGGCGTCTTCGCCGCGGATCGCAAGAGACCTGTACCTGGAAAAGGAGGATGGGACCGAATGACCCGGGAGTCCAAGGTCGCCTACCCGCTTCTGACCAGGAAGCACCTGGCAGTGGAACAAGCGGTGCTCCGCCGTGCCTATCCCCAGTTCAGACTGGTGTGGACGGCTGAGAGGTTGGCCTTCCGTGGTCCGTTGCGGTCCAACTACGGCAGTGTGTTCATCGTGGATGTCCGGCTACCGCCCCGCTACCCGGAGCAGGAGCCGCACTTGTGGGTAGTGAGTCCAGAACTCCCCCCGAGAACCCAGCACGTCTACGTGGACGGCAGAATCTGCGCCCACGCGGACCCGTTCGTGGCCTACCAGACCACGGTGGCCACGATGGTGTCGGTGATGGCCGGGTGGATCTATCGCTTCGAGCGCCACCGGACCGAGAGGATTCCGTGGGAGACCCCGATCGTTCCGCCGGGCAGGGCGTTGTCCATCCATCCTGACGGCACGTTGCACCTGCGGCGCCGCCGGAGACGGTGACTTTCGTGACGGTCCGGACCGGTTGTCGGGTCCTGCGACCGAAGCGGGGAGGCTAGACGAGATGCCGATGCAGATACAGGTCGACCCGAAGCTGGAGCTGGGCCCCGACACATCGAGGAGGCTTCGCGAACGGGCCGCCGAGACCGGTTACCAGGCCGAACCCCGAACGGATCGGGAGGAAGCCGGCCGCTCCAGAAGGGCGCCCGTCCTGGTGCCATTCGCCTTGTGGTTGGCCAGGGGTGTGGAGCGCGTCCTGGGCAAGATAGGCAGTGTGTGGATCATCGTATTCTCGGAACTCGCGAATACGTTCTCCGAGATGGCACCTTCCCCGGAAAAGAAAGCGTGGTCCAGCACATTTCCCGATGGGTTGATCTTCCTGGTGGGCGCGGTGTTCTTCAACCTGGTCTCGCTGCTGTTGATGTTGGCGGCATGGGCCCCGGTGGTCATCCGGTACGTCTTGGGGGGCCTATTCTGGCTTGTCGTGGTCGTCTACTTGGTTCTGCACCGCGTGGCGCGTGGCACCGTCCGCGTCCTGACCTGGACCGCACGCGTCGTGGCCTCGAGGGGCGATCGGACCGGGAGCGGCTCGAGCGGGCGGGCCCGTCGAAGCCCCGTCCTCGCGCTCGCAACACTCCTGGCCTTGCTGCTGGGCGCTATCGGGTTCCTCGAGGTCCCTGCTCCAGCGTGGCTGGGCCATGGGGTGCAGGTGGAGTGGGAGGAAGCGCGGGTCGATTTCGGTGAGGTGTTGGGATGGCCCGCGGCCAAGGCCGAGGCCATGAGGTTCTACCATCTGGCCGATCGGCCGGGGGCGGGGCCGGGACCTGGCGACCCGGACCGCGGGACGCAATGAAGGAAATGGTGGGTGCGCCGGCCGGGTCCCGGGCGAAGCGAAAAGTCGCCGCGACAGAGGGCGCCCGGGCTCCGCTGCTGGCGAAAAGGTACTGGCGACGAACAGAGGAGGAGACGCAATCATGAAGTGGCAGGATCTGCTGAAGAGAAGGCCTGAGAAGCGAGCCAGTATCCAGTCCGGGGAGCAGCCCCGGGTGGTGGTGGAGCCGGCGGACCGACCAGCGTTCGGCCCGCAGGGGTTCTTGTCCGAGGCCAAGCCCAAGCCGGCGGAACAACCCGTCGATGTCGAGATGAAGGAGCAGGTGATGGGCGCCTGGGCGCTCGAGGTCGCGGGGAGCCGGCACTGAGCCGGCTCCCCCTGGCCTCTCCCGATCGTCTCGCGGATACCGCTGCTCCACCCGGCGGGCGACCGTGTGCGGTGCCGCTGTGTCCCCGCCCGACCAGGAACAGCGCCAACTCCGGGACGACGCCCCCATGACCGGCTGGTGCGTCCCCGTGCGTCCGTGTGCCCTGGTGCGTCGAGGACTCGTGTCGCCGGGGGAACGGGCTGGGGCGATGGGTGATGGGTGCACGCGGGGTCGAGGAGCACGGGGACGGGGACGGGGACGGCGACCGGCCCAGGCCCTTTGGAGGGAAGGCGATGGCGCGATTTTCCAGCAAGCAGCGGCGGGGGGCCACGACGTTGTTGGACCAGGCGGCTCACGAATCGGCACTGGCAGCGGCGTTCGCCGATGTTCGCCGTTCCGGAGGACAGGCCGGAGTGGACGGCATCGACCTCGGCGCATTCGAGGCTGAACTGGCCGACCGGGTGGCGGACTTGTCGCTCGAACTCAAGGGGGGGTGGTACGCGCCTCTTCCCGTGCAGAGGGTGGCGATTCCCAAGCCCGACGGCAGGACGCGCGTCATCGGTGTACCGGTGGTTCGGGACCGCGTCGTGGCCCGGGCCTGCCAAAAGGTCCTGGCCATGCGGCTCGACCGCCGGTTCCTGGATGGATCGTTCGCCTACCGTCCTGGTCGCTCCTGTCGCGGTGCGATCGACCGGATCGTGCGCTACATCCGCGGCGGAAGACGGTTCGTGGCATCCATGGACATCGCGGACTTCTTTCCGTCCGTGGATCGGTCACTTCTCGAGACGTTTCTGCACGAGCTGTTTCCTGGAGACCCCATCGTACCCTTGTTGCTGGCGATAGCCGCCCCGCCCGCGGTCGAGCATGGCATTGCCGTGACGCCGCCTCGAGGGATCGAGCAAGGTAGTGCTGTGTCGCCGTTGCTGGCCAACGTGTTTCTCCACCCCTGGGACAGCGCCCTGGAGTCTCTCGGCGCCTGCTGGGTGCGCTACAGCGACAACGCCGTAGTGGCCTGCACGACGCGGGCCGAAGCGGAGAAGGTGCTATCGGACGCCAGGGCCGATTTGGGACGGCTGGGCCTGTCTCTCAATCCGGTCAAGAGCGCGGTGCATGATGCCTCGCAAGGGTTCCCGTTTCTCGGCCACCACATCACGTCCCGCGGTGTCGGGCCGGAACTCAAGGCCGTGGAACGGTTGCGCAGTCGCCTCGAGGGGGCCGGGCGGGAGGATGCCGGAGAGGATCTCGAGCAGCGACTGGCGCGTCGCCGGAAGATCCTTTTCGGATGGGCCAGCTTCTACCGTTCCCTCGATGCCGTCGTGCCGCCTGATCCATGGAGTTTCGTGGCAGCGCTCGAGGTGGCGGTGCGCAAGGAGGACCACCAGGGCGTGCGGCACCTCTTGGAGCAGCCCTTGCCTCCCGGGTGCCATCCGGCCACCATTCCGCTCGAGCTTCTCGCGCGGGCGGAGGCCGCGCTGGACGGGCTTGGGATGCCCAAGAGAGGGGGACGGCCCCGCCGGCGACGTGGTGGCGAACGGAGCGAACAGCCGACGCACGCGCGGGAGCGGGCTTCGGGCTCGAGCGGGGAGGCGCCGGGGATTGCCGTGCACCCGCGAGAGGATGTTCCGGCGCGCCGAGACCTGGCAGACCGGTGCGACGACCTCTTGTCCCGGGGGGCATACCGTGAAGCGGTCCGGATGATCGAGGCCTCCAACGGTGCTCGAGGGAGGATGTCTCGAGAATCGTTGACCGAACCCAGGGCCTGTCCCGCTCCTGCTGTGTCGCGCGATGCACCGCTTTTCCGAGTGAGCGCTCGTGGACTCGAACGGCTGATGGCCCTTTTTCGCGGGGCGCCGGGCATCCACGCGAGGATGTGGGTGGACCGCCTGGGCCGGCGCGGATATGCGCCGGAGCGCCGGCCCATGGACGAAGCAGCCTGGCGCGAACACCTCGAGGGAACATGCACGCGCGCCATCTACTTGTTCGACCAGGGGCGACTCCACACTGCCGTTCTGGACGTGGACATCGCCGAGCCGGGGTTCGGGATGATCAAGCACCACCAGGACGCCCTGGTGCAGGCACTGGCCGCGACGCACGATCACGCGGTCAAGTTGGTGCGCGCGTTGCGAAAGCGAGGGCTGGATCCGGTGCTCGAGGCCAGCGGGCAGAAGGGACGGCACGTGTGGGTGTTTTTCGAGCCCGCGGCCGCGCCCCGGGACGCCCTGGCATTGTTGAGAGCCGTCGCGGACGAAGTCGGACCACCCGCGGCAGGGGTGCACTGCGAAACGCTTCCGCCGAGTTCCCGTTGCCCGCCCGGGACCGGCGGGCCCCTGGTGACGTCGCCCCTCGGCGTCCACCGGCAGAGCGGCGGGCGGAGCGTGTTCCTCGAGGAGAATGGGGATGTGGTATCGGACGTGGGAAGCTTCCTGGCGCGGATTCGCCCGGCACGCGGCGATGGCCTGCGAGCGCTTGTCGAAGGTGGCGTTCCGCCCGGGGAGGAAGTGATCCCTGTCGAGAATCCCGACCTGAGAATCGCCGCGGTGCTCGAGGGGTGTCCTGTCATGCGCCGGTTGGTGGACAAAGCCGGGGAGATACACCATCTCGGACACATGGAGCGCATGGCCATCCTGTATGTGATGGGCCATTTCGGAGACCAGGGCATCGCCTTCGTGCACCGGGTCATGGCCCGCTGCGCCAACTACGACAAGCAGCGGACCCAGGGCTACTGCGACCGGCTGAAGCCGTCGCCGGTGAGCTGCCGGAGATTGAAGGAGTGGTTGCCCGAACTGGTGGCGGAAGCCTGCCGGGACTGCCGATTCCCGGTTCGGAAGGGCGCCTACCCCACACCGGTGCTGCACGGAAAGAACAGCGGGCCTTGACTGTCGCCGTCCCCCGATCGTCCGGCAAGGTCGTTTCCGCCCGTTCCGCCGCCGAGGCCCGAACCGGACACGTCTCGACGACTCCGGCCGGCGCGCGATCGTGGTCATGCAGCCGTCCCAGCGGGGGCTCCCGGCTCGAGGGTCCCGGAGCGAACCCGGAATGGCGCAGCCTGGTTCGGAAGGGAGGAATCATGACACGCATCTACGTGACGCAGCCACTGTCGAAAATCGCGGTGAGGGGAGGCAAGGTGATCGTCAGTGTCGAGGGCGACGTTCAGAACACCTGGCCGATCGATTCGGTACGATCGATCGTATGCTGGGGCACGCCGCAGTTCACCCCTCACGCCATCGAGAAGCTCCTCGACGGAGGGATCGAGGTGCACCTGATGACCAGGGGCGGGCGGTACCGCGGCTCACTGGGCAACGGCAGCGGCCCTCAGGTGTTCCTCCAGATGGCCCAGTACGCCCGGTGGCAGGACCAGGATTTCCGGCTCGACGTGGCGCGTCGCATCGTGCGCAACAAGGTGGAGAACCAGCGCGCCTTGCTCCGCGCCGCAGCCTACAGCAGGAACGACCAGGCCTTGAAATCGCTCACCGAGTCACTCACGGAAGTGGCCGCCGCAGTTGACACCGCAGCGGACATACCGCGGTTGATGGGTCTCGAAGGCACGGCCTCCCGTATCTACTTCGACGGGTTCGGGCGCATTCTCACACCGGACATCCCGTTCAAGGGCCGGAGCCGCCGCCCGCCCCTCGACCCGCCCAACGCCCTGCTCTCTTTCGGCTACACCCTGCTAGGCAACGAAATCGGTGGCCTGCTCGAGGCCGAGGGGTTCCAGGTCCGTCTCGGGTTTCTCCACAGCTTTCGATACGGCCGGGCGAGCCTGGCGCTGGACGTGCTCGAAGCGCTCCGTCAACCAGCGATCGATCGCTGGGTACTTACGCTGCTCAACAGGCGCATGTTCGGCCCGGACGACTTCGAAAACCGTGACGGCGGCGTCTACCTGGCCGCCGCCGGCCGGAAGCGCTTTCTCACCTGGTATGGAGAGCAGATGGGAGAGCCGGAATGTGCCGGATCGTGGCGCGCGAAGATCGTCCAGCGGGTCGCCGGGCTGCGTGACGCGATCCTGGACGGGGACGCCGGGCCACTCGTGCACCCGGTCGTGCCCGGCGACTCGTACCTGTAGCAGTCGCCATCGTGTCCTGCCTGTCGGAGGAAGCGCCATGCGTTACATCATCTGCTACGACATTGCCGACGACAAAAGGAGGCGGTTGGTAGTCAAGCGGCTCGAGCGGTGCGCGGAGCGGGTGCAGTACAGCGTATTCGAGGGACAGTTCAGCGAGACATCGGTGGTCCGGGTGTGGTCGGACCTGCAAACGCTGATCGAGCCGGAGGTGGATGGACTGATGCTGGTGCCCGTATGTCGCACGTGCAACAGGGGTCGGTGGGAGGCGGGTATCACCGTGCGGTACGACCCCGGGGACGGGATCGTGTGAGGTCTCCCGCGGCGCCCTGGCACAACTGTTCGCGCCTGGCAACGACCGTGCGTGAGCACCAGGCGGCCCCTCGTTCCGCATGGAGGGGCGGGTCTCAGACCCGCCCCTGCCGTGTCCACCGGGATTCATCCCGCAGGCCGGGTACAGGGGTCCTCATTCAGGGAGGACTGCCCCCCCGGCCCCCCCCGGCCCGGGGGGGGCCGTCGCCCGGCCCACACCGCCCACCGTTACGACGACAATGTAGGGGCGGGTCTCTGACCCGCCCCTGCCGTGTCCACCGGGATTCATCCCGCAGGCCGGGCACAGGGGTCCTCATTCGGGGAGGACTGACCCCACCCGTCCGGGGGGGGGGCGGACCAGGCGACGCAGCGGAGAGCTTCACGTACATCTGTCTTCCTCCCCGGGCCTACCAGGAACGATGACGAAATCGGAGACCCACAGGTTGACTGCGACGGAGAAAGCTGGCATGTTGCCACCATGCGAGACGGCGCCTCGACACAGGTTCAGTGTCCTCGAGGCGGCGGCGCGGATGTCAGGAGGAAGGGCATGAAAAAGGGAGGCACATCCATGGCCGATGGCAATTCCGTTCGGCTCGGGCGCGGCCTGGGCATGGTCATCTTCGTTTCCGTGGCAAGCACCGCGATGGCTGCGCCGAACGAGACGGCGACCGATACCGGCGCTCAGGCGACCGATACCGGGGAGCACGAGGCCCGAGCACAGGCTGATACGGCGGCGCAACCGACACAAAGCACCGCGGTCGACCAGGTCGCTCAGCCCACGCCGGCGCGGCCGGACTGGCTGAACAGCACCGAACAGGAGTTCCTCGACAGCACCGGGGGACTCCGGCCCATCGCCACCTACGACAGCGACTCCGGGCTGGTCACCATCAAGCTCAAGAAGCCGGGCCTCACCTTTGACGATATTTTCGAAGTCGCCATCGGGCCTACTTACGATTACTACAAGCGAACCGACCTGGTGGAGACGAGCTTCCGCGGGGAGATGGACGGCAAGCAGTACCTGTTCACCGGCACCATTGCCAAGAAGTACATTCTGGGCGGCTCGATCACCGTGGCATCGGTGCCCGTGGTCACGCGGTTCACCCAGTCCAGGAAAGCGGATCACATCACGATCACGTGGCAGAAGGCCGGCGATGAAACTGCCAGGCGGTTCTTGAACAAGTACAAGGATCGTCTGGCCGCGGCCCTGAAGGGAGCCGGGGTCGACGAGGATCTGGACGAGTACCTGGAAGACATCCTCGGCGACCTGTCCGACACCGACACCATTTGGGGCCGGCACGAGTACTATCCAGCGACGGGATACTACATCTATCAGCAGAAGGCCCTCATGGCGAGCGCCGTGGCGAACCTGATCGCGAGCGTCGCCGGGGAGTCGGACATCAAGGGAGCGGCTCTCAAGATCGGCTACCAGGTTCTCAGGGAACCCGACTACGCGGGCCCTCCAGGAGAGCCGGGCAAGAAGGTGGTGGACATGTCCGGAGATACCATCTGCGCGGGAAGATAGGGTCGGCCTCGAGTCGGGATGTTTGCAGGACCTGTGACGCCGGCCGAGCGCGGGTTGCGACCGTGGAGTGGTCATGAGGCAACGACCGATAGTCGCCATCGACGGGCCGTCAGGGGCCGGCAAGAGCACCGTGGGGCGGCGCCTTGCCCGGGAACTCGGCTTTCGGTACGTGGACACCGGCGCGATCTACCGGGCGCTGGCCCTCCGGGCCCGGGACGAAGGGGTGGACCTTGGCGACGAGCCTTCTCTCGCCGCCCTGGTAACGGGACTCGAGATCGCGTTCCAGTGGCGCGGGGATGACAACCGGGTGCTGCTGTCCGGAGTGGACCGCACGGAAGAGGTACGCCGCGAGGACGTGGGCATGGCGGCTTCCATCGTTTCCAGGTATCCTGCGGTGCGGGCCGGCCTGCTGGATCTGCAGCGGCGGTTGGGCGCACCGGGCGGGATCGTGATGGACGGCCGGGACATCGGAACCGTGGTCTTTCCGGATGCCGAAATCAAATTCTTCCTCACCGCCGATCCCGCGGTGAGGGCCAGGCGCCGGCACCGGGAACTGCAAGCCAAGGGGCAGGCCACGTCGCTGGAGCAGGTCGCCGCCGCGCTCGCGGAGCGCGACCGGCAGGACAGCGAGCGCGAAGTCGCCCCCTGCCGTCCGGCGGACGATGCGATTGTCATCGACAGTTCCGGGATGGATCCTGGGCGTGTGCTCGCCGTCATGGCAGATCGCGTTCGTCGGCTCGAGGCGGAAGGACGAAGGGCCGGGGCGCCGCCGCCGGTTCCACCCGTCAAAAACGGGGCTCACCCACAGAAAAGCATTGACAAAGCGTCCGTGCTCTAATATAAAGCTGGTTTCGTTGGCGGACCACCTACATCAACCCCGGGCCTGTTTTCCTCGAGGCGTCCACGGCGTGAAGGCTTCTTGTCGCGGCCGTCGGTCAGCAGTGCCTTTTTCCCGCATGTCCAAGGAACAAAACTTTCGATGACAAACGAACTTGAAAACACCAAAAGCAACACAGAGAACCCTCTCCTGGCCCCCGACACCTCGCTGGACGATCTCTCGGAGGAGGAGTTTGCCAAGTACTTTGAGCAGGCCCTCGAGAGCAACCAGATCAAGGAGGGGTCGGTCGTCTCCGGCACGGTGATAGGGATCGAGAACGACTTCGTCGTGGTCGACATCGGCTACAAGTCGGAGGGGCGCATTCCCCGGCACGAGTTCCGGGACCCGGAAGGCGTCATCGACGTCAACGTGGGCGACCGGGTCGAAGTGTATCTCGATGCTATCGAGGACGACGAAGGGGTGTTGGTCCTTTCCAAGGAGAAGGCCGACCTCATGAAGGCGTGGGATGAAATCTCCGAGGCCTGCGAGAAGGACGAAGTCATCGAAGGCACGATCACAGCCCGGGTCAAGGGCGGACTCTCGGTGGACATCGGTGTCAAGGCGTTCCTGCCCGGTTCCCAGGTGGACCTGCGGCCGGTCAAGAACCTCGACAAGCTCATCGGGACCCGGGCCCAGTTCAAGATCATCAAGTTCAACAAGAAGCGGGGCAACATCGTTCTGTCTCGGCGAGTCCTCCTCGAGAAGGAACGGGAGGAGCGGCGCAAGGACACGCTCCAGAAGATCGAGGTGGGCAAGATCATGCGTGGTGTGGTCAAGAACATCACCGACTACGGCGCCTTCATCGATCTGGGTGGTATCGACGGGCTGCTCCACATCACGGACATGTCTTATGGCCGCATCAACCACCCGTCGGAGCTGTTCTCCCAGGGCGACGAAGTGGACGTGATGATCCTCAAGTTCGACCCGCAGTCTCAGCGCGTGAGTCTCGGCTACAAGCAGATCAAGCCCGACCCGTGGACCGACGCGGACCTCAAGTATCCTCCCGGCACGAAGATCCGGGGTCGCGTCGTCAGCCTGACCGACTACGGTGCCTTCGTGGAGATCGAAGAGGGCATCGAGGGACTCGTGCACATCAGCGAAATGAGCTGGAACAAGCGCATCAAGCACCCATCCAAGATCGTCCAGCAGGGCGAGCAGGTCGACGCCGTCGTCCTCGATATCGATGTCGAGCACAAGCGGGTCTCTCTCGGCATGAAGCAGCTCGAGGCCAACCCCTGGGACATCATCGAGTACAAGTACCCGGTGGGATCGATCATCACCGGTCGCGTGCGCAACATCACCGATTTCGGTATCTTCGTGGGCGTCGAGGAGGGGATCGACGGCCTGGTCCACATTTCCGACATTTCGTGGGGACAGCGTATCAAGCACCCGTCGGAACGCTACAAGAAGGGTCAGACGGTCGATGCCAAGGTCCTCAACATAGACAAGGCCAATGAGCGCTTCTCCCTAGGAATCAAGCAGTTGACCCCCGATCCTTGGTCCAACATCGCGTCCCGCTATTTCCTCGGCCAGGTCGTCGCTGGCAAGGTGGTGCACGTGGCCGACTTCGGCGTCTTCGTCGAGATCGAAGAGGGCGTCGAGGGACTGGTCCACACCAGCGAACTCAAGCACGGCCGCGGGGGTGAGTTGGCAGAACACTACGCCGAGGACGACAAGATCACGGCCGAAATCATCTCCATCGACCCCCACGACCGGAAAATCGGCCTGTCCGAAAAGGCGGTGGAGCGGCGGGCGGAAGCCGAGGATCTCCAGACCGTCACCCAGGGCAGTTCCAAGGCGACCCTCGGCGACATCATGAGCCGGGAACTCTTCGTTTCGGCTCAGCGCAAGGAAGAGCCAACAGACAGCGACAGTGCCGCCAAGCAGGCGCCCGAGGGTGGCGAACCGCAAGAGGCGGCAGCCACGGATCCTGGTGCTGGCGAGACCGATGGTTCTTCTGACACCGAGGCGGGCGGGGAGCAGGACGGTTCCAACGGCGAATGAGACCGTTGGTCGCGTGAATTTTCTTGCGTTTCGATTCACGTTTTGGCAGCATGGAGTCGTCCCGGTCCTCGAGGGTCGCGCCAGGGCCGGGCCCAGGTGCCCAAGCCGGCCTCATCAGGCTGTCTCACAAGGAGCCAAAGGTGACGAAGAGCGATCTGGTGGAACGAATTGCTGCGAAGTGCGAAACCATCTCAAGGAAGGAGGTCGAAATCGTTGTCAACACGATCTTCGACAGCATGCGGGACGCTCTCATTCGCGGCGAAAGGATAGAAATTCGGGGCGTCGGGAGCTTCACCGTGAGAACGCGGAACGCCCGTGAGGGGCGCAATCCCAAGACAGGCTCCGTCGTTCATATCGCCGAGAAGCGTGTTCCCTATTTCAAGGTGGGAAAGGAGCTGCGCGAACGGGTCAATGCCGGCGGCGACGGCGGCAAGTGACCTGCAATATCGAGTCCCGTCTCGAGGGTGCCGGGTGCCAGGATGGCTTTCTCGAAACACCCTCGCCGACTGGAACAGCGTCATGCTGCATGGCAGGCCTTCCATCGCTCCGGCGCGGGAGGCCTTTTTTCTTGGCCGCCCGGCCTCTGGTGCCGGCCCGGCCAGGTTTTCGACATGAAGTGCTCCATTGTCCCTCCCACCCGGGTCCCGGCCGTTCACACGTATCCGGGCAACGAGTGACCTGGCCATGACTGCTTCACCACATCCACGAACGACGGTCGTTTCGCCAGGGCGACACGCAGCGTGGCGCGCCCTCGTCTCCTGGGAACAACGCAAGGGGCGCGCCAGCCAGCTTCTCCAGGCAGCTCGCCCCGGCCTGACAGACCGGGAACAAAGGCTCGCCCATGAACTCCTGTTCGGCGTCCTCCGCTGGCTGGGCCGCATCGACGCCATCCTCGATCACCTCCTCGACCGCCCCCTCCGAAAACTCTCCCCGGACGTGCGCGCCATCCTGCGGCTCGGCGTCTACCAGCTCGACGACGACTTCAGAGCACCGGACCATGCCGTGGTGAGCCAGAGTGTCGCCCTCGCACGCCACGCACGGGCCCGCTGGGCTACCGGGCTTATCAACGCCACGCTCAGGCGCTACGCGAGACACCGTTCAGCGGTCCCCCAGTACCTCGATGGGCCCGATCTTGCCGCGCTTGCCGTTCGCCACGCCCATCCCCCATGGCTCGTCGAGTCCCTGGCGCCCCGGCTCGGCGATGACCTCGAGGCGCTCTTGCAGGCCAACAACCAGGTGCCACCTTTGACCGTGCGCGTCCACGCCGACCGCGTGTCCCGCGAAACCTTCCTGGCAGCACTTGGAGAGTGCGGGATCGAAGCGGAACCGGCAGTATGGGCCGTCAGTGGCGTCCGGATCCGCAGCCATGTCGCCGTCCCCGCGTTGCCGGGATACCGCGAAGGGTGGTTCACCGTCCAGGACGAAGCCAGCCAGCTCGTCGGACAGGTCTCGGGCGTGTTGCCGGGCGAGCAGGTGCTGGACGCCTGTGCGGCCCCGGGAGGCAAGACGCTGCACCTGGCCGAGACTGTCGGCCCTCGGGGGCGCGTCTACGCCACGGACGCATCGCCGGGACGCCTGGAGATGGTCCGGGAAGCGGCCGAGCGGTGCTATCCCGGGCGCGTGAGGGTCGCGC
This sequence comes from Myxococcota bacterium, assembly GCA_024278455.1. GTDB lineage: Bacteria > Myxococcota_A > UBA796 > JAJRTE01 > JAJRTE01 > JAJRTE01. Next base: position 68,455 of record JAJRTE010000101.1, read on the forward strand.
AGAAGGTCTGGGCAGGGGAAGCCGGCCGCGGGGCTAGCCCTTCCGCAGCCGGAGGCGAGACCGGTGCCGTGCTGCCTCGAATGGACATGGGCGGCACCCTGCCTCCCGACTGGCCCAGCGTGTTCGACAGGGTCCTGGCCGATGCGCCGTGCTCCGGGCTCGGCGTCGTGAGGCGCCATCCCGAAATCAAGTGGCGGCGGCGAGCCGAGGACATACCGGGTTACGCCGACCGGCAGCTCGCCATCTTGTTGTCCTTGGCCGGCAAGGTCCGGCCGGGTGGCACCCTCACCTACAGCGTGTGCACCGTGACCGAGGAGGAGACTGCCGGGGTCGTCCACCGTTTCCTGGCCCATCGGTCAGACTTCGTGCAGGTCGATCTTGAGCAGGTTCTCGATGCCCCGGTGGGACCGCTCATATCCCGCGAGGGTTTTCTCACGACGTTTCCACACCGTGACGATTGTGACGCCTTCTTCGTGGCACGGCTCGAAAGAGTCTTTCCAGGAACGTGAGGTCGGCTTGAACGAGAGTACCCCATTCCTTCGGCAATACACGGAAATCAAGGCCCAACACGAGGACGCCATTTTGTTCTTCCGGATGGGCGACTTCTACGAGATGTTCTTCGAAGACGCCCAAAAGGCAGCCAAGGCGCTCGACATCACGCTGACCGCTCGAGGCAAGGTCGGCGACGAGCCCATCCCCATGGCGGGTGTGCCCCACCACGCTGCCGAGCAGTACATCGCCCGGCTCGTCGACCAGGGCTTCAAGGTCGCCATTTGCGAGCAGGTGGGCGACCCGAAGACCTCGAGGGGTATCGTGGCGCGTAAGGTCACCCGTGTCGTGACGCCCGGTGTCATCGTCGAAGAGGGGACCTTGGACGCCAAGAGCCACAACTTCCTCCTCGCCCTCGTGCGCCCAGCGGATCGATGGGGTATCGCCTACGCCGATGTCTCCACCGGCGATTTCTTCACCGCTGAACTCGACACCGAAGATGATGTCGCCGCCGAACTCGCCCGCGTGGCGCCTCGAGAAATCGTCCTTCCCCAATCCCTCGAGATGGATCCCGCGGCCGACAGGCTCCTCGAGAGTGCCGGCTGCCTGTTCAACTACCGCTCGGACAGCGTTTTCGAGATGGAGATGGCACGGGATGCGCTGCTGTCCCACTTCGGGGTCAGTTCGCTGGATGGGTTCGGTTGTCGCGGTTTCACCATCGGGATTTCCGCCGCCGCCGGTGTGCTGTCCTACCTCCAGGAGACGCGCCACGAGGGGACTCTCAAGCTCGAGCGGCTGGTTCCCTACCGACTGCACGACTACATGATACTGGACGACCCCACCCGGACCAACCTCGAGCTGCTGCGCACGATCCAGGAGGGCAAGAAGTCCGGCAGCCTCCTGCACCTCGTGGACCAGTCGGTCACTGCCATGGGCGGCCGCATGCTCCGGCGGTGGCTGCTCTACCCTCTCGTGGACGTCGCCGCCATTCGCCGGCGTCAAGACCAGGTGGCCGTGCTCCACCACGAAACCAATCTCAGGGAGCAGCTTCGCGACCGGTTGCAAGCCGTCGCAGACCTCGAGCGCCTGACGGCAAGGGTGGTCGCCGGCTCCGCGGGGCCCAGGGACCTGGTGTCCCTGAGACGGTCTCTCGAACAGGTACCGGGTATCACGGCCCTCGTCGACGCGAGCGGAGAGTTGGCGCTCGAGGCATTCTCCACCCTGGACCCCTGTCCAGAGGCTGCGGAACTCATCGCTCGAGCCATCGTTGACGAGCCGCCAGCGTCGTTGAAGGAGGGCGGGGTCATTCGGACCGGTTACAGCGCCGAGTTGGACGAACTCATCGCGATCAGCCGGGAGGGGAAGGGGTTCATCGCCCGGCTCGAGGCCGCCGAGCGGGAGCGGACGGGGATTGCGTCCCTCAAGGTGAGATACAACAAGGTGTTCGGGTACTTCATAGAAGTCACTCGAGCCAACCTCGGCGCCGTGCCCGACGACTACATTCGGAAGCAAACCTTGACCACTTGCGAGCGGTTCATCACCCAGGACCTCAAGGAGTACGAGGGTAAAGTCCTGGGAGCCGAGGAGCGCCGCATCGCCCTCGAGCACGAACTATTCGCGGCGGTGCGGGAGCGGCTTGCGGACATGCACCGGCAGGTCAAGGCGCTGGCGACCGGTCTCGCCGAACTCGACGCTCTGTGCACGCTCGCCGAAGTCGCGGCCAGGTATCGCTACGTCCGGCCGCAGGTGGACACGAGCGATATCATCGACATCGTCGACGGCCGCCACCCCGTGGTGGAACGCATGTTGGCCCGGGAGAAGTTCGTGCCCAACGACATTCGCCTGGACACGCGCTCGAAGCAAGTGATCATTCTCACCGGACCGAACATGGCCGGCAAGTCGACGATCATGCGCCAGGTTGCCCTGATCACGCTCATGGCCCAGATGGGGAGCTTCGTGCCTGCAAGGAAGTGTCGGGTCGGTGTCGTCGACCGTATCTTCACTCGAGTCGGCGCCTCCGACAATCTCGCTCGTGGCCACTCCACTTTCATGGTGGAGATGACGGAGACGGCCAACATCCTCCACTTCGCGACCCGGCACAGCCTCGTACTGCTCGACGAAATCGGAAGGGGCACCTCCACCTTCGACGGTCTGTCCATCGCCTGGGCGGTCGCGGAGATGTTACATGACACGATCGGTTGCAAGGTGATTTTCGCCACGCACTATCACGAACTGATCGACCTGGCGTTGACACGAGACCGGGTTGTCAATCTGAACGTGACCGTGAAAGAATGGGGTGATAACGTGGTGTTTCTCCGCAAGCTCCAGGAGGGTGGAGCAAGCCGGAGCTACGGCATCCAGGTGGCGCGCCTGGCCGGGCTGCCCAGGGATGTGGTCGAGCGCGCGAAGGAGGTTCTGGGAAACCTCGAGCGGGGAGAACTCAACGAACTGGGCGAACCGAGAATCGCAAGGCGGGACGACCAACCCGCCAGGCGCACCGGCCAGTTCTCCCTGTTCGCGCCGCCGTCGGCGGTCAAGGAGGCCCTCCTCAAGCTCGACGTCAACCGCCTGACCCCGCTGGAAGCGCTGGAACGATTGGCAGCGCTCCAGGAACTCGCGCGCAACGAATGATGGCGACCGTCGAGCCGGGAGCGGATCGAGGCCGGAGGCCCATGAGGAAGCTGCTGCTGATTCTTGCATGCCTGCTGCACATCGGACTGGCTGCCCAGCCCGCGCGCGCTGCGACGCTCGACGCCCGCTACCAGGCCATTCGCGCCGACTATGCTGCCCTTCGAGCCAACCCCGCAGCACGCGCCGAACGGGCCAACTGGATCGACATCGCCGCACGGCTTTCCGCCCTCATCGGGGACGAATCGGCGACCCGCCCACGGCTCGACGCCAGGATGCGGTACACCCTGGGTATGGTCTATTTCGGCATGTACGGCCAGTTTCGCCTGGTCGAGGACCTCCAGAAGGCCCACGACACGCTCAACGACCTGGTCCTGAAGTATCCCGCCAACCCCCTCGCCGACGACGCGCTGTTCTTTCGCGGTGAGATCCTGCACAAGCTCGGGGACGACAACGCTTCATCGCGTGTGCTCCGCAGCGTGCTGGTCACCTACCCCGGCGGCAATCGTACCGCCGACGCCCGGCGGTTGTTGAACAAGGTGGAGCGACACCGACGAGAAGTCGCGCGCGCGGAGGCGGCAGATGGGGAAGGGGCGCCCGGGGGGGCGGAGTCAGGCCGTCCGGCGGCCGGCGACGCGCGGACCGGGACAGGATCCGAACCGGGGACCGCCCCGGGCGATGTCCCGCCCTACCCCACCGGAACGCCCGTCCTCCGCAGCCCCGCCGTGGCGCTGTCATCGGTCAAGGTATGGACCAATCCCGACTACACACGGGTGGTGCTCGAGGTGGCCGACAAGGTGGCGTACCGGCACCGGCTGGAGCAGGACGACGGTCAGAGTGTGAGCCACGTGGTCATCGATCTCTCCGGCGTCGTGCTGGACGACAATTTCGAGAAAACCCTGCTTGCCGGCGAGGAAAGGCTGCTTGTTCCCGTATCCGGAGGATTGCTTCACACATTGTCCGTGGCTCAGTCCGACACCGGCACGATCGAACTCGATCTCGAGGTCGGACCGCTGAGGACCTATCGCGTCACGCCGTTCCAGGCTCCGTTTCGCATCCTGGTCGACCTGTTCGGGCGCATCGAAGCGCCGGATGACCGGGACGACCTGGAGACATTGGTCCTGAACCTCGATGGGCGGAGTGGCGGCTCGACCGATGGGGGTGGAGATCGGACATCGCCGTCGCGTTTCGTCGTTGTGCTGGACGCGGGCCACGGAGGCAAGGACACCGGCGCGATAGGCCCCGGGGGCACGATGGAAAAGGATGTCGTGCTGGCCATCGCCCGTCAAGCTCGCGACAAGCTCGAGGCACTCCCCGGGGTCTCGGTGGTGATGGTTCGAGACCGCGACGTGTTCGTGCCGCTCGACGAGCGCACGCGTGTAGCCAACCGGAAAAACGCCGATCTGTTCATCTCCATCCATGCGAACGCGCTGGCGAACCGGCGGGCGAGCGGGATCGAGACCTACTACCTGGACACGGCGTCGGATGAAGGTGCGGCCAGGCTCGCGGCCAAGGAGAACGCCACGTTGAAGGACCACTCCCTGCTGGGCATGATCGTGCAGGATCTGACCATATCCGGCAATGTCCGTTATTCGAGGCGGCTGGCGCGCACGGTCCACCGCGAGTTGGTGGAAGGAGTCCGGCGCCACTATCCGCCCCACACCGTGCGGGACCTGGGCGTGAAGAGCGCCCTGTTCTACGTCTTGTTCGGCGCGCAAATGCCGAGTATCCTGGTCGAGGTATCGTTCATCAGCAACCCGGTCGAGGAAATACGGCTGGGGAGCCGGCGATACCAGGAGGTCGCCGCGGAGGCGATCTGCGAAGGGGTGTTGCGATACTGGCGGGAGACCGCCACCCTATCTCGAGCAGGGGGGATGTAGATGGCAGTGGAGTTCGATGTCGCGTTGGATGAATTCTTCAATCATCTCAAGGTGGAACGGGGGTTGGCGCTCAACACCCTGGACGCCTACGGCCGTGACCTGGCCAGGTTCTCCCGGTTTCTCGAGGATGCCGGCGTCACCGGTGTCGCCGACGTGTCCCGCGATCACGTGCTGGATTTCGTGGTCACGCTGCAGGAAGATGGCCTTTCGTCGCGTTCGGTCGCCCGGCACCTGGTATCGATCCGGATGTTCTTCAAGTACCAGGATCGGCAGGGTCGCGTCGAGGCCAACCCGGCGGCGCAGGTGGACAGCCCGAAGTTGTGGCGGCGGCTGCCGGAGGTACTGACCACGGAAGAGGTCGAAACCTTGTTGAATCAGCCGAACCAGGACACCGCGGGAGGGTTGCGAGATGCCGCCATGCTCGAGGTGCTTTACGCCACGGGTCTGAGGATATCGGAACTCATTTCTCTCACCATGCGTGACCTGAACCTCGAGCTGGGGTGCGTGACGACCATGGGGAAGGGCCGGAAGCAGCGCCTGGTGCCCATGGGGCGCAAGGCCAGGGAGGTGCTGCAGCGCTATCTCGATCAGGCCCGCCCCGCGCTGTTGAGACATGGACCGACCCCCTACGTCTTCCTTTCCAGGTTGGGCGCACCCATGAGCCGCCAGGCGTTCTGGAAGACCATCAAGAAGTATGCGGCGATGTCGGGCATCACGAAAAACATCAGCCCGCACAAGCTTCGCCATTCGTTCGCCACACATCTGCTCGAGCATGGTGCCGATCTTCGCTCGGTTCAGATGATGCTGGGCCACGCCGACATCTCGACGACCCAGATCTATACCCACGTGACACGGGAGCGTCTCAAGGAGATTCACCGGAAGTACCATCCTCGAGGCTGAACCATGGCGCATGCCAGCGACGATGCGAACCGGAGCGCTCGAGGACTCCGCCCCTGCGGGACGGAAGGCACAGGCGGTGCTGTGCGTTCCGGAGCTTGGCTTGCCGGTGTCGTGCGGCGCGTGGTCCGTCATCCTGGCGAGGGCACGGCGTCGGGGCCGGTTCCCGCGTGGCTGGCCGATGTGCTGCGCCGGGCGTCGCTGGCCGGTGATGCCCTGTCGGTGCCGGTTCATGCCGTGGGGGGCGTCGTGCGCGACCTGTTGCTCGAACGGGCCGACATCCCGGACGTGGACCTGGTGGTAGAGGGAGAAAGGCGACTCGTTCGAGCCTGTGCCGGCCGCCTTGCAGCCGTGCTGGGTACGAGCGTATCCTGGCACGACGCCTTTGGGACGGCCACGTTACCGATCCCGGGAGGTCGTCGCCTGGACCTGGCGATGGCTCGAGTCGAGTCCTATCCCGGGCCGGCGGCCCTTCCGGTCGTCGAACCGGGTGAGATCGTGGCGGACCTGTGGAGGAGGGATTTCACGGTGAACGCCATGGCGGTCAGGCTGAACGGCCCTGGAATGAGCACCTTCCTGGACCCGACCGGAGGGCGGGAAGATCTCGCATCCGGTGTGCTTCGCGTCATGCACGGCCGCTCGTTCACCGACGACCCGACGAGGTTGCTTCGCGCCTTTCAGTATGAAGCCAGGCTGGGGCTCAGAATGGAACCCGGCACCGTGGACCTGGCGAAACAGGCCATCGCCTCCCGGGTTCCCTGGCGTCTGTCGGACGCCAGGTTGCAGGCAGCGGTGGCGCGCGCTTTTTCCGAGGACGACGTCGGCTGGATCGTGGAGCGGGTCGTCGGGCTGGGCATGGCCTCCGTCCCCATTCACGATGGCCCACCTGATCCCCGGCCGGCCACCGGTGCGGGCGCCGCAGTCTCGATGGCAGCCCTGCCGCGGCGTGTCGCACCGGCGCGCACCCGCCTGGAACGCGCCGACCGCGCCTGGGAGATGTGCCGGACCGCCGCGGAGCCACATCCATTCTCGAGACCTTTCCCCGAACGGTGGCAGGCTCGGCTCATGGTCCTCCTGGAGTGCCTGCCTGGCCAGGCCAGGCGCCTGTTGGCCAGCCGGCTCGTCTCATCGCGGCCCATGCGCGACAGGATCTTCCGCTGGTGGGACGAAAGCGATGGAGTGATGGCGCTGCTTCGATCGCCGGGGCCGGTGGCGCCCTCGGACTTGGTGGCACGGCTCGAGCCGCTCGGGGCCGAGGGTTGGGTGGGAGCGTGGGCTGCGGCCAGTACCGGGCGGGTCGAGCAGCGTTTGACGGAGTACCTGTGCAAGCACCGTCTGGTGCGTTCGCCGCTGGCCGGGCGAGACCTGGTGGCGCTGGGCATGGCCCCGGGCCCCGCCGTGTCGCGGACGCTGCGTGATCTCCGCCGCATGGCACTCGACACCGGGATGGGGCGTGCAGAAGCCGAGGAGCACGTGCGGGGACTCCTCACCGGAGCGTTCGATGGAACCGCAGAAGCGTGAACAGCCGTACCGCGTGAATCTCCCCACGTTCGAGGGGCCGCTCGACCTTCTGCTCTATCTCATCAAGCGGGACGAGTTGGACATCTGGGACATTCCGATCTCGCGCATCACGGACGAGTACCTGGGCTACCTCGAGCTGATGAGCGAGCTGAACCTCGCCGTGGCCGGAGAGTTCCTGTTGATGGCCTCCATGCTGACCGCGATCAAGAGTCGCATGCTCGTGGCGGCCCAGGATGACGCGCAGGACGAGCCCGAAATCGAGGATCCGCGCGCGCCTCTCGTGGAACGGTTGCTCGAGTACCAGCGGTACCGCGAGGCGGCCGACCGCCTGGCCAGCAGGGCGTGTCTGAACCGGGATGTGTTCGAGCGAGGCATCCCGGCGTTCGATGTCCCGGACGAGGCCCCGGAACCGGTCGTCGACGCGAGCCTGTACGACCTGATGCGTGCCTTGAAGGATCTGCTCGATCGGGCCGCGTCCAGGGAATTGACACACCAGGTTACTACTATTCGCATTTCGGTCGTCGATCGCGTACACTGGCTGCATGAACGGCTGGGCACGGCAGGATCCATGAGTTTCCTGAGTCTGTTCGACAGTCTGGAATCCAGGCTGGAGATCGTCATCACGTTTCTGGCTCTGCTCGAGATGCTCAAGGCCAACATCGTCACGCTGACCCGCCTGCCGGAGGCACCGGCGCCGGGCGCGGACGATCTACCCTCCTGGCGGCGCGGCGGCGTTGTCGCGCGGGACTGGATGATATCGGAGCGGTCCCCTGGCGACGATCTGCCCGAGGCGTTCGTCGTGGACCGGTGACGCGCGAGCGTTGCGTCGCCTGAAGCCGGCTGGTAGCCGGCTCCACGTGGGCGAACGCGCCCGGGGAGCTGAGAGGATGGGTCCATGTCATCGACGAAGAACGACGTCCATATTCTGCTCGTGGAGGACAGCGAGACCTTTGCGGTGCTGGTCCGGGCCATGTTGCGCCGGTCGGCGAGCCGGCCCTTTCGTATCGAGCCGGTCACGACGCTCGCGGAAGGTATCGAGCGTCTCGCCGACGCGATCTATGATGCCGTCTTGCTCGACCTGAACCTGCCGGACAGCCGGGGCATGGACACGCTTGTCACTGTGCTGGATAGGCCACGCGCGGCACCGGTCATCGTTCTCACCGCGCTGGAAGACGAAGAGATGGCCCTGCACGCGATACGACTCGGCGCGCAGGACTTCCTCGTCAAGGGGAGCTTCGACGGGTGCGACCTGTGGCGGTCGGTCTGCTACGCCATCGAGCGGCACCGGATCAGGAGCGCGTTCGAGCAGCCGCTGCGGGATAACGAAGCGTCCGGCGTGCAAGAGGAGGCAGATTCGTGGAAGACGGAGACAGGTGGCGCGGTGCGGAAGAGCGGCTGACGAGCTTGCAGGTGCGTCTCGCAGGTGCCCCGGCCCAGGTCAAGCAGGCTTCCGGTTGGAAGGAGGCCGACCGGTGGGCTCGCGAGACCCTCGAGCAGGTTTCCCACAAGGAACTCCCGGCCGGCGCCGAAGCCGAGTCATGGTGGGAGGAGTTCGAGCGGTTCCTGGCCCTGCACGGCGACGCGCTCGAGGTCGCGATGGAGCAGCACCGCCGTTCGATCGAGCAAGACAAGCTCAGGCGACAGCAACAGTGGGCCGGTGAGAAGGAGCGGCTCAAGACCGGCGAGGCCAGTTTCCTGATGCTGAAGGTGCTGATGATTCTCTCGTGGACCATCGCGCTTGGACTCGGGTTGAGTACCCAGACGCTCGGCCTGTTCGCGCTCGCGCCCGCGGTGGCGGGGTGCCTGGAGATCTACCGCCAACTACGCGCCTTGCCCCCGAACGAGTTTGTCGTCGAGCGACAGGCGATGTACGATCTCAGGGACAAGTTCAAGGGGTGGTTCGGTGCTTTCGTCGCCGCCGGTGTCATTGGCACGCTCTTCGCCCTGGTCAAGACCCTGTTGGTGTCGTGAAGTCGCGGCCTGCCCGGATTTCAACCGCCAGGCGACCGGGTGCTCCGGGCTCGTCAGTCTGTTGCGTGCTGTTCCTCGTCCCCATGGCGAAAAGGTGGCGTGCGGCCACGTCCGCACCGTCGATGGGAACTACCGGAAACTCGGAAGGTTGCTCGAGAAGCGCGTCCAATGCCCGGGTCCACCTACCCCGGAGCAGGTCGTCGCGGGACAGGAAGCGGTTGGGCAGGTGTGCACGGATGTAGGCGGCGACGACTTCGGCCTCCGGGAAGGCGCCTCGATCCGTCCACACCAGTGGGGTGCGGTTGGCGAGACATTCCGCCACCGTGCTGTACCCCGGCTTGGTGATGAGCGCGTCCATCGCCATGACCAGGTCGCAGTAACGCACACCCTGTTTGCGCGCGCATTCCGCCGACACGTGGGCGAAGGGCGGGCCCATGTCGCGCATGGGAGACGACAGAACGACGGCATGTCGTTCGAAGAAACCCGCATCCGGTCTTTCGAACCGATCCAGCCCCTCGCCGCCGAAGGACATCATGACCACGCGCCGGTCGAGCGGCAGGCCCAGCCGGCTACGGACCGTGTTGCGATCCAGGCCGGAAATCCGGGCGACGAGGGGAATCTTCAGTCTCCTCGGGAAGGTGTCGAGCCCGACGGACATGACGGTCTCGAGCAGCAGGTGGCAGGAGGCGTGGGCACGTGCCGCCTTCGCGGCGAACTTCCCGAACCTCGAGTCCTGGCTGCCAAGCTCTCGCCAGATCCAGTCCCATCCGAAATTGGCGAGTCCCACCGCGGGCACTCCGGCAAGACGGCAGGCGTCGAAGGCTCGAGGCGGGATGTCCACGAGTGCCAGGTCGATGTCGTTCCGGGCGAGCCAGTCGGCCTCTTCCTCGACCGCCCGGTCCCCGCGGTCGCCGAAGTAGTGCTCGAGCCATGCGATTGTGGCCGGAACGTGAATGCGGAGTGCATCCTGCTGGACGATACCGATGTCCAGGCGGACGGGCTCGTGGGAGTCCGGCTCCCGCCCGATCGCATCGATGATGTCCTCGAGGGCGTAGGGTGCCCGGACGTGGACGGAGAGAGAGTCGACACCGCTCTCGCCCGAGTCGTGAAGCGCGTACATGCGACGCACCACCTCGAGGGTTCGTGTAAGGTGGCCGTAGCCGTGGCCGGTGATGTAGACTGCCAGCTCCATGTTCCTCCTGGCGTTCGTGCTGGTGGAGCGGGGCACGCGGGGGCACGCCGGCTGTCCCCCCGCTCCATGCAGACCTGGTGATCGGCCAGAGTGCGCGAGGCGTTCGAAAAGACGGAGCACTCCCGCCTGTGGACAGGGGGGTCAGCGGGTCCTGGACACGTAGTCGGCTATTTCGGCTGACTGGAGCGCCCGGTCGTAGACGGCGAGTTCGTCCAGGATACCGTTGAAGAACGACCCGCTCGGCGCAGTCCCTTCGGCGTTCACCCCCCTGCACCCCAGACCCATCCCGGTCGCCCGCTCCCCGAACTCCCCGGAAAGGCCTCGAGGCGGTCCCACGGGTGCCCCATCCATGTACTGCTGGACCTGGGCACCATCCCACACGACCGCCACGTGTACCCAGGTGCCCCTGGTCACCGAGGTCCCGCCGGTCCAAAACCAGGCTCCGTCACTCAACTGGACGGCTTCCTGGAAGTAGTCTCCCGTTCCGCAGTAGATCCCCATCTCGTAGGTACTCTCCTTGTTGAGAATCATCCCGCGGTCCGAATTGCATGGGCCCGTGTAGTAGATCCAGGCCATGTAGGATACCGCTCGCCCGCCGACCATGGAGAGGCTCGGGCTGTCCGGGATGGTGACGCAGGCCCCGTCGCTCATCTGGTACCCCTGCCCCACCTTGCCATCGACAGGGACGACATCCCCGTAGAACAGGCCATCGTTCAGGTTCCCACTGGCGTCGACGACGACATCGCCGCCGTCCTCGAAACGCCAGAAGCCCACCAGGCCGTCCAGGGAAGGAAGCTCGGAGCACGACACGACAATCAACGGGTTCTCGTCGTCGCAGTCATCCCCGCCACAGGCTTCCGCGACGTGACCGTCCATGTCCCCATCCACGGTATCGGTATCCCCGTCACAATCGTTGTCGATACCGTCGCATACTTCGATCGCTTCCGGATTGACCGTATCGTCCCCATCGTCGCAGTCGGCGTCGTTGTCCACGTATCCGGAGGGCATGTCGCAAGCGTCCAACGGAGACCCGGGGTCTCCATACCCGTCGCCGTCGCTGTCGAGATACCAGGTCCCGGCGTCCAGCGCATCCGGTCCGTCAACGGTACCGTCGCAGTCATTGTCGAGCCCGTCACACACCTCATCCGCACCCGGATGGCGCGTGGCGTCATCGTCGGCGCAATCATCGGCGTTGTCCACGTATCCCGCGGGCGCCTGGCAAGCTTCGCTGCCTCCGGTCGGGTCTCCGTACCCATCACCATCGGCGTCGAGATACCAGGTGTCCTTGACGCCGTTGTCTATCTCGCCGTCGCAGTCGTTGTCCTGGTCGTCGCAGGTCTCCTCCGCGCCCGGGTGGATCGACGGGTCGGCGTCGTCGCAGTCTCCTCCCGTTTCCGCGTACCCCTCGAGGGGCCGGCAGCTCGAGACGGGCTCCCCGGTCCCGTAGCCGTCCCCGTCTCCGTCCGCGTACAGGTTGGTGAAGGTCAGGCCGTTGTCTATCTCGCCGTCGCAGTCGTTGTCCTGGTC
>JAJRTE010000102.1 GCA_024278455.1 Myxococcota bacterium
GCGCGAACAGGTCCCGCACCTCCTCCAGGCTGAAGTTCGGAACCCGCATGGACCGCTGCACGTTGAACGGCGAGCCTCGAGGACTGTCCACGCCGAGCACGGCCCGCACGCCCACCAGGGCAAGCCCGTGCAGCACGTAGGCCTCACGATTCAGGTACATCTCCCGGAACAGGCTGACCAACCGGTCGATCACGGCCGTCGTGAGACTGTCGAACTCGTCGAGGAGCAGAATGAGCGGGCGCTCGAACGGTCCGCTGCCCCGACGGAAAAGGTCCAGCCACTCCGCCCAGGTGGCGAAGGAGGACTGCTCCGGCACCACGTCGTGCCCAAACCGGCGTCCTGCGCCATGAAGGAACAGGTCGCCGCCATCGTCCGGCGCCATGAGCCCCTGGAAGGAAACCAGGGCGACCTGGAAACGGTCCGCGTACCGGGACCGGATCTCCCCCATGGCCTCGCGCACCAGCCAGGTCTTGCCGGCCTGCCGGGGGGCGTAGAGGGTGAAGTAGTGGCCGCCCGCCCCGGGGTCCCCCACGAGCTGCTCGACGCATCGAGAGACCAGATCGGTGCGGCGCACGCAAAAGTGCCTCCGCGGGTCGACCGGTCCGTAGGAGTTGAATCGGCGCATGAGATGCCTCCACGGTGCGGGGGAAACTCTTCGCGGCGACGCCGCCCGGATCCGAGTGTACAGGACGGCAAGGGAGAGTCAAGGCGAACGGGCCGAGCTTCACCTCCCGCGCAGCCGTTCGGTGCTGCTCCCCGGTCGGCACGTTGCTTGGGCCCATCTCCCTCCCAGCACGCCGTTCCGTCGCGCCGGCAACAACCTTTTTCGAGAATAACTGCCTCCAGCCAGTCAGTTTTTTCCCGGACCCGGCCAACAAGTAGGGAGGAAGGGGGGCGAAGGGGCCAGCCCTCGACGCTTTCGCTTCATGAAGATGCCATCTCTTCTCTCGACGACATGACATATTCGTGCTTCGACCGGAGAATACCTGGACTCGCGATCACGCCGGAATCGAGCGTCGCCCACGGGAACGCGCCGCCGGCCGGCCGTGCGCGACAACGGCGACAAGCGGCAGCACACGATAGCAAACTCAAGGAGGTAGCGCATGTTCTCCGTTCCTCGCCCCCCCTCTCTGCCGGACTCGAGGACCCCGCTCCGATTCGATGGACAGGAACTCGAGACCGCGACGTTCCGCCTTCGGACGGTGACCCCGATCCTCGGTGGCGCACACCGAACTCGAGAGATCGACACCGTGGACTTCGTCCGGGTCCCGGCGATTCGTGGTGCCCTTCGGATGTGGTGGCGTGCCCTGTTCGGCGGGGAGTACGACGAGGTTCGTGCGCTGTATGAACGCGAGGTCCAGGTCTGGGGTGGTCTCCTCTCCGGAGAGACCCGCGGTGCCGCTCCCGCCCAAAAAGTCAAGCGTTCCCCGGTGCAAATCACCATCGCGGTGCACAACGCCAAGATGGTCGAGGTGGACAGGGAGAGCCCCGCCATGTCCGCCAGGGACGGGTATGCCCTTTGGCCTGCGAGGGAAGAACGAAACCACGGCCAATTGAAAAGACCCGCCGCGCCGCGCCGACTCCCGGGCCTCGAGTTCACCCTGACCATGCAATTCCCAGCCGCGGAGGCGGTGCGAAGGGAGGTGCTCGGTGCTGTCCGGGCCTGGATCCTCTTCGGAGGCTACGGGGGACGCACGCGCCGCGGGGTGGGATCGCTCACCTTGCTGGAGGCCCACACCGAACGGGAAAGCGACCGCTGGCTCCCAAAGGAGGCTACTCGCGACGAGATCGTGAAGGTGTTCGGGTGGAATCCGTTCGAATCAAGCTCGTCCAGGGGCTGCGACGACCTGCCGTTGCTCGCCGGCGCGGAGCTGGTCTCGGGCCAACCGAAGAAAGACGCCCAACAGGTCTGGTTCGAGGCGTTGGGATGGCTGCAAGAGTTCCGGCAGGGCCGCGCAAGGAGCGAGGTGAAACGCTTTCCCTCGAACGCCGCTCGAGACCGCGGGTCGAAAGTCCCGGGCAAGAGCTTCTGGCCCGAGCCGGACAAGATTCGGCACATTTTCGGCGGGAGTTGGAAGAAAGAAGCACGGCACAATGCGACACCCGTCTGGCCCCGGGCCGGCTTCGGCCTGCCCATCGTGGGCAAGGTCAAGGGGCCGGGAGACTTCAAGCTCCACTGGTTCGACCGCAAGGATCACGGCCACGAACGGCTGGCGTCGCCGCTCATCGTCAAGGCGATGCCACTGGATGGCGGCCGGTTCGTGCCCATCGGCATCTGGCTCCATCGAGCCTATCCGGACGGAACGGTCGGCCTCTCCGCGGATCACTGGCGTTCGGACCGGTCTCGTGCCTCCTTCGACCAGCTCGTCGCGGAAGGGGACACTGCGCTGTACGCCCCGCTGGTCACCAAGGCTGTTCGGAACGCCCAGGCCGGGCACAAGCTTCAGCGGGCTTTCATGGACTGGGTGACCCAAAAGAACCGCGTCAGGAGGATCTTCTGATGAAGGAAATGCAAGCGACGGAATCGGTCACCCACCTCCTGGTGTTGCACATGGGTCCTGTCCAGTCGTGGATCGCGCAGGCGCGGCGGACCCGGGACGCGTGGTTCGGCAGTCACTACCTGAGCGAGGTGAGCAAGGCCGCTGCGCGAGCCGTCCGCGACGCGGGGGGACGGTTGGTCTTCCCCGGCCGCGACGGCGACGCCCTCAAACCCTGCGACACCCCCTGGTACGAGATGTTCAACGATGAATCGTCAGCCCGGAGCAAACGGTTGCGCGCCCCCGCGTTCAACGTGGCGAACAAGGTGGTGGCGGTGGTCGGAGCCGAGCCTCGACACTTGGCCCAGAAGGCCCGGGAAGCTGCGCGGGAGCGGTGGCGGGACATCGTGAACGACACGCTCGCGGCTCCACGGTGCAAGCCTCTCATTCTCGACGGGAGTGAGCAGTTGATCGCCGAGCAGAGGGACACGTTGCTCGAGTTCTACGCCGTCTGGGCCCAATTGCGCCCGGATGAGTACGGCCACGTGTTCGACGAACTGAACCGGGCCCTCGTGGCGCGAAAGAATCTCCGGGAGTTCAAGCCGTGGGTCCATGACCCCGAGGGTCGATACCGGTCGAGCCTGGATGGGGGCCGGGCAACCATCCTTCGGCGTTTGCCCAGGAAGACCACGGGGGGTGCCGTCCGCCTGCGCCAGGCTCGAGCACGCCTCCGGATCTCGGACGGAGAACAACTCGACGCGGTGGGGCTCGCGAAAAGGGCCGGCGGTGGTCCCGACCAGTTCATTCCATTGACGAACGTGGCCATGGCGGAGTGGATCCGGAAGGCCCACGCGACCTGTCCGGACGCTCTCGAGGCACTTCGAGCCGCCTGCGAGGCGTTTGGCAAAGAAGAGAAGGGAGGATTCGGCCGCGTGTACCGCCCCGACCTGGAATGGGTCTCCTGGTTCGACCGCGACGCCAGTGTCTTTCGAGAGGAGCGGTGGGAGATCCTCCTCGAGGAGATGAAGCAACGCGGGAGCGCGGTGTGCCCAGCGGCCCGGCATGCCCGGCTGAGGCCATGGGCAGAGAAGTTCGTGCGACCGGTGCTCAACCGGATGCCGCCGCCTCCGAGCTATGTGGCTTGCATCATCGCCGACGGAGACCGGATGGGCGAGACGCTCAGGACGATGCACGGAGAGGAACAGCACAGGGCTTTCTCCCGGGAACTCTCCACGTTCGCAGCCGATGCCCGCCGGATCGTGGAGCGGGAGCACCACGGAAGCCTGGTCTTCAGCGGAGGCGACGACGTGTTCGGGTGGGTCTCGGTCGAGCATGCCGTACCCTGTGCGGTGGCCTTGCGGAAGGCCTTCGAGGAGGTCATGGGCCGGGCAATGGATCGCGTCCGGGACATCGATGATCTCCAGGCCCATGATGAACCACGCCCGGCCTCGATCCCGACCCTGTCGGTGGGTATCGGTATCGGCCACGTCATGGAGGCCATGGGCACACTCATCAACCTGGGACGGGACGCGGAAGCCCTGGCCAAGGGGGATCACTGCCCGCCGGATGCGCGGCGGGACGCGTTGGCCATCGTGCTTGACAAGCGATCCGGCGGCCGGTTGGAATGGCGGGCCCGCTGGGACCAGGACCCCGGCTCCCGTATCCAGGAGGATTGGAAGAACATCTGCCTGGGTACGCTGTCTCGAGGCAAGATTCACGAGCTGCGCAAGATGCTCGCACGCCTGCCTGACCCGGGCGGCATACCGACGAAACAGCACCCTGCGTGGGCCTCGGTACTTTCGCTCGAGCTACAGCGCATCCTGGCCCGAAACGAAAGCCGCGGAGGCCGGCAGGAAGGCCCGGTTCGGGTCGAGGAACTGGGCATCGACCTCGCAACGCCCATCCCGGCCTATCCGAGCATCCACGAACAGGTGGACCGCCTCGTTTCGCGCCTCCTGATCGCGCAGGAATTGGTGGGATCCGGCGGGTGGAAGGCCGAGGGAACACAACAAGGGCGCGAAACATGTCGATCCGGAGGTGCACAATGAGTCTTCTCGACACGTCGCTGGCGCTCGTGCCTCGAGACGGGTTCTTTTTCAAGGATGGTCGAGGCTGGTACACGAGTGACACGAACCGCGCGGGGGCGCTGGCGTGGCCGTTTCCCTCCACGCTTCGGGGGACATTGACCACGGCCTGTGGGTACTTCGAGCAGGATGCTCGCGGTACCCGACTGGACCGGAAGGGCTGGCAGATACTCAAGAACCAGGTGTTGGTCGCGGCAGTGCTACCGCTTCGTCGCGAACGGTTGCAGCCCGGTTGGACACGGGTGAACCGGGTCTGGCCGGTGCCTCGAGACGCGCTGCACCGACCCGACGGCGTCACCAGGCTGGAACCTCGCCCGCGCGCGTCCAAGATTGGCAGCCTGGGCGTGCTCGACGGAGAAGAGGGACCTGCGATCGAATCGCTGTGGCATGTGCAGCCCGCGGAAACCTCGAGCGTTCCGGGCAAGCCCCTGCTGCCGCCTGCCTGGTGGTCAGACGACCTGTTCCGGCGTTGGCTGTGTGGCGCATCGGGCCTGGACGAGGTCCCGGAGGCGTTGAGCATGACGCGCAGGACCGACATCAAGGTCGTGTTCCAGCCGGGTGCCCTGGTCGCTCGAGACGGGGGCCTGTACGCCTACGAAGTCCTCGAGACGCTCACCCGGACGCACGAATGGGCACTGGGTGTCCGGACAACACTTCCGGAGAACTGTCGCGGGGTGCTCTCAAGGCCCCTGGTCATGGGAGGCAAGCGTCGGATCGCGCACCTGGAGGAGACGCCGGCAGGACTGTGGGCGTTTCCCGAAGCACTGGGGGAAGCGTTCGGCGCGGATTGCCCGGGCATCCGCATCCTGTTGATCACGCCCGGCCACTTTGCCGGCGATTGGTGCCTGCCCGGGTTTGCGCCTCGAGCGGGACGATTCCTTGGGACGTTGCCCGGCGTGGAAGGCACGCTGATCCTGCGGGCGGCCATCGTCCCCGGCAGCGTCACCGTGTCCGGATGGGACTGGGCCCGCAACCGGCCGAAACGGGCTCGGCGCCTCGTGCCTCCTGGAAGCGTCTACTTCCTGCACAAACAGGATGGCCGATTCTTCACACGCCAGGAGGCGGAGTCCTTGTGGCTCGCACCTCTCGGCCAGGACACGGACGACGGATTCGGGCGCGTGGTGGCCGGTGTCTGGCCTCCGTCGACTTGCACGGCTCAGCCATGACGGCGGTCCCCCGGGCCCGGTTCCGGGGGGCTCTCGATGAAAGGACTGGCTCATGAACTCAAGACCCTATCTCATCCATGCTCTGTCGCCTCTCCACGCCGGAACCGGACAGGCCGTGGACGTGATCGACCTGCCCATCGCTCGGATGAAGGCCACGCACATCCCGTTCGTGCCCGGCTCCAGCGTCAAGGGCGTGCTCCGTTGGACCCGGCGCGAGGCCTTGTACCCCAAGAACGACGACTTCCTGGCCACCTTCGGCCCGGAGACCGAGAATGCGTCCGACCACGCCGGCGCACTCATGGTGGGAGACGCCCGGCTCCTCCTCATGCCGGTGCGCAGCTTCGTCGGCACCTTCGCCTACGTGACCTCACCCCTCCTGCTCGAACTCGCGTCTCGAGACCTGCGCGACGCCGACATGGTGGCGCCTTCGGTGCCCCGTCCTGAACGCCCCCTGAAGGCACTGCACGGCAAGGATTCCCTGACTATCCACGCGGGCAAGGTCTACCTCGAGGATCTGGATCTGGCAGCCGAGAAGGACAGGAAGGTGAAGGCCTGGGGGGCGTTCCTGGCTCCCCTCGTGTTCCCGAGCGCCCCGGACATGATGAGTCGCCGCTTCCTGGTGGTCGACGACGAGACCATGTCCTTCTTGTGGGAGACTGCAACCCAGGTGGACGCCCGCATTCGTATCGATCCCCGCACCCGCACAGTGGCCGAAGGGGCGCTGTGGTACGAGGAGAGCCTCCCTCCCGAGACCGTGCTCATCGGCTCGATGCTGGCCACTGCCGGCATGCGCTGGATCGAGGACGCCGAGACGGGCACGAAGACACGACACAAGTGGAGCGCCCGGCAGGCCATGGAACTGGCCCTTCCCCGGGAGGAGATCCTCCAGTTCGGGGGAAAGGCGACCGCAGGCCGCGGTCGTTGCCGGATCCTCCCCTTGAGCGCCCCCCAGACCGAGACCACGAACATGGAAACACAGGAGGAGGACACCCATGGTTGAAATGACACGAGGACTGACTCGAGACCAGCGCCGCCAGGTCTGCGCCTACAAGGCGGTGCGACAGCCCGACTCGAGCAGAGGGGAAAGCGCCGGCGTCTCCGATACCGTCTTCCAGGACTTCAAGATCCTGGTCAACGACCTGGGTGCGCACATCCTGAGAGGAGGGCTGAGCGCTGCGCTGGCCTTCATGGCGCGGGATAAGAGCCGGGAGGCGTGGGAACGCTTCCTATGCGTGCTGGCCGACGTGGACCTGCCACACCTGAGCGGCGTTCCTGCCCGCGAACTGCCCGAAAGAATCCGCACCCTCCCGGTCGCCCGGTACATGCTGGTGACTCGAGAGGTGCTCGCCCTGTCGGTGTGGCTGCGCCGTGCCGTACAGGCTCGTGAAGCCACCGAACGGGCCACGAGAGGAGGCGGTGATGCGGAGACCCATTGAGGCGCTCGCGCGCGGCGGCGCGGCGGCCCTCCACCATCCCGACCATCCCGGACTGGCCCACGATGTCTGGCAGCCACTCAACCCCAAGGAAGGGGGAGACAAGAAGGCCGAGGCCGAGGTGCAACAGGCGTGGATGACCTGGTTGGAACGGGCCACGCTCCCAGAGGGCTATCCCGAGGCGTTCCGAGCATGGAAGGCGACGTTCGAAAAGGACGGGTCCCGGGCACTGGAGGCCACCCTGGCTTCCCGCCTGCTTCTCGGGCACGGTAACTCGTCGCCGACCGGGGTGGGCCTCACGTTTCATCACACCTGGGGCGTGCCCGTGATTCCGGGGACCGCCGTGAAAGGGCTGGTGGCGTCCTACCTGTTCGCCCGCCACGGGCCGGAGACGACCGCGCTGCACCCCCTCGATCCGGACCATGCCGAACCAGACCGCGCCCCTTGGCAAGGCGTCTCCTGGAATGGTCGGCGCATCGAACATGGGCCGGGGGCAGCCTACAGGATGCTCTTCGGCGCACCCCGGGCCGCGAGCGACAGGCACTGGGCGGCGATCACCCGAGACGAACTACCCGGGCCGGTTCGTGGCTGGGTCAAGAGCTGGGAGGACGCCGAAGCGTTGACCCACAATGACCTCCGCGCCATGCTGATCGGGGAGCGACAAGGCCTCGTCACCTTCCACGACGCCTGGCTGGACCCGGCGGGGGGGAAACAGCATATCCCCCTCTTGGTCCACGATGTGCTGACCGTGCACCAGAAGCGCTACTACGATGCGCGGGGAGTGGGAAGAGGCGCAGCTTGGCCCACGGACTACGATGATCCGAACCCGGTGTCGTTCCTCACCGTGCACCCGGGATGGACCTTCCTGTTCCCCCTGAGCGGGCCGCCCGCCTGGACCCGGTTGGCCAGGATCCTGCTCCAGAAGGCACTCCGGGAATGGGGCATCGGCGGGAAAACTTCGGCGGGATACGGGCGGTTCGGGAGGTGCAAGGAGGTCGTCACACCGCCGGATCCAGACCGGGATCCCACGGAAACCGCGTTTTCGGCCTGGGTCGAAGAACGAACCCCTCGACTCAGGGCGCTGACGACCACCAAGCGTGCAGTGCTCGCCGAGATCGAATCGGACTGGTTGTCGCGGCTTCAGGCACTCGACGAAACCGCCCGCGAGCGGGTGGCGACGCGGATCTGGCGAATGATCAGACCGGGCAAGAAACTGAAACCAGTTATGCAAGACCTGCTCCACAGGCTGGATGCCGGAACAGGCCCCTGAAACCCGTTCTGGCGGTCATCTCGAAATTCCTGCGCGGCCCGTCTCCAGCCCCCCGCCGTCCGACCGGAGCGCATGGTGGTTCCCCCGGGCACGGCACTTCTCCTGCCACGAGAGGCACGCCCCCACCATGCCCAGATCCTCGTCCACGATGAAGCGCAGCTTCCCGGGGACGCCCCGCCGACGCGCTCCATGTCGCGGGTGAGGCTGCCGGCGCCACTAGGCGCCGAGTCGACGGGCTGCTCGATGAAGCCCGAGACCAGACCCTCTGGCCGCGCCTCCTGCCCCCAAAGCATCCCAGGACCGGCCGTTGCGGGGTCGCCTCAGACCGGGTCGCCTCAGACGGGGTCGCATCAGACGGGGTCGCATCAGACGAGCTGGGCCAGGAAGGTCCGGGCCGGCACGATGACCGGGGCGGAGTGCTCGAAGCAGTCGCGTTCGACGAACGGGAGGTCCAGGGCGACCTGGAAGGCGTGGCGAGCGCCCGTCGCGGCCTGGAAGCGGGCCAGGGCTGGAGACAGGTGCCTGGAACCGGATGACTTGACCTCCACGAGGAACCAGGGCCGGTCGTCCCGGACCACCAGGAAGTCCACTTCCCGCTTCTCCTTGTTGCGCAGGAAGAACAGCCTGAAGTCTCCGTGCCCGAGATCGGTCCAGAGATGCACCGCCTTGAGCAGCGCGGATGCCACGAGGTTTTCCGCCCGCGCCCCGGGGGATTCGACGTGCGACCAGTCCCAGAGGTAGTACTTGGGCTGCTTGCGCAACGCTCGAGCCACATTCCTGGACCAGGGCCGCACCGAAAAACAGTAGTAGAGCGCCTCGAGCGTCCCCAGCCACCGCCGGACGCTATCCACGGAGGCCGAGACCGCTCTTGCCAGGGTGGTGTAGTTCATCAGTTGGCCGACCTGCTGCCTCACCAGTTCGGCGAGCGTCTCGACCTGGCCGAGTTCCTGGATGCGCGTCATGTCCCGGAGGTCCTCCTTGAAGAGTTGCTGGGAGCGCAACCGGCGCCAACGGGTCCAGAACCGCTGCTCCTGGCGGAGAAAGGGCTCGGGAAATCCCCCGAAACGCAACAGGGCACCATAGTGCGTGTCGTCGATAGGCCGAGGGGACCGGTCGATGAGGGTGTCTCGGACCGCCGGCGAGGTCAGCTCGGCAACCGACAACGGGTGCATCCGGTAGGGAAAGTACCGGCCCATCAAGCTGTCCCCACCAGCCTTGAACACATCGAGCCGCGCGCTCCCGGTGACGAGGACTCTCACGCGAGGAGACCAGGTATCGAAGAAACCTTTCAAGAAGTCTTTCCAGCGTGCAGACTTGTGCAGCTCGTCGAGGACGCAGAGAGGAGGCTCCGCCCTGAGCCTGTCCAGCTCGAGCCGTGCAGCGAGCGCTTCCGGTCCTTTCAGCACGATCTGCCTGTCGTTTCGGTTGTCCCAGTTCAGGTAGTCGTGTTCTGGAAACCGCTGCGCGCTGTCCCGGCAGGTTGTCGTCTTCCCGACCTGGCGTGGTCCCATCAGGAAGAGCATCTGGCGGTTTTCGCTGAAATGCTGGCGAATCAAGGACTCGTACAGGCGTTCCATGTCTCGTCCGGAATACGGCCTATCGTAGGATGGTCATGACTATCTTACGCCGGTACGAACAATGGTCAAGACAAGAAAGCATGATGGAGGCGCGCGACGTGACGACCAGGATACGGAATATCGTAGATTGGTCGCGACCATCATACGACAATGCGTCGATTGGTCAACCGAGCCGCGCGGCCGCGCATTCGACCTGGCAAGCCGTGTGAAGGCCGGCAAAGGCTCTCGAGACCCCCCGCGACCGTCATCCCGCAGCCTCGGCACGGCCCGTCTCCACGTCCCCGGCGGCCGACCGGAGCGCACGGTAGTCCTGCCGGCATCGCTCCGCCATCCGGGCCTCCACCTCCTCGCGGTCGAGCCCCATCAGCACGCGGCAGGCGTGATACTTGGTCTTGCAGAAATAGACGTCGAACGGCGCGGTTCGCCCCGGTTTCCGGTAGATTCTCACTCCGGGAATGGCGTCGAGCCGGATGAACTCCGACTCGGCATTGATGAGCAGGGGTTCCACGTCCCGTTTGTTCTGCCAGGGAATGCAGGCTCCCTCCATTCCCAGGTCTTCGTCCATGATCGAGCGAAGCTTCTCGGTAACCCCTCCCACGGCCAGCATGATGTCGCCGGTAAGGGACCCGGTCACCGCGAACTTCTGGGTGACTGGGTGCTTGATGAAGTCGGACACCAACGCAATATCCATGGCCACGGACGCACTGTCCCCCTCCACCCCGCCGTGGGCCTGGATGTAGTCCACGTACATCTCGTAGCCCACGTAGGGCGCCCCGATCTTGCGAAGGACGGCTTTGATCGATGCGCGGACGTTCTGGGCAGCAGCCCTGGCGATCTCCCCTGTTCGCCCCGGAGCCACAACGGTATCCTGGCCTCCCGGCGTAATCTGCCCGCGAATCGGCAGGGGCTGGCCTCGTGCCTGGTCGCTCGAGCGGGCCGACACCACGGCGAGGCCGACCACGTAGCCCACGGACCCGCCCATGGAGTCGATGTACTTCTTGAGATCCCGCTTGTGTGCGGCAGCCTCCTGCGCCAGCGCTCCTTCCAGGCTCAGGTGTTCCTCGAGCGCGGCACGGACGTGCCGGGGCGCCACCAGCCGAGCGTCCTCCATCATGGCTTCCATCTCGGCGAGCTTGATGATGCCGTTGATTGGGCGCAATATGCTCGTGAGCTTGCCGTCCGAGGCGCGACACCGCATTTCCTTGACAATCTCGAGCACCGCGGCGCGTGAGAACTCCCGGACCTTGAGGACATAGGTTTCGGGAAGCGAGCGCCCGAAGATCCGCTCGCTCCGCCGCCGCACGCTGTCATACCCCTCGGTCTCGATGATGTCGCCCCATACGCTCTCGATCTCATCCCTGAGCTTGTCCACCTCCTGCTTGACATACTGGCACACTTCGCGCAAGGCTTGCTCCGTCTCGGGAACCGCGTCCTCCATCACGATGATTTCGCCCTTGTCCTCGATGCGGCTGAGAAAGGCGCCATCCCCTTCCTCCTGGAGCCGGCCCAGGGTGTCGTGGTTGCAGGCAGCAACCACGATGTTGTCGGCAACAAGCGGGTCCTCGGAGCGGTCAGCTCCGCCGCTGCCCGCGTTCGTCCCCCCCTCAAGCACATAAGACCTGTTCTGCATCACCTCGAGGAGTTCAGACATGTACCCCGCGCGTAGCAACGTCTTGAGTTCGTCGATGTAGATGATCGGAGAACGCGCGTGGGCACCCACGAACGCCCGGTAGTGGGCCGGCGTCTGGAGGTTCCCGGACTGGTAGGGGTCGTGGCGGAACCCCCCCTTCATGCTCCGGGCGTCCGGCTCCGCCACTCGAGCCATCAGGTCCTTCTCCTTGCGCGGGTCATACAGGACGACCGGAATCATGTCCTGGAGATGCTTGACGGATGCTTTGGGCGCGGATGCGGTCTGTTGCTGGATACGCTCCTGGGCCCGGTGGTTGCTCTCCTGGAGGTACATGAACATGGCGCCGAGGCCGAACAGGGCGACGCCACCCAGCGCGGGCAAGAACACGATTCCGGCAAGGGCGCTCACGACGGCCAACGCCACGAGCACCCGGCGCACGCGCCGCACCGCGGCAATCTGGTCCGCAAGGCTGAACGTGTCCGCGCCGCGACGGTGCACCTCGACGTCCCGGTGGAGCTGCGCGATGACCCTTTCTATCTTCTCCGGCTCCTCGTAGGCAATCCGGATGTGGTTCCTGTCCTTGCCCGGAAAGGCGACGATGGCGTCTGTCGGACGCAGGAAGTCGCCGACCGACGAGGCCAACACCTCCTGGAACATGTTGGCCAGCATGGATTTTCCGGTCCCCGGGCGTCCGACGAGGAGCACGTGGCCGCGGCTCTGGGCGACCTTGCGGATGGCGGCCTTGGCCCGGCCCTGGAAGACGACGCGCTCAATGGGGTCGCCGGGCACGTCCACCTGGGATGTGTCGTCGAAGTGCGCCAGCCGCGCCTCGAGCCGTTGGGGGTATTCGAGGAGTTCCTCGATCCAACGATAGTCGTTTTCCCGGTAGTCAGAGGTCATGCCGACTTCCCTTGATCGAGTCCAGGACGTAGTACGATCCCACATCCGTGGAGCTGGCTCGAGCCGCCATCGCGGCGTAAAGCTTGGGGAGTCGCTCCTTGATGGGCTCGAGCGCACGCATGTCGTGCATGACGCTGATATTGGTGAACATCTGCTCCCCGTGGTCTCCGATCAGGGGGATGTAGTTGAGGGACACCCCGAGCTGCAGGCGGTTTATCGCGTCGAACACCATGTCCAAGGACCGCTGGTCGTCGATCCCGGCCGGGAGGACTTCCCGGTAGGCCTCAGGCGGGTGGGCGCCGGAATACCGGATGTCCAGCTCCCGGTTGAACAACAGTTTCAGAGGGATGGCCTCGCCCGCGATACACGCTTCGAACGGTTCCCGGAACTGGGCGTTGCTCCTGAGAGCGTGCTCGAGAAGGAAGAGGTAGTCCACGAGCTTGGGGTCCTGGACCCAGTAGTCCACGCCGGAACCCCCTTGCAGCACGCACGCCTGTCGGCGACCCGCTCGCTGTCCACTGATGAGGCAGAACCGCCTCTCCGGATCGTAGGCTGCGAGATCGAAGCCTCCCATCTCGAACAGGCCACGGCCGAGGTGCGCGCTGTCGAGTATGACAATGACGTCCTTGAGCAGGCTCTGCTCCATGTAGGCGACCTGGTCCTCGACCGTCCCTTCGATCTGCATGCGGGACCGGTTGCCGGCCTGGTCGATACAGATGCCGACAATGCTGCCCACGCGCTCGAGAGGTAACGAGGCCAGGCGCTTGATGACCTGATCGTCCTGCCTGAACCCGGCGTAGATCTCGAGGATATGGTCCCGGAGCCGGCTGTCGCGAAGCTGGGGCAGGCGCGGATCGAACAGAGAGAGGACCTGTTCGGTGACAGGCCCCTGTTCGGTGCCTCGCCCACGCAGAAATCGGGGAAGCAGCCTGGAGAACTTGCGGTTGATGCGATCGCCGAGTGTCGGCTCGAATACGATTTCGCACCCGACCAAACGGCGCTGCACCTCGATATTCCGGGGGCAGAGCAGGTACCTTCCCAGCGACGAAACCTGGTAGACCGACACGCTCGGGTCGAACCCCACGGATCGCGCCGTCTGGAGGATCGCTTCGGTCGCACCGGCGGGCGCGACGACCCAGACCGCTCTCTGTGCCCTCTCCCGCTCTTCGACACTTCTGAGGCTGCGCATCTCTTGATCCTCGCCGTGGGCGCCGGCCGAACCCTCCATGGCAGTCGTGCATTCCCGCGCCACCACCGCCGGCCGACCTTCGCTGGAACGAGGCCTGGCACACACGAAATCGCCCAACCGTGCTACTGGCAGACAGGACCGCAACCTGGGGGCGGCAATCCCGGTCCGTCACCGTTGGCATCGTCTCGAACTGCTGCTGACTTGAGCGGAAATCACACGACCGGCGGGCCGGGGGCGGTCGTCGGCGCCGATACGGGAGACGGCGGACACCCTGCTAGGAAGCGCCTCGAACGCGGAGGCGAAGATGGGCGGCAGGACGAAGTCTCAGCCGCCGCCGGCCCAGCGCAACATGGCCTCGAGGGTGCCGCGAATCATCCGGGGAGCCGTGGCCGTGGCCCCGGCGACAAGCGCCTTCCACTTGAGCAGACCGAGGTCCTCGCGACGCGGGGCACTGCTCATCCCGTAGACCACCATCCCCGACCGGGCGAGCCACACCCCGGAGTGGTACTGGCTCCGGGCGGCGTCTCGAGCGCTCAGCCGTTCTGTCTCGTCCTCGAGCAGGTCCCAGAAAGCACAGCGAAAACCACCCACTTCCCCGGCGTCGATTCGAGCCGTCTCGTGGTGGATGTCCTTGAGCAGTGGAATGCTCGCCCGCTGGTACACGCGGATGCTGCCCGGCGGGGAGAAACGGCGGTCAGGAATGATACGACTCTCGACCAGGTGCGGGATGCGACCGACGTAGTGCTCGATGTCCAGTGCACAGGCGATGACCCGGTCCGGAGCGACCATCGCGGGGAGCGGCATGGCGCCGAGGGCCTCGTCGAACACCTTCCCCTCGTGCGGCCAGTGCACGAAGACGAACCCTTCGACCACATCGGGAAGGCGCTCGAGCACGCGGCGGGCAAACGGAGAAGGCTCCATGGGCGGGCTACCCGATCTTCATGAGCAAGGCGTCGATCTGTGGCAAATCACCGTACTTCTTGGCGACCTCGAGCATCGGTTTCGCCTCCTCGCCCTTGCCGTCCTCGATCAATGCCTTGGCCAGGATGACGATGGCCCGGGCGTTCTGGTTGGCGTCGGCGGCGCCGAAGGCCTGCTCGATGAGCTTGGCGCGTTCCTTGCCCTTCTCGAGCACGGCGGCATGGGCCTGGAGGACCGGAGCCATGGCCAGCATGCCGGCCTTGCGGGCTTCAGGCAACAATTCGTCGAACGCTGTCTTGGCCTCGTCGCTCCCCTTGGCGGCGAGCAACATGGCATTCACGACCTTGAGCGGGAAAGCCTTGGGATTCTTCTCCTGGGCCTGCTTCAACGCGTCGGCCGCCTCGTCGAACTTGCCGCCAGCCATCTGGATCCGGAGAGAGATCATCTGGGCGGGGAGCCAGAATTGCGCGGATTCGGGCACCTTGGCAGCCAGAGCCTTCGCCTGATCCAGGTTGTCCGATGCGAGCAGGTTGGCCACGCGCATGCACGTGATTCTCAGATTCCGAGGGGCAATCTTGGCGGCTGCCTCGAGACGCTCGGCAGCGAGCTTGACTTTGCCCATCTGCGTGTAGATGCGCCCAAGCATGAGGAGCGGCTCGATATTGTAGGGGTCCATCCGCGCGGCCTCATTGAGCCGATCGATGGCGAGATCCAGGTTGAACGTCTTCAGCGCCCACTGGGCCCGGGCCACGTGCATCTCGGAACGCTGCAACGGCGACAGGATCTCCTCGTTGTCATCGATCATCTTCTTGATGGCTGCATCCGCCTCCTCGAACGTCATCTCAGGCTGGATCTTGGCCATCTCGTTGCGCACCATGGCCCACACGTAGGCCGGCTCAGAGGTCAACGTCGCCGAGTAGTTGTTGACGGCCCCGGCCATGTTGCCCAGCAACTCGGTCGTTCGGGCGTAGCCGTACAGGATCTGGGCCTTGTTTATCCGCAAGGCGTCATCAGGCATGGCCTGGTACAGGTCCATGGCCTTGAAGTACCGGGCGTTGGCCTCGTCCAACTGCGCCGGATCCCCAAGGCCCCTCTCGAGCGCCATGCGCGCGTAGAGCATGCCGAGGAAGGGCTCCCGGGGCCAGTTCTTCCGGGCTTCCTTGATGGCTTTCTCCCCAGCGACCAGGTTCCCGATGGAGACGTCCGCGTAGGCACGCGCGATGACCACCGGCAGCGAACTGGATTCGGTGACGACCAGGCGCGACGCGTCCGGAACGCCGTTCAGCTTGACGCCATAGTCGGTCCACAACATCCAGGTCAACAGGGTCTGGTAGTCTACCAGTTTCGGATCCTCGGCGGTCAGCTCGGAGTCATTGAGAAGCTGAAGCGCGGACATGAGCCTGGTCTGGGTCCCCGACGCTATGCCACTCTCCGCCTGCACAGTCAGCGCATGCACCTCTTGCTGCTTCTTGACGTGCATGTAGAAGAGACCGCCACCGATGACGGCGAGGATCGCGACCACGCCCACCACGACGCCCATCGAGGATTTCTGGTGCTTCCTTACGTTAGTCTGGAAATACATCGTGCCTTCACCTTGCTGGAGGGTTTTTCGATTGCCTTCGGTTCTACGACGTGCGTGATTATAACGCCACGAACCTTGCCGGGAAAGAAAATCTTGCAGCGCGGCAATGCGTTTGCTGAAGCCGTGCGACCACGCAGCGCTAACTGGGGACCGACCTGGCAGAATGATCCAGGTGGCCCCTCAGTCGATCAGGATGCTCATGCCCATCAGCGGCCAGATGAACCAGATGAACCCCCCCAGAACAACCATCAACAGCACGCTGGCCGGTATGCCGGCCATGAAAAACTCGCCAGACGTGAACTGCTTGCTTTCGTAGGCGATGGCGTTGGGCGCGGCGCCGACCAGCAGCAAGAAGGGCATACCAGCGCAAACCAGCGAAGCGAAGAGAATCACCTCCGGGGCCACTCCCATGTACGGCGCCAAAACCAGCGCCACCGGCAGCGAAATGGCGATGGCCGCCACGTTCATGATCAAGTTGGTCATCACGAGCACGAACAGGGCGATGCCCATTACGAACAAAAACCAGTGAGCGCCCTCGAACATCACCAGCCACTTGACCGCCAACCAACTGGCCGCGCCGGTCTGCCACAAACAGAAACCGATGCTCATCGCCCCGCCGAACAGCAGGATGATGTTCCAGGGAATGGCCTCGAGGTCCTCGATAGTCAGAATCCGCAACAGAAAAAAGGCAAGCGTGGTGGTCAGCAGCACGGCCGACTTGTCCAGGCTGCCCAGCGCGGGCACGAACGAACGCAGCCCCAAGATGGCGATCGAGATGAACACGATCACCAGGGTGGCGATTTCGGGGGGGGTGATCGGCCCCAGGCGCCGGTAGAGCTGCTTGACCCGCGCGCGCAGGCCCGGAATGGTCTTGCGTTCCGGTTTGAACATGATCATGAAAAACGCCCACAACAGGATTCCCATCGTCAGCCCGACAGGCAGCATATAGTAGGTCAGTCCAAAAAAGGTGATGTCCCGGCCGGTGATCTTCTTGAAAAAGCCTATGGCCACCGCGCCTCGGGCCGCACCCAGCAGCGTAATGATGCTGCCTGCTCCGGCGACAAAAGCCATACCCATGAACAAGCCCTTGCCGAACCGGGTCGGTCGGCCGTCCTCGTCGTACAGCGCGTAGATCGTCATCAACAGCGGGAAGATGGTCGCCGCCACGGCAGTGTGGGCCATTATCAGCGTCAGACTTGCGGTCATGAGGAAACAGCCGAAATAGATCATGCTGGTGCGCTCGCCCACCAGCGAGAGCATCCTGTAGGCCATGCGACGGGACAACCCCGTCTTGGTGAACGCCATGCCGATGACCAGTGAGCCGATGATGAACCAGACCGAGGGGTCCATGAAATCGGTAAACGCCACGCGCGGTTCACGAATCAGGAACAACGCCTGGGTGACGCCGATACCGATGCTGGTGATGCCGATGGGCACCACCTCGAAAACCCACCAAGTGGCCGCCAGAAAAAAGAGTGCCAGCGCCGCCTGCCCTTCGGGAGTGAGGGCGAACGCCTTGCCCTGCGGGTCGATTGCCGGTCGCGCCGGGGGCAGCAAGTAGACGATCGCGAACAGGGCCAGGCCGAGCAACGTGAAAAAGAGTTTTCGCTTGTCAACCTTCTGGTTGAAAACCTCCCATAATGAGTTCTTTTCGCCACCCACCGTCTTGCGGCCGCCGTCGGTGGAATACCGCGTCGTGGCTATCCCGCTGTCCATCGATTCTCTGCCGGCCATCTACACCTTCCTTCCGCCCGCACGCGGCTACTCGTGCTGTCGCGACTCCACGATCCTCGCCAACTCCTCGAACACGTCCACCGTGCGGACGACCCCCACGACCTGGTTGCCCAGCACCACCGGCACGAGGCTAAGGTTGTTGCTGACCAGCTCATAAATGGCCTTTATCACGTGGTCGTCATGGTCGAGGGTAACGAGAATCGGTCTCATGATTTCATGGACCCTCTTCTTTTCTGCCTTTTTCTTGAGCCCCTCGAGGAGCTTGTCGAAAGCCATTTCCGCCAGATTCGGGTCCGTCTGCACGTCAAAAAGCTTCTTGCGATAGTCAAGGGGCTGCGATGCGAGGTGTTCCGGCTCCAGTCCACGCATGATGTCCCGGCGCCGGACCGTGCCCAACAATACGCCATTCTTGTCAAAAACCAGAAGACTGCGCGGCAGCGATTTCTTGCCCTCGAAGTCGATCTGCCAATCACGGAGCACCCTCATGGCGTCGCGCAGGGTATCGTCCGGCTGCACGTGGGGGTATTCGTCGAGATGAATCATGATCTGGGCGACGGTTCTCATTTCCATGGGATTGCTCCGCAGCATTCGGGGCGATTACCAGCCCCTTTTCTTGAGGATGTCGCCGATGCGATCCTCGAGTTTCTGGTCGGCGATAATGGTCATGGTTTCCTTGGCCTTGCGGATTCTCTCCATCAACTGCTCGATGTCGGCCGGCTTTTCCAGGAAGTCCATGGCACCCATCTTGATAGCCTGCACGCCGTCAGGCAGACTGCCGTGCCCGGTGAGCAGAATAATCTGCAAGTCGGCATTGATCTCCAGCAGTTTCTGCAACGTTTCCAGGCCATCCATTTCAGGCATGCGCATATCCAACACAACGGCGTCGAAGGTGGTCCGCTCGGCCAGTTTCAACGCTTCGAAGCCGTCCTTGGCGGTGTACACGTCCAGGTCGCGGTTGCGCAACCGGGCGGCCAGCACGTCGGTAAACTCCACCTCGTCATCGACCAGCAGAACTTTGGCATTGGCCATGTCACACCTCGCTATTCCCTCGTTCAGGACAGATTGGCGACACGCAGGGCGAAGGCCCGGCCGCCACCATCGCGTTCGATCACCTCGACCTGGCCCTCGACGGTGCTGAGCAGGGAACGAAGAAGGTCCATCCGCAACGGGTTGTTCGCACGTTCCTCGAATCTGCCGGTAGAAACCATAACCACCACCTGGTCCCCCTCGCGGCGCAGGGCTATCGTGATACGTTCGTTCGCTGCTGCGCCGTCCGCAATGAGCTGGAACGCCAGAAAAACGGCATGCTGTGTGCGGAAGGGATTGTTGACGATGACGACAGCCTCCTGTGGGATATCCTCGTCAATTCTCAGGTTTTTCTTGCCGGCATACCGCTGGGAAAACGCCGAAACGTTGCGGAGCAGCTCGCTCATGTCGAAGCTGAGCACTTTTTCGTCGGCGCTATGGGCGAACTTGTTGAGCCGCTTGACGATTGTTGCGCCCCGCGCAAGCTGCCGGGACATGTTCCGACTAATGTGCGCAACCTTGCCGCAATCCAGCTCGCTCCCCTGCTCGGCCAGGGCCACCATGTCGCTCAACAGCCCGTTGTATTCGTTGATGATGGACATGATGTTGTTGATTTCATGCGAAAAAGAGGCCGTAATCTTGCCGAAAAAGGCCAGGTCGCATTCCAGAGTGTATGCCTCCCCGTGTTCCCTCATGGCTTCCCTCGCTACCTTTCCACCGCGGCGGTCATTGTTTCGATCAGCGCTTCGATATCCACTGGCTTGAGCAGGTAGTCGCACGCCCCTGCCTCCAGCGCCTTGGTGCGGCATTCATGCGACGCGTGCCCAGTCAGCAGAATAATGCGGATGTCGGGCCGGAGTTCCTTCATGATCTGCATCACCTGAAAGCCGTCCATGCCCGGCATCTTGGCGTCGAGCACCACCACATCGAACGGTTCGGCCTTCAGGGCCTCAATCGCGCCGGCCCCCGTGGTTTTGGCCATCGCCTCGATATTGCGAAAAGAGAGGCGCTCGACCAAGGTGGTTACCAGATCCTCCTCGTCGTCCACCAGGAGTACGCGCAGCCTGTTCATGATTCGCCTCCGAAAGCCGGCCTACCCACTTGGCAGTAGTACGACAAAGGTCGCCCCTTCCCCTTCCTTGCTTTGCACCGCAATATCCCCGCCCAACTTCTTGACGATACCGTAGGTGATGGACAGGCCCAATCCCGTGCCGTAACCGTTCTTGGTGGTGAAAAACGGTTCAAAGATCTTGCTCATCAGGTGTTCGGGAATTCCCGTCCCGTTGTCGGAGATGATCACGGCTACCCGGTCTTCCGGTCGCCGCTCCATGCGGATATCGATCCGCCCGTTGTCAGGCACCGCAGCGAAGGCGTTGTTGACAATATTCAAGAACACCTGCTGAAGCTGGCCGCGGTCGCTCACTATCGAGGGAAAATCCGGCGGCACGTCGATGTTGATCTGCACGTTGCGGTGCTCGGCTTCTTTCTCCAGAAAACCCAGCACCTGCTTGATCAGCACCTCGAGGTCAATGGTCTCCTCGCGCATGTCCATGTGCTTGGCGAAGCCCAGCAACCGATGGGTGATCGAGCGACAGCGATCGACAGAGTAGCTGATCGAATCGATCAGCTTCAAGAAACGCTCCTTGTTCGGGAATTGCTCGGTGATCGCAATGAGATCCTTGGCCAGCCCCGCCTTCTCGTTGATGATCGCCAACGGGTTGTTGATTTCATGGGCCACGCCGGCGGCCAGGCGGCCGATCGAGGCCATCTTGGCAGTGTACTCGGCCTGGTGCAGCATCGCCTCGCGCTTCTGGTCGGCCTCGCGGATCCGGGAAACGAAATAGGAGGAGGTGCCCATGGTCAGAATCAGAATCAGCACGATGCTGATGGCCGTGAACACGGCCATCTGACGGGTCGAGGAAAGCCAGTTCGAGGCCAGCCGGGCGGGATCCTTGAGCACCATGAAGATAAACGGCGAGTTGGCGATGTATGCGTAGCCCAACACATACTGGTGACCATTGTCGTCGGTGATCTCGATCACCTCGCCAGATTCGGAAAAGGGCGGAACGGTCAACGGGCACCGGGACAACACTTTGCCGTAGGTCTTCGAGGGCGTCTGCAGGATACCCGACGTGTTGATCACGAAAGCGTCGCTGCTCGGCCGAAAATTGAGCGAGCGCACCTTGTCGTTGAGCATCTCCGAGTCAATGGTCGCCCGGAGCACGTAGAAGTCGCCATTGGAGCGCTCGTGCTTGATGGCCATGATGAAGTGGGGAAACCTGCGCTTTCCCATGAATACGTCGCTCAGGTAGAACTCGCGCAGCGTCACTTCATGAAACCAGTCCTGGTCCTGGTATTGAGCGCCCTGAAGATTGTACGGTCCGACATAGGAGATCTGCCGGCCGGAAGAGTCGATGATACCCAAATCGACGAACCCACCGAAGGCTCGTTTCGTGTTGCGAAAAGTGCGGGCCAGCATCTCGCTATCGACCAGTTCGTCGAACGTCTTTTCGCTGACCAGCAGCTTCAACGCGTCAACGCGCATTTCCAGAAAGAACTCGAGCGAGTGTTTGGCCACGCCGGTAAGCCGGTTGATCGGTTCGAGCAGTTCTGCTTTGAATGCCTTCTGGTACTGAAAGAAGCTGGTGACGGCCAGGATAATCAGCGGGGCCAGCGAAACGGTGGCGGTGATCAGCACCGAAAACCGCCACAAGCGGCGGTAGCGGGACAGATTCTCCTCCTGTTCTTCCGCCTTGTCTCGCCGGCCTACGGGGAAGAATTTGCGAAACACCATGTTTGCTCCAAGGGCAGTCCGTCAACGCGCTCGCCATCCGCTCTATTGCAGATCATCCTGCATCCTCAGTTTTGCGTACGCCGCCTTGATCGTTTCGGCCAGCTTACTGATGTCGGTCGGTTTGTGCAGGTAGGCGAAAGCCCCCAGCTCCCTGGACAGCTTTTCATCGCGGTCGGTGCCGTGACCGGTGAGAATGATCACCTCGACCAGCGGATTGCTCTTCTTGATCCGGCGCAGCACCTCGATGCCGTCAATACCGGGCATGCTCAGGTCCAGTACCATTACCTCCGGTTCGTCCTCCTTGACGATGGCCAGCGCCTCCTCGCCGTTCAAGGCAACGGCCGAGCCCATCTGCCGCATTTGCAGCCGCTCGCTCAGTGTCTGAACGAACTCCTTTTCGTCGTCCACCAGCAGCACCTTGGCAGGCATCTCGACGTCGATGTTGTAGAAGGGGTTGATGTTGGATTCCCTGTAGTTGGGTGCCAGCTCGATGGTCACGCCCTTGACCCCTTCCAAACCGCCGACCAGTTCCTTCAATGCGCTCTCGAAAGACTTCGGGCGCGACCCGGCGCGTTCGACTACCAGCGTCACGTTGCCGTCGTTGGCCGTGACCCGAACATCGTGCCCGTTTTCGACGAGCGTGACGTTCACCCTGGCGGCCAGCACGAAATCCTCGACCTGCCGGACGGACGCCAGCGTGGTCCTTATCACATCCTCGTCAATGTTTGCGGCAATAAACGCAACGGCTTCATCAACGGTTTTCTCATGCATGGGCAGCTTGATGTCGTACAGCGATCGCTCCCAGGGGCCGGTGTCGAAAAGATACCTCGTCCAGTTGAGTCTGCGTTCGTCGTCGCGCTTGATCTCCGCGGTGGCAGCACTTCTGGAAATCCCCGGCCTCTTCATCGCGGTCGCGATACGGTGATCGAGATCGGCCACCAGGCACACCTTGAGCACGTGGCCGATATCGGGCACCAGGTGTCCCAAGAACCCCTCGTAGACGAAACTGTCGCGCCGAAGCTGCTCGGCCATGGCCAGCTTCAGGTAGGCGATGTTCTTTTCCTTTTCGCGGGTGAAACGGTTGAATACCGAGGCAGGGCGTTCGATGGCTCGAATCAACCTGTCCCGCGATATGTCGAACTCTTGAGCTGCCCAATCGATCACTTCCGAGCCGACCAATTGGTAGCCCAGTTCTTTCCCGAGCTTCTCCGCAACATCCTGTCCATGGCAGTACACGCCGCCGAAGATCGCAATAATCGACATCGATATCCTCCCCGCCCGCGAACGCGATTCTCCAGGAATGCTGCCTGTCTTTCCCGCCGACGTGCTTGACAAGCTTGCCCAGGAGTCCGGCAGGGTCAAGCGAAATCGGCAGATAGACATCGCGACCTTCTCCTGGATGCTGAAGCCAGGGTCCGGGGGTGCAAGCAAGCGCAGGTTCCCTGGCTGGGCTGGCCCGGGCGTCGTTGGGCAACCTGGTCGCCTCACGGAAATTATGGAGGGGGTGAACCCATCGAAAGTGCAAGAGGAGCTGGAGGGTCATCGCCGGCAGCGGCCACACCCGTGTTTCGAATGCGCCTGTCGCCCCACCGTGCTTCGAGGCGTCCAGCGAAATCGTCCTTGACAGCGTGGTCCTGTGCGGCTACACTCTGCCATTTTGCGGGGTCCACCGTGGCGTCGCCACGGAGCCGGACGAATCTGAACCAACCGCGCGGTGGAAACGCGCCCCGGGAGGCGGGGCGGTCGTCGTGAGTTGTTCTTTCTGGAGGGTGGCATGTACGCAATAGTCAAGGCCGGAGGGCGGCAGCTCAAGGTCGCCTACGGGGACGAGGTTCGCATCGACCGCGTCCAGGCCGAACCAGGCTCCCATTACCTGCTCGAGAAGGTGCTGATGGTGGGAGGAGGAGAGAAGATCCAGGTGGGCCGCCCCTACTTGGCGGATGTCACCATCGACACGGAGATCGTGGAGCACGGCAAGGCCGCGAAGGTCACCGCCTTCAAGAAGCACCGGAGGAAGAACTACCGCCGCAAAAGAGGATTTCGCGCCCAGTACACGATCGTCCGAATCGGTGCCATCTCAGGGATCGAAGGAGAGTGGCACGACATCCCGCACGAGGCTGTGCCCACGGAGGATGTCGAAGTCGTAGAGCCCACCACGGTGGAGGCCGAACCGGCCGAAGGCGACCTCGAGGAATGAACCTGGGCACCGGATACCCGGCTAGCCGATAGATCTAAGGGGTAAGCGATGGCTCACAAAAAAGGGCAGGGGAGCAGCCGCAACGGCCGAGACAGCCATGGACAGCGGCGAGGTGTCAAGAAGTTCGACGGCGAGTATGTCACCGCGGGCAACATCATCGTGCGACAACTCGGCACGCGCATTCATCCGGGTCGGAACGTGGGCTTGGGAAGGGACTACACCCTGTTTGCCCTGATCGACGGGCGGGTGAAGTTCGAAAACCACCGGCGTGGCAGAAAGAAGGCTTCCGTCTATCCTTTCGAGCGCCAGGAACAGGCCTGAGCCCGTCCCGGCATCGCCAGGTCTGCCTACGGCGCCGGTGCGACGCCCCATCGATCTCGCGCCAGGCTACGCATGAGCCGCACCCTCCCATCTGATCTTCCCAACAGCAGGCGGCTCGAGGCTGCCCGCAGGAGGTCGCAGCAGGCGGGAACGGTCTCGAACGATAGCTTCACCCGCGAAGCGTTGCGCGCCTACCCCGGGACGGGCGATTGCTGAAGAAAGTGCAACACCATGCGATTCATCGACGAGGCCAGGCTCGAGGTCATCGCCGGAAACGGCGGTGATGGGTCCGCGTCCTTTCGCCGGGAGAAGTTCGTCCCGTTCGGGGGCCCTGACGGCGGCGATGGCGGCGATGGCGGCTCCGTCTACCTCGAGGCGAGCGAGCAGGTCACCACGCTCCTGGACGTGCGCTATCGGCGGCGCTATCGCGCCGGAAACGGCCAACCCGGCCAGGGAAGGCAGAAGACCGGGGCTCGCGGCGCCGATCTGGTCGTTCCGGTGCCGGTCGGAACGCTCGTGAAGAATGAGACCACAGGCGAGTTGCTGGCCGACCTCACCAGGCCGGGCCAGCGTATCGCCGCGGCTCGAGGCGGACGCGGTGGGCGCGGAAACCTCCACTTCGTATCATCGACCAACAGGGCGCCCAACCGAGCAGACCCGGGTGAGCCCGGCGAGGAACGTCTCCTCCTGCTCGAACTGAAGCTTCTCGCCGATGTCGGGCTGGTCGGCTATCCGAACGCGGGCAAATCGACCCTGATTTCCAGGATCTCTGCAGCGCGCCCGAAGATTGCCGATTATCCATTCACGACGCTGGTCCCGAACCTCGGGGTCGTGCGCGTCGATGAGACACGCGCTTTCGTCGTCGCGGACATTCCGGGGTTGATCGAGGGCGCGAGCGAGGGGGCGGGGCTAGGACACCGCTTCCTCAAGCACGTCGAACGTACCCGGTTGATCCTCCACCTGGTCAGCATGGAGGAAATCGGAGTCGTTTCGCCGATTATTCGTTATGATAGAATCAATGCAGAACTCGAGGGCTACGATGCCGGGCTGGGGGCCAGGCAACAACTGGTGGTGCTGACCAAGATCGATCTGCTGCCTGATCGAGCGGAATCGTTGACACCGGTCGTGGACGCTTTCGAGAAACGCGGTCTGCTGGTTCGCCCGGTTTCTGCTGTGAGCGGAGAGGGGATTCGGGAGCTGGTTTTTGACGTGGCCAGGTTGTTGGGACGAACGGCAGGAGCGCTCCGGGAGTAGCCCTCCCGGGGTGGAGGGGCAGTTGCGTCCCGGCGGAGGACCACCGGCATGCATCGCTGCTCGACGTGCGCCGCTCGCCCTCCTGGCGGTTCTCTGCCTTGCCCTGGGAGACTCGGCCGGCGGGTGTGGTCCGTCGGCTGGACACCGCGAAGCCACCGAGTCGCTTGCCGACACACTGCGCCACCTCTCGCTGAACCAGATGGCCGCATTGGGGCCTCACCGGAGCGAGACGACCCTGATCATGTCCACGAAGTCCGGCCGGCGTTCCCAGGTCATCCAGGAGCAGTACGACCTCCAGTGGGACAGACGCGACCAGTACCGGTATCGCGTAAGAAAAGGCGATTTCGCGGTCATGGACGTGACCATCTGGAAGGGACGGGTCTACCAGCGGGACTTCGGCGGACGGCTACGCATCAGGGAAGATACGTCAGAAGTGGACTACTACCTGCGCCAGACATGGAATCAATGGCCCGGCGCCACGGAAGTCTTCAGACCAGTCCTGGTGTACGAAAAGGCAGCTCCCGGCACGCTGGAAGGCCGCGCCGTCGACAGGTATCGTATCGCGTTCCACAAGCAGATAGATCCGAACCCTCCATCCGCCAGCCGAGTGCGGCAGGCCGTGGAACACGACCGGGTCGAAGGTGCTATCTGGCTCGACCACTAAACCGGCGTTCCGGTCCACATCGATTTCGTCGGAGAATACCGCGTCATCCGGTTCGCCCGTGGCCCGGGAGGGCGCCGGGAGGAGAACCGACACCGGCTCGAGTTCAGGTTGCGCCGTCACGACTTCGGTGTCCGCCAGGTGACAGATTCCCCAGCACTCGCTCGCTCGCAGTAACCACTCGGGCCGGTGACATGACTGCCGGCCTTGGATGTCCCCCAAGGCGCCGGGGCCGCTTGACCAGTCCGATGAAGCCTCTCGAGCACGAGTACGAGCACGAGTAATACAGGCACGAGCACGAGCACGAGCAATACGAGGGGGGGCACGTGCACGAGCACGAGCACGAGTAATGCGAGGAGGGGCGCGAGCACGAGCAATACGAGCACGAGCACGAGCACGAGTACGAGCACGAGCACGAGTACGGGCACGAGCAATACGAGGGGGGGCACGTGCACGAGCAATAC
>JAJRTE010000103.1 GCA_024278455.1 Myxococcota bacterium
CGAGTACGAGCACGAGGGAGAGGGAGAGGAAGAATTCGAGCACGAGCACGAGTACGAGCACGAGCACGAGGGAGAAGAAGAATTCGAGCACGAGCACGAGCACGAGTACGAGCACGAGGGAGAGGGAGAGGAAGAATTCGAGCACGAGCACGAGGAAGAGTACGAGCACGAGGGAGAAGAAGAATTCGAGTACGAGCACGAGGGAGAGGGAGAGGAAGAATTCGAGCACGAGCACGAGTACGAGCACGAGCACGAGGGAGAGGAAGAGGGAGAGTAGGGGATTGGGGAGGGGGATGGGGGGTGCGGGGCAAGGTTAGACCTCCACGGGGTAGATGCGGGCGGTCTCGTTGCCAAAGATGTCGATCACTTTGACGAGGATGAGGGGCCTTCCCGGGGTTTCGCCCGCCTTGGACGGACCCGGCACGGACGCCGGGTAGGGGTGAACGGCCGAGACGAGCGGCAGTCCGCGCGCTTTCCGGGTACGGTAGGCCACCCAGCCCGGTCTGAACGTGTCATGCTGGAAGTCCCAGTCGACGGCCCAGTAGTCGATGTAGTCCGACCATGTTGCGATGTTCGAGCGGACCTTCCGGGGAATCGACTGGGTGGTTCGAATGACGAAGTCCCGAAGCGCTACTTGCACGGCGCCCTTCACAGGGTGCACGATCTTCGCTTCGATACAAGGCCGTTCCAGGAACGGCACGTCCTCCCTGGTGCCAGTCCGGTTCTCCATCACCTCCCGCGGGATCTGGAGGAACAGCAGGTTGACGCCCTTCTTCGCGGCTTCCTCCAAGAGGTCGTGGATGCCCACCTCCCACTCCCAGCCCAGGATATGCAGTTCCGCCTGCTTCATCGCCGCGCATTCCTCTACCGCTCGCTCGATCTCGGCGGCCGCTACCGGTGCGTCCACCGCGCCGATGTGGACCATGGCTGCTCCCTTCTTGCCGTGCAGGTGCGTCATGCCCGCCTCGCGCCGAGCGCCATACTGCTCGAGGATGAAGGCCAGGTAGGCACGCTCGCGCTGATCGACGGTGCCCTCGCCGGCGGAATGGCGAGAGGAGGGCCCCGCGGCATTCTCTCCGTGCCCACCGAACCGCCTGGGTGAAAGTGCGCCTTCCTGCCAGAGCAGGCGTTCGTGTTTTCCAAGGTCCAGTACTTCGAAAGGCGCGCGCTCCTCGGTGTCCAGCAACCGCTTGCGCGCCACGTGGATGGCCCGGCGACCCAGGTCGCATCCTATCCAGCGCCGGCCGAGCTTCTCGGCGGCCACGAGCGCCGTCCCCGAGCCGCAAAAGAAGTCCGCGACGAGTCCTCCCGGGGGCGACAACACGGCGACAGGCACCTCCAACAGCGCCAACGGCTTTTGCGTCGGAAATCCCACCCATTCCGCCGAGTGGTTCGGCGGCCGGCCGATGTCCCAGACGTCGGGCCGAAGCTTGCCGCGCGGATCGAACTGGTGTGCCCACTTCTTCGGGATGACGGCGTCGTGAGGTACACGCGCCTGCGGCGCGCTGTCGTCGAAATAGGTGTCCGGCCCCTTCGAGTAGAACAGGATCGTGTCGTGTTTCCGCCCGAAATGGCCCCTCCCGCCGCCTCCGGATCGATAGTGCCAGATGATCTCGTTCACCATCCTGCTCCTGCCGAAGAGTTCATCGAGAACGAGCTTCAGGTAGTGGGCGACCCTGTAGTCGACGTGCACGAGCATCGCGCCTCGCGGGGACAGCAAGTCTCGCATGAGCGCAAGCCGCGGTGCCAGAAAGGAAAGATAGGTGCCGACATCGTTGCCCCACGTATCCCGGTAGGCCTTCTCCTCGATGACGGGCCGCTCTCTGCTCCTCTTTTGGCCTCCCTCTCCAATCGGGGCGGAATACGAGAAATCCGCCCCCGTTGC
Source organism: Myxococcota bacterium (assembly GCA_024278455.1). GTDB lineage: Bacteria > Myxococcota_A > UBA796 > JAJRTE01 > JAJRTE01 > JAJRTE01. Next base: position 1,886 of record JAJRTE010000103.1, read on the forward strand.
GAACGGAGGATCGATGTAGATCAGGTCGATCTTCTCCGCGAACCTCTCCAGCAGCGACCCCATGACCAGCAGGTTGTCACCCAGGATGAGCTTGTTCCGCCACATCTCCCCGGCTGCTCCGCCCTCGTCGCCCACAGCTCTTCCGTCGCGTGTCGCCGGCTGACCGGCCTCCTCCCCGCGCGTGGCACGGCTGTCGTCGATGGTCTCCACGACCCGGAGGGGAAGGCTGATCCGGGGGACTTCCACGGGCAGACCGTTGTCGCCATACTTGCCGGGCCAGACCAACTCGGTCCTGGTGATATCGATCTTCGCCATCTCGATGTCCTTTGCAACTTCCCTGCGCCGCGTCCTGGTGCGGTCCGTGCCTAGCGATCGACCAACCAAACCGTCCGCCGCCCCCCCTTCTCGACCTCCTGGTCGGATATTTCGATGCGCTGGGTCCGGCCCTCAGATGCGACGATGGCAGGTCCGGTGCCGGCCGCCCACCCCCGGGGAACCCCGACGTTGGCGTAGGGGACGGTGAGCGTTCCGTGACCGTCGCCGCTGACGAATACGCGATCACGGTAGACCAGGCGTCTCCCGGCCGGTGTCTCCACCACCTGCGTGAATTCCACTTCACACCCGGGCTCGGCGAACACCACCAGGGTGCACCCCCGGACCCGTTCGAACAGCTTGTAGACGGGGTACCCCGTGCCCACGATACGTGCTGCCGGTCCGTCCGCCGGCGTCTCTCCTCCCTCCCACACGAGCCTCAAACCGGGCACCGGCGGCTCGACGCCCCGGGCAAGGCCATCTTCGAGATAGAGACGGGCAGCGGCCGTGCTGGCGAATTCCGCTCCCGGCCGCCACTGCCCGCGCTCCCGGACCGCGTATCGCCCCGGCTCGAGGCCAAGGAACCGCGCTTCGTCCTCCAGCAGGCCCAACCGAAACGAAACCAGGACGAAACGGGCACCGGCGGCGTCGAGCATCGCTGCGGCAGCGTCGCCGCGCGACAGCCAGAAGCGGGCGGCTCGATCGATTCCCGGCCGAAACCACTCGATCCCAAAGGGATTTGCCACGTTGGGACGGTGGGCCAGGGCCACGACATGGTGGCCTTCGTCCCACGGCGCGAGCACGGCATATTCCGGTGCGGCGGCGCTATCCCCGCCCTTCGTGAACGGTGGTTCACGACCGGCCTCCAGGCGATACCCGGACGTGAGAGGGGTGTGGGTCCGTATCCATGCCATGGCCTGAAGCAGCGCTTCCTCCCGCACGGGGGCGGTTGCCTGGGCCGCGAGGAACAGGCCGGTCGGCAAGAACAGCAACGTCCCCAGGGCTGCGACAGCCGCCTGCACCCCCCTGCCCCGCTGGTTCACCCATCGCCAGATCTC
>JAJRTE010000104.1 GCA_024278455.1 Myxococcota bacterium
CCCCCTGATGTATTCCAAGAAGCACGTGTCTCATGCGTGACCGGGCCAGTGCGGCCCGGCCCCCTGCCAGGGCCCAGGCACCCGACACACTCCCCCACTACCAAGACACAGGAAAAGGCAAGGGTGGGGTTTATTGAGCGCTTACGCTCGCATCCGGATTCAGACCACACCGCAGCGCCGGAAAACCGCCCGCAAGGGATGAACGGGGTGCCAGCACGGCCCGCGCAACCCCGGGAGGCTCCTCCTCGGGGCCGAGTTGGGGGCCGGAGACCATTCCGGACGGTCAGGCGGAAGCCCCCACCTCGCCCCAGTTGCGGTTTGTCGCGTCACAGTGTAACGTGAGTGGTAGCGGTGCCCGCAGCAACGGGGCGAAAGCGTTCCGCCTCGAGGGTGGCGGGAAATGGTCGTAGTGGAGAGGTTGGCAGATGATGCGCGCACAGATGGGGGTCCTTGCCCTGACGACGCTCGTCGCCGGGACAGCATTCGGGACGATAATCGTGTATCCCCCTACCATATCGTTGGACGAGATGAACGCAACGTTCGTCGGGGAGAGCCCGGGCGACGAGTTCGGGCTGGGTCTGGCCTTGGTTGACGTGAACTACGACGACCACGCGGATCTCATCGTTGGCGCACCCTTCGCAGATTGCGAGGACGGTAGTCCTGCTTGCGGCAGGGTGTACATTTTCTTTGGTGGCAACATCGACATGCCGTGGGACCTGGAGAACATGGCCAGTGCCGCGGACGTCGTTCTTGTCGGGGCCCAGCCGGGAGACCAACTGGGTACGGTCATCAAGTCCGTCTACGAGGTGGATGGCGACAGTATCCAGGACCTGGCCATCAGCGCTATCGGTGCCGACGGGGGCACCTACCGGGGACGGGTCTACCTCGTGTTCGGGCGCAGGGAGGGCTGGGAAAGCGGTTCCATCGACACGATCGCCGACGTGAGCATCGTGGGTAGTGCGGACGGGGAACGCCTCGGCTACTCGTTGGCGCCGGTTTGGGACGTGAACGGCGACAGGATCCGCGACTTCGTGATAGGTTGCTGGCGCTACGATGTCCCGGGTGGAGACGCATGGGCCGGGCGGGCCTCGGTGGTTTTCGGACGTTCCCAGGAGGAGTGGCCGCGTGAAACGGACATCGAAACGATAGCAGGAGCCTCATTTGTCGGGGAGACGGCCAACGAGCTTCTCGGCCGGTCGGTATCCGGGGTCGGAAACGTCAATTGCGACTATTGGAATGACATCGTCATCGGGTCTCCTGGCGATGTGGGCGCCAACTCGAGCATGGGCCGGGTGAGCATCATTTTCGGCCACCTGGAAGGGTGGGAACAGAACGTGCCGATATCGGTGGCCGCCGACGCCATCTACACCGGGGAGGCTGCGGGTGACGAGGCCGGTACGGCCGTCGCCATGCTCCAGGACATCGAATGGGATGGCTGCGGCGAAATCGCGGTGGGGGCGCCGCGCTACAGTCCTTCCGCGTCCGAACCCGTGGTGGGCAGAGTGTACTTGATCAGGGGAAAGGAGACCGATCAATGGCAGCATGACAATTCGTTGAGCGATGCCGATGTCGCGTGGACGGGTGAAGCCGTTGGAGATCGGGCGGGTTCCTTCCTGAGTGCCCTCGGCAATCTCAGGAACGACGGGGGGGTGGACCTTGCCGTGGGTGCTTATCGCGCCGTGGAGGACGATCGGCAGATCGGGAAAACATACCTCTTGTTTCTCCAGGAGGATACATGGACATCTTCTTCCGACGCCCTGGCGGACGTGGGGATCACATTCTACGGCAACGAGACCTATGCCCAGTTCGGGTATTCTGTCGCCGGCGACATCTTCAGCGTCAATTCGGGCTACGCAGATGACTTAGTCTTCTCCGCACCCCTCGCTTCGGGCGGTACCGGCATGAGCGCAGCCGGCAAGGTGTATCTGTTTCTCGGCGACATGCTGGTCGATGACGACTGGGACAGCTACAGCCCCATTATCGGCGATTGTGACGACACCGACGACCACGCCTATCCGGATGCCGAGGAGATCCCCTACGACGGGATCGACCAGGACTGCGATGGGGAAGACCTGGTTGACGTGGATGGAGACGGACACATCGTCGACTTCCTGGGTGAAGACGACTGCAACGACGAAGACCCGAATATCAATCCAGACATGCCCGAGGTGTGCAACGGCATCGACGACAATTGCAACCTGAGAATCGACGAGAACGTACAGACCGCCTACTACCGGGACGACGACGGGGATGGGTACGGAACCCCGGACGACGAAGTGATGGGTTGCTCGGCGCCCGAGGGATACGTGACCGCCGGCGGCGATTGCGACGATGCCGACCCTGACGTGCACCCGGGGGTGGTGGAACTCTGTGGAGACTTTCCCGGCGCCGACGGAGTGGACGACGACTGCAACGGTATCGTCGATGATCGTGACATCGACGGCGATGGCAGCGTCGACGTCGCCTGTGGCGGAGACGACTGCGACGACGTCGACGCCAATATCAACCCTGACGCCGAGGACCAGCCTTATGACGGTATCGACCAGGATTGCGACGGAGCGGACTTCGCCGATATCGACGGGGATGGCTACGCAGCCAACCTGGTAGGCGGACCGGATTGCAACGATCTCGATCCGGATATCAGCCCCGGCGCTCCCGAGATCGCATGCGATGGTATCGACCAGGACTGCAATGGCGTGGACCTGTTCGACGTCGACGGCGACGGTTTCAAGCGCTGTGGTCTCGAGGAGGGTGAGCAACTCGACTGCGACGACGACGATCCCGACACCTACCCCGGGGCCTATGACGTCGCCACGGACGACAAGGACCAGAATTGCGATGGGGTCCCGGCACAGGACCTCGACGGGGATGGGTATCGGACCCCGGACGACCTCGATTGTGACGACTACGATTCGAGCAGGCATCCTTTCGCGGAAGAAGAGCCCTACGACGGGGTCGATCAAGATTGCGACGGCAACGACCTCGTCGATGTGGATTTCGACGGGTTTGCTGCCGAGGTCGCCGGTGGAGAGGACTGCGACGACACCGATATCGACGTCTACCCCGGGGCCGACGAGATCCCCTACGACGGTGTGGACCAGGACTGCAACGGGGAGGACCTCGCCGATGTGGACGGCGACGGCTATGACGCTCTCGAGGCCGGTGGAGAAGACTGCGATGACACGGACCCGTCGGTGAATCCGGTCGCGCCGGAGGTGCCCTACAACGACGTCGACGAAAACTGCGACGGACTCTTCGCCGACCAGGATGCCGATGGCTACTACACCTACGACGACATCAGCCCGGACTGCGACGATCTGGACCCGGACGCCTACCCGGGGGCCACGGAGATCCCTTATGATGGTGTGGACCAGGACTGCGACGGGGAGGACCTGGTGGATGTGGATGGAGACGGGTACGTTGGCTGGGCCGCGGGTGGCGGTGATTGCAACGACGAGGACCCTCTGGTAAATCCCGGTGCCGAAGAAATCCTCGACGACGGTATCGACAACGATTGCGACAACCTGATCGACCCCGACGATATGGACGGCGATGGCTATTCGATAGCGCCATCTGCGGAAGAGCCCGATTGCGACGATACGAATCCCGATGTGAACCCCGGTGCTCTCGAGGTCCCGGATCTGATCGACAACAACTGCGACGGTCGCATTGACGAGCACATCGTCGAGGGCATCCAGGATCCCGGCGGTTGCGTCTGCTCGAGTTCGCCAGGCAGCACATCTCGGGGAGACGTGCTGCCGTTCCTGTCCGTGGCGCTCCTCGTATCGAGGCGGCGGCGCAAGTCGCGCTGAACGGCTCTGCAAGCCGCGACAGCGCGTGCACGCATGGAAGTGCACGGTGACAGCGCGCGGGCGGCGCGCTCGCGGCGCGCCGGGTGCAGTTCGCGCTATCTACCTGTTCTCGGTGACATTTCCCGCAAGTTCCGCACCGATCCGGCGGTTGCCCGGCGTGCATAAAAACTTGACAGCCCGTCTGGGCGCGTGTAAAACGGGTGCATGATAATGGATGAACCGGTCTTGGGTCGCAGCAGCTTGGGCGTGCCACGGTGGTGGTGCGTCGAAGCCGGGGGGCGAACAGGAACGACAGCCTCTCTCGGGTGAAGCATGGCCTCACCGTTTCGTCTGCGGCTTGTCTTGCGTACGAATATCCCGCACCAGGCCGGGCGCCGTTCAAGAGTTTCCCGATGTGATACCGGCCAGTCGCCTTGAGAGGAGTGTTGGTGGTTCCGGCCGCGCCACGACGCCGGGCAGCGCCGGCTTTGTTCGGTGGCATGGGCCTCACGAATCCAGACAGGAGGCAAGAGATGTTCGACTCGATCGGACGGCGCGGAAAGGTCAAGAACCTGTCTCCGTTGCGTTGGCTCATCAGTTGTGTGATTGCGGGACTGGTCCTCTCCGGGCTCATCGGTACCTACGACATCGTTCAGGCGGGCCCCACGGCCGAGGCCCAGGTCGAGGAACAGCTCGATGAAGTCACGTTCAAACAGAGCCTTCCTCCTCCGCCTCCTCCGCCTCCTCCGCCCCCGGCGCGCCGGCCGCCGCGGTCGACGACACGCCCCAAGCGAAACGTGATCACCAAAAAGGTGGTCCAGAAGGAGATCAAGGATCCCGACCCCACCCCGGTCCCGCAGAAGGAAGAAGAGCCTACCGAAACGCCGAACCCTGATGACCTGTTCGAAGATCTCGGTGGTGTGGAGGGCGGCGTCGTCGGCGGTGTCCTCGGCGGCGTGATTGGAGGTCAACTCGGCAGTGACACCTATGGCTCCATGAACATCCAGGAAGTCGACGTCAAGTCGATCCAGAAACTGAAGGACGCTCCCCTGGTCTACCCGCCGCTGGCCAAGCGTGCGGGCATCGAGGGGAAGGTCTTGGTGGAGGTCACCTGTTCGGCGGATGGGCGTGTGATGGGTATCAAGTGGTTGAGCGGAGATGTGATCTTCAAGGACGCGGTCGAGGCCGCGGTGAAGCAGTGGCGGTTCGCCCCGCGTCCCATTTCGTTCAAGTTCCAGCAGCCTTTCAATTTCCGAATCAAGAAGTGACAACCGATTTCTCAACAAACTCCTGGGAGGCGACAGCATGTCATTTGATCTGATGCACATTTGGGCGAGTATGGGCTTGCCCGTGAAGCTGGTGGCGCTCACGATGCTCATCATGGGCCTGCTTTGTCTCGTCGTCACGATAGAGCGCCTGTTGGTGCTCAACAAGGCCACGCGGCAGAGCTTGGCCCTCGCCGAGCAGCTCGGCGGGCTCCTCGCCGAAGGGAAGGTGGAAGACGCCATTTCCCTCGCAGGGGAGAAACAGTTCAAGATGAGCTACCTCGGCCCCCTCGTCTCGAATGGGCTCACCGCATTCATGACTCGCCGCGCCACTCGAGGCGCTGACGCCGTCGCCGCCGCTCGACGAGCCATCGAGAAGTCCACTCAGCTCGAGGACCTGGCACTCAGGAAGGGATTCAGCATCCTGGCCACGACAGCCTCGAGCGGGCCGTTCGTCGGTCTTTTCGGCACGGTGATCGGTATCATCAACGCATTCGAGATGATGGGCGAGAGCGGCATGGGGGGTATCTCCGCGGTTTCCGCCGGTATCGCCGAGGCTCTCGTCTCCACGGCGTTCGGACTGCTCGTCGCCATTCCGGCCACCTGGGCGTTCAACTACTTCCTGACTCGAGTCGAGACCATCGACACCGAGATGATCGTGTCGACGACCGAACTCATTGATTTCTGCATCGCTGAGATGGAGAAGCGGCAGGCTGCTTGAGCCAGCGGCGCCGTTGAATGATCGGGCACTCCTGCCGCGAGCGCCCGCAAGGCAAGGAGTCGCACCATGGGCATGAATGTCGGTGCCAGCAAGTTCGTGGTGGACATCAACGTGACGCCTCTCGTGGATGTCTGCCTCGTCCTCCTCATTATCTTCATGGTGGTCACTCCCATGTTGAAGGAGGGCGTCGCCGTCCAACTGCCGGAGACCAAGAACGGCGAAGAGATCCAGGAAGACAAGAAGGAGCACATCGTCCTCACCATCAAGGACGACGGGACGATCTATATCGAAAACGTCGAAGTGAAGGGCGTGGTGGAGGACGATCCAGCGTCCAACAAGCTACTGGAAGACGCGATTCGTTCCGCTTTGCAGATGGGCCAGAAAAAGCCCCTGCTCATCAAGGCGGACGCACGGCTGAAGTACGGCTCCGTCAAGCGCGTCATGGACCTTGTCAAGGACAGCAAGATGCTCAAGTGGGTGAAGGTCGCCGCGGACAGGGCGAAGCCCGAGCAGGGGTGACGCTCTGGTCGTGGACTCGCCTCGCAGGTCGGGCCTCGAGCGATTCCCCTGCGCGGGCACTGGAGGGTAGTCGGACATGGGAATGGAAGTCGGCACCAAGAATCCGAAGTCGGAGATCAACGTCACACCGCTCGTCGACGTGGTCCTCGTCCTGTTGATCATCTTCATGGTGATTACCCCCATCATCCTTCAGGCGACCAAGGTCCACTTGCCCAAGATGGAAGTCACCGACGAGGAGCCTGATCCCCTGGCGCCGAAGACGTTGGTCATCAAGGTCGACGCGGATGGCAGTATCGCACTTCGTGTCGGCGACGCCGAGCAGCAAGTCGGTTGGGAGCAGCTTTACGCCAAGCTCAAGGCACAACTCGACGCGCGTTCCGACAAGATCGTGTTCGTCGACGCGAGCACGATGATCGCCTATGGTCAGTTCATTTCCATCACCGACCTCGTGAAGGGCATCGGTGCCCACGTCGCCGTGGTGGACACCGATGAAGTCACGGAAGACGAAGGCAAGCAGAAGGAAGGCTAGCCGGGTCACACTGGTCGACCCAGACCCACACCATCGAGCCTCCACTTCGACGGCGCGTTCCGTCAAACCGTTTTGGAGCCCCATCCATGAAAGAGAGCCTGGTACGCAGATACTTGTATCTCGGTTGCAGCTTCCTCATCGCCATCTATCTCATCGCCCCCTCCTACTGGACCAACATGGATCCACCGCAGGAGCCTCCTTCATTCTTCATTTCCAACGGGCTTCGCCTCGGGTTGGACCTCAAGGGCGGTATACACCTCACCATGCAGGTCGATGTCGAGGAGGCGCTCAAGAAAAGGGCAGAGAGCGAAGCCGTCAGTTGGACTTCCCGGTTCGATAAGGAAGGTATCGCCTACGCCCGCGACCCGTCCGTGGCTGTCGAAGACGAGGTCAGCGTCACCCGATTCTACTTCGCCAGTCCAGAGGAACGGGATGCGGCCCGCAAGTACATGGAAGATGTGGATTCTTCCGTTCGGCTCGAGCTGGAAGACCCGGAGCCCGGGGCAGAGCGCCCGCTCTATGCCCTGGTCGAGCGCGGGAACCCGCAGGAAAGCGAGTATTTGCGCAAGAACGCCGTCACCCGCGCACTCGAGATCCTGCGCGGGCGTATCGATCAGTTCGGCGTGGCCGAGCCCATTCTGATTCCGGAGGGCGACGACCGTATCGTCATCCAGTTGCCAGGCTTGAAGGACGAGAAGAAGGCCCTCGAGTTGATTGGTACCACGGCGCAGCTCGAATTCAAGATGGTCCATGACAAGAACGATCGGCTCAAGCTCTGGATAGAGGAGGCGAGGAAGGAGGGTCGGCTTCCGCGCAATCCCACGGAGGAGGACTATCGCAACGCGCTGAAGGACAAGATTCCGGAGGACGCCGAACTGGGGTTTCGTGTCCTGATTCGCGACGAGGCCTACGAGGACGGGGAGGAACTAGGCAAGCTGCCGCCCGACCCGGTGCTGATCAGGGCTCGAACGGAACTCACCGGCGAGGCCGTGGTCGACGCTCGAGTCGCCTACGACCACCAGACGAACGAGCCTTACGTGGCATTGAGCCTTTCCCCGACGGCGGCTCGCAAGTTCGATGAGCTTACCGCCAAGAACATTCACAAGCAACTGGCCATCATCCTTGACGGAAAGGTCAAGAGCGACCCTGTCATCCAGTCCCGGATCAGTGGTGGGCAGGTGTCGATCACCGGGAACTTCAGCACGGACGAGGCCGATGTCCTCGCGATGGTGTTGCGTTCCGGCGCGCTTCCCGCCCCGATCAAGGTCATCCAGAACATCACCGTCGGCCCGACACTGGGAGCCGATTCCATCCGAGCCGGTCTCGTTTCGGCCATCATAGGCTTCTTCTTCGTCGCCGTGTTCATGGCCTATTACTACCGCCTTTCGGGCATCATTGCCGACGCCGCGTTGCTTCTCAACAACATCCTGTTGTTGGGCGCGCTGGCGTTTTGCGATGCGACGCTCACTCTCCCCGGGATCGCGGGCATCGTGCTTTCCATGGGTATGGCGGTCGATTCCAACGTGCTGATCTTCGAACGTATTCGTGAAGAACTGGACATGGGGCGTCCCATTCCTCCTTCGATTCGAGCAGGTTTCGACAAGGCCTGGTGGACCATTATCGACTCTCATGTCACGACCCTCATCACGGCACTGGTCCTCTTCCAGTTCGGCACCGGCCCCATCAAGGGATTCGCCGTGACCCTGAGTATCGGCGTACTGCTGAACCTTTTTACAGCGCTCGTCGGGACCCGAGTGGTCTACGACCACTTGCTGTTGAAGTCCCGGATAAGACACCTCAAGTTCCGACAACTCATCCGAAAGCCTTCGCTCGATTTCATTGCGGTGCGAAAACCCGCTTTCCTGATATCGGCCCTGTTCGTGCTGGGCGGAGTCGCCGCCTTCATCCAGGTCAACAGGGGCGAAGGCAATCTGGGTATCGATTTCGCGGGTGGGACGATGGTGACCATGTCGGTCAGCGAACCTATCCCCATGAAGGATGTTCGTGCCACCCTGGGGACCACCGGGTTCGAGGACGCGCAGGTTCAGGCCGTCGGGGACAAGGGCCAATTCATGATTCGGCTGCGCCAGGCCGAGGATGAGCCGGGACAGTTGACCGACAAGTTGTTGGCAGGCTTCCAAGAGGCGTTCCCGCAGCGCACGTTCCGGATCGAGGGCACAACGGTCATCGGCTCCGCCATATCCAAGGACTTGCGAAACACATCGATCATGGCGGCTATCATCTCGCTCATCGGTATCATCGGATACCTGGCATTGAGATTCGACTTCCGGTTTGGCGTGGCGGCGGCGATAGCCACTTTCCACTACGTGCTGACGGTCCTGGCATTCTTCTACATCGCTGGCAAACCGATCGACTTGCTGTTGGTGACCGCGCTCTTGACCTTGGCCGGATACTCACTGACCGACACCGTTGTCGTCTTCGACCGCATCCGGGAGACCAGGAACCGGCACCCGGCCATGCACATCAAAGAGGTGATCAATGTCAGTGTGAACGACGTGCTGTCCCGGACCTTGATCACGTCGCTGACGGTCCTGTTCGTTCTGGTGTGCCTCTTCTTCCTTGGAGGCGCGGTGCTGCACGAATTCTCGCTGGCCCTGATTCTCGGTGTGACCATTGGTAACTACTCGTCGGTATTCGTCGCCAGTCCGATTCTCTACGAATGGGAGATGCGCCGGGGACGTCTGATGCCGGACGGAAAGGTCGTCAAGCCGCGCAGGACGGCCAGGGCAACCGGAAGGGCTGGGTGACGGGGGTGCGCGGCGTCGAGAGAGCAACCCGAAGGACCCCGCCAAAAGCGTCTTGCCCTCCCCGGGTGGTGAAGGACTGAACGAATCCGCTCTGATCGCGGAACGGGCGGGGACCATACGTTTCGTTTCTGCGGACCGCGACACAGGTAGCAGAGATCGATGTCGGACCAGTACCTACACGCTGCCCTTCGAGCTATCTCGGCGCGGTCACGGGACGGCATCATCTGTTGCGACCGGGCGGGCAAACCGCTGTGGTGGAATCCTGCTGCCAGCCGTTTCTTCTTCTGCGTAACTCCCGAAGCGTCGACCACAGCGCGGCGGCTGGACGATCTGCTGTGCTTGACTGACCCGCAGCAGCTCGTGGACCTTCTTCGCGACGGGCGAGGCAGCGTTTCCGTGGTGATCGAGACCATGGACGGCGAACAGCCCGCGGAACTCGTCGCCTACGATGTCCCCGGCGGAACCGATGCCGATGGTTCGGCGTCGTGGCTGAGAATCCTGGTCGTGCACCCGCCCGTATCGGACAGGGACGATGAGTTGACACAGGTCTTCAGGCTCTTCGCCACGCTGCTCCACGGGGTCAAGAACACTCTCGCAGCCATCAAGTTGCTCGCCCAGGGTGCGCAGCTCGAGCTGGCTGTGCACCTGCGCGAGGGGGAGAACGCGGAGCGCATGCTCGAGGGTTACCTTCAACGGATCGATGTCGAAGTCGACCGTAGTGTCGCGTGCCTCGGTGCCGTGCGATATCTCCTGGCTTCCCCGGCGCGCAGCGCCGAATGGTTCTCGGTGGCCCCGATAGTCCGGTCGGTCGTGGAGGGTCAGGCGCCGTCGTTGCGCAGGCTTGGCGTCGATCCCCACGTCGCGGTGGAGGGTCCGCTGGTGCAGCTTTACGGGGACCCGGATGACGTGCGGCAGGTCGTTCACAACCTCGTGGAGCGGTCTCGGATGGGTATCCAGCGCACAGGCTGTGCCGGAGCGCTCGAGGTTCGGGTTGGCCAGTCAGCCGATTTCGTCCGCCTGACGTTCCGTGATGGGGGCGATCCGGTGGGGAAGGAGACTCAGGATCGGCTGTCCTGCGGGGAGTTCGCATCAGGCAGGGACGACCTGCCGTTGATGGTCGTTCACTGGATTGTCGCACGGTACCGGGGCCGTATCGAATACCTGGCAGGCGATTCCTCCGGGTCCGTGGTCGAAGTGTGGTTTCCGGTGGCCGCACCCCCGGGTGGCCGGTGAGGCGGCAATGGCCGAGGGACCGTCGGGCGACGTTCAGCCAACAATACTGCCCGTTGCGGGCAACTGATGGGGTGGCTCATGACTGCCGTGCCAGGTGTCCCTATCCACGACATCCTGGTCGTGGACGGTGACACCCATCCTCGCTGGGCTCTTGCTAGAGCCCTCGAGTTGGAAGGGTACCGCGTTCTCACCGCGGAGACTGGCGAGGGTGCGCTCGAGGCCCTCGCGGGACGCCATATAGACCTGGTGGTCACGGAACTCCGGTTGCCGGGGATGGGCGGGTTCGAACTGCTGGAGTGGGCGAAGGAAAACAGACCAGGTACCGGCGTCATCGTGACAACCGGGGCCCCTTCGGCGGACGCCCGAAAACGGGCGAGAGACGTTGGCGCTTTCGGGTGCCTGGAGAAACCTCTGGACCTGGTGGCCGTGTGTGAATTCGTCAACCGGCTCCTGAGGCCGCCGCGGTTCGCCGGCAGGGTGTCCGATATCGACCTGTTGGACTACCTTCAGCTTCTGGCTACCACAAGAAAGAGTAAGACTATCCTGGTGGGTCATGGTCAGGCGACGGGATGGCTGGTGTTCGACGAGGGACGTATCGTCCACGCGGAATGCGGGGACCTCGCCGGGGTCGAAGCGCTCAACGAGTTGACCTCCTGGGAAGATGGCGTCTTCATCGACCTGCCATACACCCCGCCGGAGGAGGTGAGCATCCGCGACAGCACGGCCTACCTCTTGATGGAGGCCGCCCGGCAACGGGATGAGCGGTTGCAGGCAGGATTGCCGCACGGTGAGAAGGATGCCATGACACCCTCACGAGGGACAGGGGAGACGCGCGCGGAATCGCAGGAGGACGAGCCGGAAGCGGAGCAGACGTTCAGCGACCTTCGGGCGCGCTACCAGGCGTTTCTCGAGGGACTTGCCGGGACGCGGTGTGTGGAGGCCGCCACGCTGGTCAGCAAGGCAGGGTTGACCTTCGCCCGTTCGGGTCCACTGCCTTCGGGCGCTGACGAGTTGGTGGTTGCGTTGCACCAAGTGCAGGCGAAGGTCGGTGCCGCACTGGGCCTCGAGCCGGGAGCAGCACCGGCGGTGACCCTGTACGACGTGGCCAGGCGTGCGGTGCACGTGCGCTCCGCCGGTGCGCACATCCTGGGGGTGTGGCTGGGTGCAGATGCCGATATCGACCTGATCTCACGCTCGGTGGAAGCGCATGGACAGGGCCTTCCCTGATGTTATCAGGGGACCGGAGCGGCCCGTGGCTTGTCCGGGTCGGGCACTGGCTCGCGGCATTCGTTTCCGGGATGGATTCAGCCGACCCCCCTTCCCGTCGTCACGGGGTCCCGGCCTGGCGTCTATGCGTCGTCGTCCCCGGAAACCGGCCTCGACTCCCCGGTTACGCTACCGAACGGGGCTTCGGTGTCCCCCTCCGTGGATGTCGCGTCCCGGCGATCCATCAGCTTCCTGATGCTGATACGCATCCGCTCGAAGCAGCGGGCCAACTCCCCTACGTCGCTCTTGCCTGAGAGATCCTTGAACGAGGCGTCCACCTTGCCGGTACTCACCAGGTTCGCCCGTTTCCTCAAGCGGGCCAGCGAAAGCGTCATGCGGCGCGCCCCTTCGATACCGATGGCAAGTGCGAGCACCGCCATCATGGCGAGCAGTCCCACCGCCCGATTCTGGCGAGATTCCCAACCTGCCGTCAGCTCGGTCGTGTTCCAGCCTCCCACCGAGACCGCGGGCAGAGACACTTCGAGCACCATGGGAGCCACCGCGCCGGCCCATGCGATCGGGACCGCAGCGCGGATCGAATCCCCGGACCGCACCATCGCCCACCCGGCGCCGCGCGCCTTCTCCCAGATGTCACGCTCGATCTCCGTTCCGGTCGAGAATGCACCTCCCAGCGCGAGCCGTCTTGTCCCGGCGACGCACAGGGCGATACCCCGAACCGCCCCCGGTGCTGCCGCCGTCCAGTTGGCCAGGGCGGATGAAGCCCCCTCGAGTGCCACGCCGCCCAGCACGATCCCGCGGACATCGCCTCCCTCCCCATGGACCGCCACACTGGCAGCGAGCACTACTGTCTCTTCGCCGAGCGCGTCCTCCTCTGGGAACGTGGATGAGCGGCCGGCCCCAGGTGGACCGAGGGGCAGGGGGACGACCTCGAACCGCGGCTTTCCGGGAAGCACGTTCTCCAGGAGCGGCTCAAGTGCCTTCGGGATGCTCCGGGCGATCTGGTCCTGTCCGGCACCTCGGCGGGAAGACGATGGGCGCCTTGGTCGTGCAGGGCCGTCGAGCGGTTCCACGATGGTACCGTCGGGCCGGACGAGCACCAGGAATGCCAGGTCTGCCCGGGCCGCATCGAGACGCGCCTCGAGCAGTGGCCATCGCACCTGCCGATCGCCAGCCCCCGTGAGTACCCTGCCCACATCCCGGTCTCGAGCGACCCAATCGAGGCGGCTGCGCAGCCACCGGTATTCCGCGTCCAGCAGCGACAGCACGCCTGCCACGTGGACCCGGGTAGTCTCGGTGAGCCAGGATTCCTCGGATGTCAACTGGATCGCCTGCGCATTGGTCGTGGTGATGCCCCGGAGATCGCGCACGAGTCCGCTCAGTATGGAGACGCTGCCAACGCAGACCGCAAGCAGCAGCGCGAACAGCAGGATGGACATTCTGGTCAGGATCTTCATGGCTCATCCTTTTCGTGGTCTGCTCGAGCGACCCAGCGTTTGTCGAGCCTCTCCATGGCCTCGATGAAGGCGTGTCGATCGTGCGG
>JAJRTE010000105.1 GCA_024278455.1 Myxococcota bacterium
CTACGCATAGTGAGTCCACATCCGCAGCACCTTGACGGTACGCTCCGCCTCGATCACCTGATAGACGAGGCGATGCTGGATGTTGATGCGTCGAGAGCAGGCACCGTGCAGATCACCGGCGAGTTTCTCGAAGGGCGGGGGCGTGTGGAAGGGATTCGTGCCGATCGCGCATGCCGGGAACGGACAGCAGGTGCAACGTCTCCTGCACGGAACGCCAGTCCTCCTCAGCGATCAGGATGGCCGATCCCTTTTTGCCGCGGATGGTGACCGGCTCATGCGTCGTGGCCACTTCCTCGAGGAGCCTGTAGAGTTCGGCTCTCGCCTTCGTGGCGTTCATCGTCGTCATCGTCGTCCATCGTCGTCATCGGAAGGGACATCAAGGCGTACGGCAGAACGTACGCGAGAGACCTGTGAATCGCAATGTCCCGAGCAAGACGAAGGTCTCGAACTGCGAATCCTCGGGGCCACCCGGTCCCACACGCCGACATCGAAGCCGATCACGCCGTCGGCCCCGAGCCGGAACCGCGAACCAACCCGCCTCCGGACGCCCACGGGCCTGTCCACTCCGGGGCCTGTCATGTGGTCGGTCGCTGCCATTGACAGGCGACTTCAGAACTGTACAATAAGTCCGTACATCTCCGAGAGAGAGAGCCGGCCATGCCCACCGTCACCACCTACACTCGAGCCCGCGCCACCTTCGCCGACCTGTGCAACGAAGTGGCCTCGACGCGAGAGCCGGTCATCATCCGGCGACGCAACGCCGAAGACGTCGCCCTGATCTCCGCAGCCGAGCTTGGCAGCCTCGAGGCAACCGCCCATCTCCTCAGGTCTCCCCGAAACGCCAGGCGCTTGCTGGATGCCCTGAACCGGGCACAGAGCCAGGAGTTGGGGCCATCGTCGGTGTCGTCCCTGAGAGACAGGCTCGGGCTTGGCGAGGACGAAGCGTAGCCGGGAAGCCGTCTTCCAGCCCGAGTTCATCGAGGATCTGGAGTACTGGGTCAGGACGAACCGCAAGGTGGCGCTCCGGGCCCTCCGGTTGGTCGACGCGATCTTGCGAGAGCCTTTCGCGGGGGTCGGCAAGCCCGAACCGCTCAAGTACCTCCCCCGAGGTACGTGGTCCCGGAGGCTCACCGAGGAGCACCGCGTGGTGTACCTGGTGAGCGCGTCGCGCATGGACTTCCTGCAGGCGCGGTACCACTACTGAGGTGCAACCGACAGAGTGAGTGGGCTCCGGGTGCCCTCCAGAGAGGGCGTTCACGGGTCGCGCCTTCTCCCCAACGGCGTCGCCGTGACGCATGCACCTCACCCCCGCAGTAGGCGGCCTCGAGTCAAGAAACCAGGCGCGACGCCGATTTGCCGGCCCGGGGCGGTCTCACTTCCTCGCCCGCTCGCAGGTGGCCGGTTCCTCTCCCCACGGGTACGTCCGCCCATCCGTTCCCCGTGCCGCCTTCTCCCACTCCGCCTCCGTCGGCCACCCCAAACCCGCCGTCAGCGTCTTGTGGACCCACCGGTGCAGGTGGCGAAGGCCGTGGTAGTCTTGGTGGGACAGGTGGAGATCGGGGGCCGTCCCTCAGGCTGGCGGCAGGTGGCCGCCTACGTGGATGTCCCTCGTCTGTTGCCTGCCCGGGGGCGACCGAGGTTCGCCAACGCCTCGTGCAGACGTTCTCGCACCGCAGCGCCGCCTTCGCGGCTCCGCCACTTGCCCTCTGTCCTGTGCCTGCATACCGTCTGCCATAGATACGACATCGCGTACTTGCATGCATAACGCATTCAACCGGAGACTCACCCCATGAGATCGCTCACCGTGCGGGGCGTCGACGACGAGGTGTACGAGGCCCTGAAGGATCTGGCCCGCCGGAATCACCGCAGTTTGCAGGAACAGGTCAGAGTGGTCCTGGAACGGGAGGTCTCCCTGGCCAGAGGAGGGCACTTGTCTCGGTGCCTGGCCATCCGCAAACGGCTCGAGGGAAGGACATGGGGAGACGTCACCGCTGACATCCGACGTGAGCGGGAGCGGTGAACTTCGTCATCGACACCTCGGCCCTGATGCGGCTCTTCATCCCCGACGGGGATCTACCCGACCGCCTGGGCGCGGCCGTCGCTGGCGCGGAGCGCGGCAACGACGCCCTGCTCGCCCCGGAACTGGTCCTGGCCGAAGCGGGACAGGTGCTCCACAAGAAGCGGCGGAACGGCCTGCTGACCGGTGAGGAACTCGACGAGATCGCCGCGGGAATCCAGGCGCTTCCCCTCCGGCTGTCCACTCACCGGGGCCGCCTCGCCGGCGCCTGTCGACTCGCCTTCCAGCTCGATCTGACCGTGTACGACGCCCTCTTCCTCGATCTGGCCGTCTCCCACAGCGCCCTCCTCATCACCGCGGATACCGCCCTGGCCCGGGCCGCTCGCCGACTGGGCGTCTGAGCGATCCCCAAAGAGGGACACCCACGCGCCGAGGGCTCCCCCGGCTCGAGGCACTGGATGTTCGCGGAGTGTCGGCCACCTGGGCCGCCCTCCCGACGCACGTGACGTCGCTACTGAATGCCGGCCTGCTGAATCGCACGGCTGAAGGCAAGATCGAGTTTCCCTTTCCACACGCTTGGCCTCATCGCCGGCTCTGCTGCGCCACTACCGTGAGCGCCGCCCGCCCTACTTGCGCCGCAGGGCCCTAGGTGACCACTTCAAGCTGTTGGGTCACGGGGCTCGCTCATCCGAAAAACCGGACTGCGGGCGATTCGTGTCGCGTTGAGGGAGGCCAGGGTGACGTCTGGCAGCACCACCCCGTCCCCGATCGAGTCGTTGTGGCACAGTCGTTTTCCGGCAGGAGGGGGCGGGTCACGGCGTGGGTCCCGCGCCGCACGAGACCGAGAACACGGTGGTGCAGATGCTCGTGCAGGGGGAGCTTCAGTCGAGGTCGGCTGGCGATGCTTCCCCTGCCTGCTCCAAGACGGCGTCCACGATCTTGCCCGAGATCCTGAAGTCGCTCTGCGCCAAAGACTCTAGGACCGGACGCACCCGGGGAATCAGGCCGTCCTGCTTGGCGGCCAGCAGCACGCCAGCCAGACCGGTGACGGCGATCCCCCTCGCCCTGGCTTGCGCCCGGCCGAGGGGCTCGTCCATCAACACCAGACAACCGTGACCCGCCTGCATCGCCAACAGGAGCGTGCTCGCTTCGCCCGAATCGAGCTCCGGAAACACGTCCGTGCCGCTTGGGGTACGGACGACGTCGATCCATCCTGCCGCGATCGCGGCCGCCAACTCGCGCGCTCCCGGCAGGTCGCCTCCAGCCATGACCTCGTCACGTACGGCAGTGGTCACCGTCACTGTGCCGAAGAGTTGGCCAAGCAGATCGAAGGCACCCGCCGCGGCGAGTCCGATCAGCGGGCTGGCGTCGGCGACGACGAGCGCTTCCGCCATTGGGCGATCGTCTCCCCATCCTCCCGGACGCTGCCGGGCGTGCCCCGCACGATCGGTATGCCCAGCCGTGACACGTGCGCGATGAACTGGGCGACGGCAAGCCCCGAGAACCGCGCCGCCTGCCCGAGAGAGAGGCTCTCTTCGCGGTAGAGGGATGTGGCCAGCGCCCGCCGCACACCGGGCTCTTCGAGCAGGGAATCCTCATCCAGATGCACGAGGACCGCCTCCGGATGGTCTCGTTTCAGGATGATGACCGGGTGCTCGCGCGCCGCACGCAGCGCCGCCGACGGGTTGTTCTTCAACTGACGGACGTTGACGACCTTCATCGTTGTTCCCTCGCTATGTAGGAACACAGTGTAACCACAAGGCATGTCGTCGGCAACCGAGGGACTGCGAATCCAGCGCTTGCGGAAACCCTGCGACAGCTCCTCGATGTCCAGGGCGATGCCGTCGAAGGGGTGCACGGGCAGCAGACCAGCTCGGCCGACACCCACGAGCTGTTCGGGGCGCACCTGCGTCCGGGCAACGTGCATACCTCTGCACGTAGTCCCGCGCCGCCGCCACCGGCACCTCGACGGCGGCCGACACCTCTTGCTCCAGCTGGCTTACCGTGCCCACCGACATCACCACCCCGAAGGCGTCGTCCAGCAGGCCGGCGACGTGCCGCTGGCTCATCCGGTAGCCCTCGGCCAGCAGCTTCCTCCCATGCCCTTCGTGCCCGGGCTGGCCACCCGGCGAACGACCCGACGATCGCTGCTTCTTCCGGGGCTTGGAGGAGGACGACGACTTCTGCGCGCCTCGACGACCCAGCCCCCGGCGGCGGGTCAGTTCCGTCTCCAGGGCCACGATGCGCGCGCCCTGCTGCTCGGTCAGCAGCTCCAAGCGCTCCACGCACTGCAGGCGTTCCCACAACGGCACCACCACGGCCTGCACCGCAGGCGGCGTGCGTTGCCAGTCGTGTTTCGTAATGCCGATGTCTACCGGTCGCGGCACTCGCTGATGGGGTCTACGGCGGAGGGGATCCGCCGCTCACCGCACACACACCACCGTTCGCCAGATGTCGCCCGCCTACACTCGACCCTGAACGGTTACCCCGGGCCACCGCCTCCAACAGCACGCCCGACGCCAGGGTCTGCTCCAGGTCCAGGCACGCCGTCGCCCCCAGATAGATGAACCTGCGGTCTCACCATGATACACCATCAGGTCATCTCTCCGCGTGGCCTAAGCTTCCCGACGATTGACATGCTGATGCACGATCTGCATGCTGTGCCATGCATGAAAACGACCATCCGCCCGGACCAACGGCTCCCAAGGGAGGCAAAGCGATTCGCGGGCCAGACCGATCCCACCCTGCCCACCCACGAGGAGGATTCTTGCTCCGACTTGCTCCGGCATCCCTGGATCAGCTCCATCACCACATAGCCAGACACCATCAGCTCTTCGTTATCATGCAGCGTATCGAACCATCCTACTGCCGGGGGATAATTGCGCAACAGGATAATTGCGCAACAGATCGATTAGCACGTCGCTGTCGAGTAGAATCATAGGTGGATATCTCCACGCTGTTGTGCTTGCTCTCGCAACTGGCGTGCATAGGCAGAACTATCGCCGATGTCATCACGATCTTGCCACAAGCCGATCAATCCTGATTGGCGTAGGTTCCCCACGGTCAGACGGGAGGAAGTCGTAGGTTGGGGGGACACAATAATCTCGACAGACTGTCCTTTCTTGAAGGGCAAACCTGTAAGCAAGACTTCTCCATCTTTCATTATGACTTGTTTTACTTGTACTGCTTCCATTTCAGAACCTCTCGATCTGTCTCGTTTGGTCAATCTAATTGTGTGGTGAAACGTGAAGCTCTTGGCTTTCCCTTTATGGATGAGAATCCACTCGTTCCGAATCCGTGTCCAGTCGTCGAAGATCTCATGGCGTTGCACCAACTGGGTCCCATCAGGCAGTACGTCGTAGGTGGAGTGCGTCACCGGTTGCCCCTTGACGGCAACACCCGAAGCTCAGCAGCCGTACCGTTTCTCACGGCTCATCTAATCACTCCGGCTCATCGATGGCCCACCTGCCACCGCCACACAGGTCATGGCTCCCGTGATCATCGGCGCGATGGAGGTCCCGTCGTCGACGACGCCTCGACTTGGCGTTGGTGCTCCTTCGTCATTGATCATCACGCTATCTATGGGGTATTCCCCCTACGTCACCGGACCCCCAGGGTTCGCACCGACGTCATCGCCGCCGCGCGACTGCGGGCCTGGTGGTACGACCCGCGCACCGGCCGGGCCCTGCAAGAACCGGCACCTGGATCTGTCGATGCCCCCCCGCGCGCCGAGCCGCTCTTGTTGGTGGCCACGACCCGGTCGTCGTCGTCGGAGTGCCGCGGCTCGAACCGGTCGAGCTGGGGCGGCCCCTGTGTTTGGCAATCACTCCAACACGTCGCTCGGTATCCCGATGCGGCTCTCAGACCGCTTCCACGATGTTGACGCCGACCCCGCGGTCCAGGCAGGCCGGGGCGCGCGCTTCTCCTTCGCCGTGCACCTGCCGCCGGTCCGCGGCCCCGTCCATGCTTCGGAGGCGCCGGCAGAGGTCACACGGCTGGCTCCGGCATAGAAGACTCGGCCCTGGTCGTGGACGGCCTGGAGGAGAACCGCGCCATCCTGGCGCGCATCCTGCAGCGCCTCGGCGTCCGCGTCGACACCGAGGCCAGCGGCCACGAGGCGCTGGACTACTGAGGCTTTCGCGGGGCAATCACAGGAGAGCAAATCGGTGGGCATTCTGGCCCGCCGCGTTTCAACGGCTACCTGAGCGCTGTGACGCGCGCGTACACGGGATGCGTCGTGGATGCTGATTCGAGCACGATGATGTAACTACCCGACGCCGCTGACTGGGCCAGTCTGCTCCACGGAAACCGGTGGACACCAGTTGGGAGGGTGCCCAGGTCGAGGCGCGCCTCCAGCTGGCCCGCAATGTTATACACCTTCAGCTGCGCGCCTTGAATAGGGCTGCCAATCCGCAGTTCGATCGTCGCCTCGGCGTTGAATGGGTTCGGCCAGACAGTGTGGTCACGGCAAGCGGTGCGGGATGTCATGGTGGTCGGATAATGGTGGTGAGCAAACACCACTCGATGGGCTTGACGTCGGGCGGCGGGTCTTCCTCGAGGGCGTGCACGGCCCACAGGGAGACCGGCTCGGTCGCCTGGTGGTGTTCGGGGGGACACAGGTGCACCGGCGCATAGCGCAGGGCCACGTGGGCGGTGCGCTCCTTGCGGGCCGGACGAGCTTTCTGCTTGCTGCGTTTGGGTCGGGCGCTCTGGCGGCCGATGGCCAGTTGCAGGTGCGCCTGGGGTGCCGTGGCCCGCACGGCGTCGAAGAGCTTGTCATCCTCGGTGGTGCGGCGATTGTGTTTGACCCGCACCAGCAGGTCCACGGACGGCTCCTGGCGCCACTCGTGGAAGACATCGAAGATGTCGGCCTCGCGGTCCATGACCACCACCAGGCGGGTGTGGGGCATGCCGGCGGCCACCTCACGACAGTCGCGCAGGCCCTGGATCCAACAGAAGGTGTCCTTTTCCTCGATGGGGATCTGGTGACTCGGTCGGTGGTCGTCGTCGGGGCGCGGCACGGGCGCCCAGCACTGGGTCCGCAACAGGCCCAGCGGCGTGCCGTCGGGGCTCACGGCGAGGGTGGTATGCAGATGCAAACCGCGGCTCTGGGCGCCCGTCTGGTTGCTGCCGATCACGCCCAGGCCGTCGCACTGGGCCAGGCCATGGTAGTTCAGGTCGGTGCCGTCCTGGATGCACAGCACCGTGTCCTGGGCCTGCATGCGCCGCTGGGTCTGCTGCCGGTGCGGCGCCAGGATGTGCTCCATGGTGAGCGCCGAGTCCTCGGGCTGGTCGATCATTCGGTAGTAGCCCTTGACCATGGCCCGGTCTCCTTGTCGTACCGCCGAAAACGCCC
>JAJRTE010000106.1 GCA_024278455.1 Myxococcota bacterium
AGTCAGGTCGACCAGGTCCAGACCCGGCCGTGGTACGACTCGATCGTGGTCAGGAGGCACCCGAGCCTTTTTCACCCACGGACAGACTTCCTGGCACATGTCGCATCCGAACACGCGGCTGCCCGGCAGGGGGCGGAGATTGTGCGGAATGGGTCCGCGGTTCTCGATGGTGTGAAAGGAAAGGCACCTGCGGGCGTCGAGAACGTAGGGTGCCACCAGCGCCCCGGTGGGACAGGCGTCCAGGCATGCTCGACATGTTCCACAGTGGTCGGAAGTGGGAGAGTCGGTTGCGAGTGGGCGATCCAAGAGGAGGAAGCCCAGCAGCGTGTGCGATCCGAGCTTGCGGTCGATCAGCATGCCATTCTTGCCAATCCACCCTAGACCGGCCATTCGGCCATGTGCGCGCTCGAGCAGGGGAGAGGTGTCGACGCAGGCGATCCAACGGACTCCCGGCCATTCGGTCTGGATGAACACGCCCAGGGCCTTGAGGCGTCGCTTCAGCCAGCGGTGATAATCGTCGCCTCGAGCGTAGCGGGCGATGACGCCTTGGAGGGGACCCGGGGCCGGGTCGTCGCTCGACGCGGCGCAGGACACGGCTGCGGCAATGATGGTGCGGGCTGCAGGCCAGTAGACTCGAGGATCTTTGCGTCGTGCCGGCTCGCGCAGGAGGTAATGCATGCCGGCTGCCATCTCCTGTTTCAGCCAGGTGTCGAGCGCAGAAGCGGTCGGCGGACGCTCGGCGGGCGCGAAGCCGATGGCAGGCAACCCGAGTACCCGTGCCTTTTCAGCGATGACTGACCTGCTTGGTGTCATGAAATGCCCCCGATCGGCGACAGTGTAGCATGACCCGGCCGGTTGTGCGTCTCTCGAAACGGGAACGCGGCGAGTTGCCGAAATCGACCTTGACAGCTTGCGCGCCGGTCATGATAATACCCCGGTCGCGGTACGTTTTTCGGCAACGGAGTGAGCACACGGAAATCGTTACATGGGAGAGGAAGATGGCGGGAATACGAATTGGGATCAATGGATTCGGCCGGATTGGACGCCTTGCGTTCCGGCGAGCGATGGCGAGCCCGGACCTCGAGGTGGTAGGCATCAACGACATCATCGACGTGGACTACATTCGCTACTTGCTGCGGTACGACAGTACCCATGGGAGGTTCCAGGGGCAGATCGACGTGGCTGACGGCGACTTGGTGGTAGACGGGCACCGGATTCGTGTGACATCGGAGGCCGATCCGCACAACCTGAAGTGGGGCGACGTGGGAGCGGAGTACGTGGTGGAGTCGACGGGATTGTTCCTGACCAGGGAGAAGGCTGGAGGCCACATCGAGGCGGGCGCGAAGAGGGTCGTCATGTCCGCGCCGCCCAAGGACGACACGCCGATGTTCGTGATGGGTGTGAACCACACGGGCTACACCCCGGAGATGAGGTTCGTGTCGAATGCGTCGTGCACCACGAACTGCCTTGCTCCGGTTGCAAAAGTCCTCAACGACGAGTTCGGGATCATCGAGGCTCTCATGACCACGGTGCATTCCGTCACCTCGAGCCAGAGGACCGTGGACAGTCCACACCGAAAGAACCGGCGGATTGGCAGGGGCTCCTTGCAGAACATCATCCCGACGACGACAGGAGCCGCCAAGGCTGTGACCAAGGTGATTCCGAGCTTGAAGGGGAAGTTGACCGGGATGGCCTTCCGTGTCCCCACGGCGGACGTTTCGGTGGTGGACCTGACGGTCCGCGTGGAGAAGTCCACGAGCTACGAGGACATCAAGGCGGCCATGCGGGTCGCGTCGGAGACGGGCCTGGCCGACGGTGGACTGAAAGGAGTCCTCGGATACACCGAAGATGCTGTCGTGTCCGGTGACTTCGTGACCGACGAGCACGCTTCGATCTTCGATGCCAACGCAGGCATCGCGCTGAATGATACCTTTTTCAAGATCATCTCTTGGTACGACAACGAGTGGGGCTACGCCTGCCGCGTGCTGGACCTGATCCGGCACATGGAATCGGTCGAGTAGTCACGCACCACCGGGGATCGGCGTCCACGGATTCCCGCGCCGCCGCCTCCGTCTCGATCGCGCCGCGAGGAAGCGAGAAAGGACCACGGTCGCCAGCAGGAGGCTGGAGAGGAGACCGTTACTCTCGAGTGCCCCTGGTTGCGAATCGCAGCTACAGCTCACCCCTCGAAAGAGCCGCCGGGAGTCGGACGTTTCGTCATCCGTGCCGGGTTCGTACCATGTCCCGGGTGGGGGGGTGTCGATGGATGTCGCCGGAGTCGGTGTGGTCGCCGGAGCGGACGACCCATCGTCGTCGCCCGTGTCGTCATCGCCGTCGTCCCCCGATCCCGCACACCCTTCGTCCACGGCCCCGTCGCAATCGTCGTCGCGTTCGTTGCACGTTTCGATGGCATCCGGCGATGTGTCGAGGTCCTCGTCGTCGCAATCACCGTCCACTTCCGCGAAACCATCGCCGTCGTCGTCGAAGATCGTGGTGTGGTTGTCGATGACCTGGTCACAATCGTTGTCGGTTCCGTCCACGGTTTCGTCTGCCCCGGGGTATGTCAGCGGTTCGTTGTCGTTGCAGTCCCCTTGGTCCGGTGTGAAGCCGTCGCCGTCCTGGTCCAACTGTCCGGAACCGGCTGCAGGAGTCTGGTCCGGGCCAGGGGTTGTGGACGTGTAGTCGGGCATTCCGGGATTGATGGACGGGTCCGCGTCGTCGAGGTCTCCCTGCTGTTCGGAATATCCGTCGCCGTCATCGTCGTAGGCTCCGGTGCCGTCGTCGGTGCGGCCGTCGCAGTCGTCGTCGATCCCGTTTTCCGACTCCGTGGCGTCTGGGTGCACTTGTGGGTCGGTGTCGTCGCAATCGCCTTGTTGAATCGTGAATCCATCCCCGTCGATGTCCGAGACCGGGACATCGGGTGTGGAACCAGGGTAGGTTGCCGGGTCGGTGTCGTCGGGGTCTCCCTCGGCCGGGGAGTAGCCGTCACCGTCCATGTCGAACGCCCCCTCATCGATGATACCGTCACCATCGTTGTCCTTGCCGTCGGGGAGTTCGATGGCACCGGGGTAGACCGAGGGGTCGCTGTCATCGATGTCGCCTTGTGCCGGGGAGAAGCCGTCTCCGTCCTGGTCCTGCGGTTGATATTGTTCATCCACGCGGCCGTCGCAGTTCTGGTCGATGCCATCGATCGATTCCTGGGCGCCGGGGTATATGGAGGCGTCGTAGTCGTTGCAGTCCCCTTCTTCGTCACTGATACCGTCGCCGTCGTCGTCGGTGCCGGGCAGGTCCTCGTCTGTGCGGCCGTCGCAGTTGTCGTCGATCCCGTTGGGTTGTTCCGTCTGGCCTGGGTAGATCTCGGCGTCGTAGTCGTCGCAATCCCCGGTGGCAGGTGTGTAGCCATCGCCGTCGGCGTCGCCGAGCGGGGTGCCTTCGTCGATGATTCCATTGCAGTTTTGGTCGACGTAGTCTGGGAGTTCGGGGGCTTCAGGATGGATGGCCGGGTCGAGATCGTCGCAATCGGAGCCACCAGCGGTGGTGCTGGCGTAGCCGTCGCCATCCACGTCGGTTTCGTCCGCGCCGTCGCAGTCCTGGTCTATCCCGTCGTATGGAATCTCCGTGGACTCCGGGTTGGTTGCGGGGTCCTGGTCATCGCAGTCGCCATCCGCCTCGGTTCGTCCGTCTCCGTCGTCGTCGAAGTACCGTCCGGTGAGAATCAGGTAGACGCGGCCGAGCCCGGCGGCGCCGATGAGGATATCCCCATGCCCGTCACCGTCCACGTCGCCGCCGGCAGCAAGGCTGAATCCGGCGAGAGCGGCATCCTTGGTTCCGAGGAACAGGTCGTCGCCCTGCGAAAGGGTCCGGCTCGAAAGGGTGCGGGACCCGAAGACGACACTGACCATTCCGACACCTTCCTGGCCGTCGATATCGGCGTAGGGAGCGGAGAGGAGGAGATCGCCGAGTCCGTCGCCGTCCATGTCGCCGGTGGTAGCGACGGCGTGGCCGGCCTTGTCGTTGTCCGAGTCGCCATCGAATGTGATACCGCCCGCGGCGGAATCGGGAAACTGGGTAAGGACAGTGGTTCCGGGTAGCAGGACGCCGGAGCCGTTCCACTGCGCTCCCCTCGAGGCGCGGTTTGCGCCGGCGAAGATGTCTGCGGTGCCGTCGCCGTCCACGTCGGGTGTCAGCGTCACGGAGTATCCGAACTGGTCCCCCGGTGATGTCCCGTCGATGGTGGCCGCAGCCGCGGTCGCCGCGGCGAACCGGCCGCCCGGTTCGAGGGAGGCGCCGGAAAAGACGTAGACCGAGCCGGCGTTTTCGCCGTTGGCGTTGCTTCCGTAGGCACCGATGACGAGGTCGTCGTGGCCGTCCAGGTCGAGGTCCATGTTCCCGGCGATGGCGTGTCCGAAGAAGTCGTTGGCCGCGTCGCCGTCGATGATGACGCCGGCTTCGGTGAGGGAGTGAGTGCCGGCGAATCGCTCAGGACTTCCGAACAGGATGTAGACCCGGCCAGCGTTGTTTCCGGCGTCGTCCTGTTTGGGCGCGCCGATGGCGAAGTCGTCATACCCATCGGCGTTGATGTCTCCGATGCCGGCGAGCGTGTATCCGCTGGCGTCGCCCGGGCGTTCTCCGGTGAAGGCTGCACTCACTCCAGCGAGTGCCTTTTCGCCTGGCGCCGTTGGGGTGCCGTATATCAAGTAGGTTTTTCCGGCGTCCCCTCCCGCGTCGTCGTTTGCCCAGGCGCCGATCAGTATGTCGTCCAGGCCGTCATGGTCGAGGTCGCCGGCGAGAGCGAGGCTGGATCCGGCGTAGTCCTCCGCATGCTCCCCGGAGAAGTGACCGTCGGCGTCGACCAGGTCGAACTCGCCGGAAAACCGGTTCGGCCCCCCGAAGAGGAGGTAGGCTTTTCCGGCACCGTTCTGGCCCTCGCTGTTCTGATCATTGAGTTGGGCGCCGAGGAGCAAATCGTCGTAGCCGTCGCCGTTGAAGTCTCCCGCGAAAGAGACGGACCACCCGGTCTGCTCGTTCAGACCTTCCCCGATGTACCATGCATCCGCCTCGAGGAGGCTCAACTGGCCGAAGGTGGCCGCGCGCACGTCGGCCTGCGGGAGGCACACGAGGAGGAGCAACGGCAGCAGTCGACAACGAGATGGCATCATCGGGTCTATTGTAGGAGGCAACCGTTGGAAATACAAGTGGAATCGTCCAGACAGTCCACGGATCGGCGCCGTTTGCGGCGAGAAAAGGCGCGCAGTGTGAGCACGACCGAAACGAACAAGCCGGGTGGCAACTCCGCCAGCCCGGGCGTGTTGCTGCATGACCCGCACCCGCCTTCCGCCTCGAGGTCGACCGTGTAGTGGATGTCGACGCACGATGCCGTGTCGTCCTCCGGGCTGTCAGGATCGTAGGACGCGCTGCCCAGGTTGAGCCATGCCACGAGCACGCGGTCCGCCGAGTCCAGCTCGAGGTCGGCCTGGACGATGTTGGAAGTTGGGTCGGGAGAGAGGAGCACGTCTTCTGAGCGTGCAGATGCGTACAACCGGGTCGCGGCGAGACCTAGCCGCGTGTCGGCCTGTGTGTCGGCGGAGAGGGCCACGACACGATCCTGGTGCTTTTCGTCCACATCGATGAGGAGGTAGCTCGTGCCGAGGGTACACACCTCGCCGAACGAAGCGTCCACGGGCAAGTCGGTGGAGGATATTTCGCGACGAACAGGAGGTACCGCGTCCCCGCCCGACTCGGTATCCGACCAGGCCGCGCCTTCTTCGAAATGGTGGCCGTCGTCGTTCGGGCCGACGAGATAGCGCCAGAGGGAGAATGTTGCGTAGGTTTCGTCGAGCCCGTGCCACCCGGCGCCGGTGGCGAGATCGTCCACGGCGTCGAGGAAATCCGGTTCGTTGTCAATGCCAGGTTGGCCCGTCCGTCTCCACAGCCGGGCCGCGATGAGACCATTGCTGGAGCCGATGGTCTCGTTGAGGAAGTGGATGAAGATCGATGCGCCATAGGGGTACAGGGCGTAGGGAGGCATGGTGTCGAAGTAGACCAGGGTCTGCTCCGGGTAAGCCTGGAAATAGGGGATGTATCCGTAGTAGTCGTTGATGTCGTCGTAGACGATGTCCTCCATGAATGTCGCTGTCGTTTCCCAGGCCCATGTCAATTCGCGGAAATCCATCGCGCACTGGCATGCGTGGTTGAACTCGTGGGCGACGTAGACGGGGAGAACCGTCTCGTCCAGGTCCTCGTACAGGACGATGTAGGATGAGCACGACTGGACAGCGTCGGAGGGATCCGCGTCCCAGTAGGTGGGCTGCGTGTAGGCGCCGCCGGCCGTGAGGTCGTAGGAGGCGAGGTAGATATCGAGCGCGTCGTCTCCGCCCACTCCGTTGTCTGGGAGGGGTTCGGAGAAGCCCAACAGGGGAACCTCCACATCCCAGGCATGTTCCGCCAGTGCCAGGACGTTCTCGGCGGTGGCCAGGTAGGTGTTCGAGGCATAGTGGACGCGGAGGGGCAAGCGGTCTGATTCCACGTATCCCTCGCTCGGGGGGAGAGCCTCGCCGGCGGCCGCCGCTTCCAGGGCAAGGCGTGTCTGTTTTCCGAGTGCCTCCCGGTTCCGGTAGAGTTCCACCAGGAGGGGAGTGTGGCACAACCGGCGGGAACCGCCGACCTCGGCTGCATAGGCGTGCAACACGGCAGACAGCGCGGATGGAGAGTCCGCGCGACCGGGCCACCCGGTGGAGGCGCCCTTGCCGGGGGAATGTGTCCCGTGTGCAGAATCGCCGGCGGCTCTGAGCAAAGGCTGGTGATCGAGTCCTGGATCGGGGGAGAGCGGGTGCGAGGAGTTGTCGATCACGACCGGCGACAGGGCTAGCAATGTGGTGAGATGCATGAGGTTCATGAGGATTCCCATCGGGGGAACGGGTGTTCGGCGTACCTTGCCGGATTATAGACCAGCCGCCGCGAACAGGGAAACGGTCAATTCCGTGGCAGGTTGCTCCCGCGTTTGAGATTGACAACCCCGGTCTGGAGTCGTAACATGTTTCAAGTAGATAACCCTCTGGTCATCCGGTCGAAGCCTGACTGAGTCGCCGTACGATGTTGATGACGGTAGTGATTCCTTCTTTGTCGATGGCCCGGCGCGTTGAAAGGTTGGCGATCAGTGAAGTCCGCAGGTCTCTTTGTCGACTACGAGTCCACCTACTCGTCTCTCCAGGAAGCCACGACAATATCGCTGTCGCATGAAGCTGTCGCCCGGCATCTTTCGGACCTCGCCTCGGCCTTCGGACAGGTCGTGGCACGGATTGCGTGGGCGGATTGGGATCGATGGCCGGGAGCCCAGCGAACGCTGGCGCGGATGGGATTCGAGACGCGCTTCGTGGTACCCGATCCCGGTGAGCCGAACGCTGTTTCGGGGTTCCTCGAGACCGAACTCCTGAAGGTTTCCAGCAGGAGCGATGCGCTTGACGTCGTCGTGGTGGCCAGCACGAGCCCGTCGCTGGGGACGTGGGTGACGGAGCTACGCCGGCGAGGCAAGGAGATGGTCATCCTTGCCCGTGAAGAAACCGTTCCTCAGGCCCTTCGCAGCATGGAAGGGGTCCTCGAGCCGCTGTCGCTTCCTGCGGGCGGCGAACGCGATGCGCAACCGGCCGAGGCACCGTCACCGGGGGAAAGCACCTCCTTGGAGCAAGGCCCTGGCGATACGATGCTGGAGCGCGTGCGGACCGCGCTGGTCGCGGTCCTTTCCGAAAGGCGGTTGCCATGGATTTCGTTCCGGCTCTTCTGTGACCACCTGGCTTCCAGCGGTGTGACGGATGCCGGGAGCGCGAGGTACTGGATAGAGCGAGCGGTCGCGGAGGGCTACGTTCGCCGGGAGAGGGAGCGCGGTGCCGCACGCCAGTTCTACAAGTTCACGCCTGGCCGATTGCCTCCTGGGAGGGACGTTGCAGCCGGCGAAGTCTCTGAATCGAAACCCTACGTGTCCCTGTTCGCACCGCGCGGGCCTGCCGGCGCCGACACTGGCCGGAAGCGCGAAAGACGTGACAAGGACGCAGCCACGGACGGGGCCGCTCAGGTTGGTCGCGGGGGATGGGGCCAGGATTGGCGGAACTTCACATTCGTCCGGATGCTCTGGACCCTGCGAGAGACGCTCGAGGGGAGGCCCGACCGCTACTACCTGAACGCCAGCACCATGGTGGAGGCCTTGCAAGGTGGAGGCATAGGAAAGTCGGAGGAGGAGGTCTTCTTCTGGGTCAACCAGGCAGTGGACAGGGGACTTCTCGACAGGGAGGTCCGCGAGTCGGACCGGGCCGGAATGCACCGGGTCAACCGCTACTACCTGAACCATCAGCACAGCCTGGTCACTCTCGCCGAGGTCGTCCCGGGGGCTATCGTACAGACCATCGATCTCGTGTTGCGGCGACGTACGGAGTGGAACGGCATCGCCTTCAACTTCCTGATTCGCCTCCTCCGGGTTCATCCGGCGCTTTCCAACCCGGTCGACGCGTTTCATGTCTACCGGCTTCGCGAGTGGATAAACTTCCTGATCGGCGTCCAGGTGCTGGCCAAGTTCGAGGAGCCCGACCTCCGGGATCCGTCCCGGAAGACCACGATGGTGACCAACAACCTCGAGCACCCGCAGACACTTCGTTTTCTGAACGACATGCCGGACACCCACTTCTTTCAGCCGGAACACCAGGCCGTGCTGCGCACCATCCTGATGATCGATCACTTCCTCTACTGGCTGCGAACCAAGTCGCCCGACGAAGACTGGCTGCCGTTGATGACGCTCAAGAGCTGGCTTCGAAACGCCCTTGGCGATCAGCTCACCAAATGGTCTGTCACCGAGTGCGAGGAACAAGGCATTTTCAGCATCGATCGCTACCGAAACAAGGGAGGCGGAGACGCCACCGTGGCTGGCGTTCGATTGGCCTATTCTCACCCCCTGGTCATGGCGACCCTATCGCATCGAGATCACTTCTTGAAGTTGTTGATAGGGCTGTTGCGCGACAGGGCGAGCGTTCCGTACGGCGTCATCGAGAAACAGATGTCGAACGATGCCGCATTCGGCGAGACCTCCATCGAGAGGCTCGGTTGGTTTGCCTTGATGATCGATGCCAAGGTCATCACGGTCGAGGAGGTCGGGGCCGGGAGCGCGGATAGAGGTGCGGGGCTCGTGTGCCGGTTGAACGAGCGAGAGAAATTCGTCGGCGAACTCGTCACGAGGGTGATACGAGGGGAGGGGTATGTCCCATCGAGGAGAGTCGGCGACCTTGACCATCGGTCCGCCGGCGTTGGATCTGGCGGCATTCCCGGCGGAAGCGACGAACCACCGGACAACGGCGAGTGGTCTGCTGTCCCGACCGCCTCCAAGTAGTCTCCCATGCGCCTGGACCTGGAAGGACGCACCGTCCGGATCGCTGTACGCGAGATCGTCGAGCGTGATACGAGCGCCGGTCTGTCGTTCGGACTTCGCGAGCGAGCGGAGATCGGGCGAGAGTCCCACGCTGCCATGGGCCTGTCGCGCAAGGCGGCCAACAGCGACTATCGTTGCGAGGTCCCCATCGTCCACACCATGATCGTGCGGGGCTACCGTGTGACGATTCACGGGCGGGCGGACGGTATCGAACGGTGCGACGGGCGTGTGATAGTGGACGAGTACAAGTCCGTCGCGCTCGAGCCGTTCGAACTCATGGGCACCACCGCCATGGACTTCCCTGCTGCCAGGCTTCAGCTTGGTATCTATCTCTACTTGTTGGACCTCGAGGGGGATAGCCCGGCCGGGGGCAGGCTGGTCTTGCGCTCCATTTTCGGGGGGGAAGACGAGTGGATCCTCCCGGTGGAGCCGTTCCACGCCGAAGTCGCCGAATACGTCGAGCAACGCCTTTTGCAGCTTGTCGGGGAGAGTGAGCGGAGAGCGGAAAGGTCGTCTCGCCGGCGTCTGGTCGCCGCACGGTTGCCCTTTCCGTTCCCCGAGCCCCGGTCCGTCCAAGTCGCCATGAAGGAGGAGATCGAAGGGGCGATGGGGCAGGGCGAGCGTCTTCTGCTCGAGGCGCCAACCGGCTCGGGCAAGACCGCGGCCGTGGTCCACGGGCTGGTGCAGGCAGCGTTCGAGGCGGGGGCGAGCCTGTACTATGCCACGGCGAAGACCTCGGGCCAGTCCACGGTCCTGGCGACCCTCGAGCGTATCGTGCGTCGAGGTGGAGATGTTACCGGGGTGGTCCTGACAGCCCGGGCCAAGGTCTGCCCGGAGGAGGAAACCCTGTGCCGGCCCGAAGTCTGTGCGCGCATACGGGACCACTTGTCGAGAGTCTCCCGGTCGGGGGTTCTGGATGCCCTGCTCGACATCCGGCTCATCGACAGGGAGGAGATAGTGCGCCGGGCAGAGCGTGCTGGTGTGTGTCCATTCCAGCTTTCGTTGGACCTTGCGGGCGTCGTGGACGTGGTTATCGGTGACTACAACTATGTTTTCAGCCCTGGCGCCTATCTTTCGGACCTTTTCGAGCCGCCGGACCGGAAGTGGTTCCTTGCCATCGACGAGGCCCACAACCTGCCCTCGAGGGGTCGTGCGTACTACTCGTCGGCCCTTTCCTGGAAGGCGACGCGTCTCGTGGCATCGTGGGCGGAGCAGCGCGGGGACACGCTGTCGGTCCGGGTGGCGGGCCTGGTGACCGATATCCAGGCGTACCTGTGGGAAGCCCTGGAGCAGGCACGTCTGACCGAGGTGGACGAAGGACGCGCTCACCACGTTCCGGACGTGGAGTTGGCCGTCTCCTGGCGGCGAACGCTGGGTCGAATCCTGGCATCCGAGCCGTTTCGGGCGCTCGCTCTGCACGACTGGGGTTCACTGGATATTCCGTTCAGGTTCTACCAGCAACTGTGTGCCTATGTGGACGGCGTCGTGCACCTGGATGATACGTCCTCTTCGATCGTGGAGCGGGCCGGCGGCGACGCCAGGCTGAGGGTCATCTGCCACGATCCATCTCGAAGGCTCGACCGGAGGATGAGCCGGTTCGGGTTCGTTCTGGCCATGTCCGCTACGTTGAGTCCCGGATCCTTCTACCGGGACATGCTTGGCATGGGACCGGAAGCCGCATGGGCGTCATTTCCGTCACCCTTTCCCCGCTCCCACTGTGCCCGGTACGTGGTGGGCACCCTGCCCGACAGGTTCAGGGAGCGCGCGGCCGCGATCCCGGGCTACGTGGACGTGATCCGGACGGTGGTGGAAGCCAAGGCGGGCCTGTACGCCGTCTACGTGCCGAGCCATGCCTTTCTCCTCGAGCTGCTTCCGCACCTCGAGGCGCTTGGGTGCCGGTTGCACGTCCAGAGGCGTGACATGGACGACCGGTTGCGCGCTGCTTTGCTCAGGCGGCTCTGCCGCGTCCCGGAGGGCGACTCCGACCGATCGAGCCTCTTGGTGGCAGTGCTCGGCGGGAGCTTCGCCGAGGCGATCGAGTGTCCCGCCGGGGTCCTCTGCGGTGTCATCGTGCTCGGGCCGGGACTCCCCAAGGTGTGCATCGAGCAGGAGATGCTCCGCGACTACTACGACGAGCGGTTCGGTACCGGCTTCGCGTATGCCTACGTCTATCCCGGCATGACGCGTGTCGTGCAATCCGCGGGGCGCCTGATCCGGCGGGAGAGCGATCGAGGGTGTGTCGTCCTGGTGGGCGAGCGTTTCAGGGAGCCCCTCTACGCAGGAGTCCTGCCCAGGCACTGGTACCGCCACAGTCCGGCCGAGTTGGAAGCAGGAGACCTGGGAGCCCGACTCGAGGCGTTTTGGAACGCCGGTGAGGGGGCGGATTTCGACGGCGTCGGCGAGGCGGAACCTGGCGGCGGGGCGTAGCCGGCAGGCGTTTTCGTGGTCCAGGCAGACAAGGAGTGGAGTGCCACGGGTCGATGTTGGTGGACGATTGTTGTCAGGCGCCGGGACCCGGCGACAGAGCAGGAGGCAACGAGATGGTGCGAGCACCGCGCGGACATGAAGCTCCGGGTGACCTTCCCCCAGCGGCGCGAATCCAGGCGACGGACATCTATGCCGCGGCGTTGGTGTGTGTCGAGAAGAGGTTTCCTTTGTACTCGTGGGAAGGTCCGGGGGGGGAGAAATGGCGGGCAGTCATCGCCGGAAAACTGACCGGACGGGTCCGGCGGGTCTTGGACAGTCGTTCGGGCGCGGAGCGGTCTCCTTCGACATCCCCGGCGTTGCAGCAGCGAGAACTGGCGACACTGTGCGAAGACTACCTGCCGGAAGCGATCCTGGAGTGTGTGAAGGCCGAATCCCAGGTGCTCCAGGAGTTGGTCCATTATCTTGTCAGCCGTTCCCTTGGGAACAAGCGGGGCTTCCAGGGCGACACCGGCTCCCCTGAGGAGGAGCGGTGGGGCCAGGCACGATACCGGGCCTGGGAACGCCTCGAGGGGGGACAAAAGGTGCTTCGGAAGTGGTGCAGCGGTCATCCCGACGAGCCTCGAGAGCAGGCACCCAAGGGTTTTCTCCGGTACCTGCAGACCGCTGTCAGCAACGCGGTGACAGACCAACTCCGCCTGAAGTCGCCGATGGAGAAAAACCTGGCTTTTGCTGCCCCTATCGTTGACACGCGGCCGGGTGAGACCAGAACGGGCACCGGTCACGTGCTGCGAGCGCCGACGCGGTGGTCCAACCCGGAAAAGCGCATGACACGTGCCGAGCGCATCGAGGCACGAAAACGGGCGCTGGTCCGATTGAGGGACTTCGCGGCGTCCAAGCCGGAAAATGTCAATTGCCGCACGGCGTTGCAGTATATCGAATGGCTGATGGAAGACCCCGACCGGAAGGAACCGCTCCAGAAGGCGTTCGCCGAGCAGGCCCACATCAATGAGGGAACGGTGGCCGCCCGCTTGTGGCGTTTTCGGAAACTGTATGAAAAAAACCAGAGCCTGAGTCGTATCCACACCCTCTACACCACGTCATGAGGCCGTCATGTCGACTTCCTGGTCATGCGAGAGAACCGCGGCAAGTATGGGCCGTTATCGGGAGGGGGCGCTGGGGAGCGCCGAGTCCGAAAGCCTGGTGCGCCATGTGCTCGACTGTCCGTATTGCCACGTGACACATTGGCTTCCGGTCATGCAGGCGTTGGCCGCAGCGGAAAAGGAATTGCTGGATGAACTGGTGGGAACGGGCTCTTCGCTCCTGGGTTCGAATGGCGACACGTGGCACGAGGAGGAGACCCCGGCGGCTGCCGACCCGGCGGCTCCTGGTCTCGATGTCGTGTCGCCAGGGGCAGGCGCAACGTGCGCCAGGAGCACGGCGGAGTCCTCGTCCAGCCCCCGCCCGGGCGCGGGACCGAACGTGGTCGGGTGGACACGTTTGACCACCGGCCGGGGACCTGTCTTGCGCGTCGCCGGGACGGTGCTGCCGCGGCTCCCTTTCCCGGACATGGTCGAGAGTTATCGTATCCGGATCGGTGGGATGTGCGGCGGTTCCCGGGAACACGAGAAGACCGTTACTCAACTCCTCGTTACCGGGCCGCCGCCCGTGAAGGTGGCTCTCGAGTGCCTGGCCGGCGAGGTATTCCTGGATGGCAAGCCCTTGCGCCGGGGCGAAACCGCGCCCCTGTCCTGGTTTCACCGGGTCGTGCGCGGTTCCTGGGTCTGCTTCTTCGAGGCCTCGAGCGGTGATCCTGCCGACTGGAGGGAGTCCGGCCTGCTTCGTCACAGCGGCGAAGTCCACCCCCTGACTCGAGACCGAACGCTGGTAGGTCGAGCGCGTTCGTGCGATGTCGTCCTGCCGGACGATAGACGGCCCGCCGGCGTCACCTTGCGTCCGAGCGCCCGGGATCATCTCGATCCGGGGCGGGCCCAAAGGCTGGACAGGTTGTGCCTGGACAGCTTCGAGGTGAGCCGTACCCACGCAGCCATCGAGAAACGTGACGACCGCGTGGTGGTCGTCGGACTTGGGCGATATCCAGTCGTTCGAATCCGACACCAGAAGGCCGAGACGTCTGAGCGTGGCAAGCGGTCCTTGTCCCTCGTACCAGGAGACCTGGTCAAGATTGGGCATGGCGTCTTCGAGTTCCAGGTCCTGTAGTTGCCGTGTATGGTGTGATACCGCGCTGTCGGTCACCGGGGCGTTGTGGTCTTCGAAAAGATGTCGAGAAGGTCATCCCTGGCCGGCTCCGGTGGAGACAGTTCGAGAAGCCGTCCGGAGAGGGTGTGCGCCTGATCGATGCGCCCTTCGTCGAGCAGCAGCCGCGCGTACTCGACACCGATGTCGTAGTAGTGGATGGTGCCGCCTCCCAGCCCTTGCGCCAGGGCCGCGGACCAGACCTCCTCGGCACCTTGCCGGTCCCCGGCCTGCAAGCGGGCCTGTCCCAGGTTCCGGGCGCACAGCGGGTGCTGGAGCCCGTGGCGTGACAGTTCGGCCTCCCAGAGGGTGAGATCCGTCCTCCACTCCGGGATTCGCCATGCTGACACGAGACAGCACGCCAGGATCGCCGCGGACATGCCAGACAGGATCGCTCCTCGAATGCCCCGCTCCATCTTGCCATTGCTTCGAGCCGCCCAGGCGAGAAGACGATCCAGGCCGCGGGCGACCAGGATGGCCATCCCGGCTAGCGGAACGTACCAGAACCGCTCGGCAACCGGCGAAGGGGCGGACAATGGGATGATGTTGAGCACCGGGACCAGGGCCAGGGCGACCCAGCCGAGCCCGAACGAGATGACCGGATCTCTCGTGCGCAGGCGCCACGCCACGATTGGAACCGAGAGCATCGTGAACAGGCCGGCCCACAACAGGGGTGACGAGGGTGGGGCGAGTGCGCGCCCCGCAGGGAGTACGGAAGGGTTCCAGGGCCACAACAGCATAAGGAGGTAGTGGCCAGCAGACGTGGCGGCCCGAAGCGGGATGGTCCAGGGAGGGCTATCGCCCCCGATCGGCGGCATGGCGCCGTGCTTCAACGAAGCCAGGCGAACGGTGACGCCCAACAGCGCCGCTGCCGCGACCGGTATCCACCGGCGGGGGGCTGCCCCCATCGCGGTCGCCGCAACGGGCGTTCGAGGTTCGCGGGGTCTTCCATCCAGTCCTGCTTTCGGGGACGAGACCGGCCGGTCGTCGAGAGCCTGCGGGATCCGGGCCTGCCACACGGCGAGCGGCAAGAACGCCCAGCCGACCTCCTTGGATCCGATGGACAACAGGAGGAGGAGACCGGCGCCGGCGGACCACCGATCCAGGCCTCGAGCCCGGCGGTGCGTGAGCAACGCGGCCAGGCCGAAGAGACAGGCCAGGAGGTCGGTTCTTCCCGAGATCCAGGCGACGGGTTCGACCTGAAGGGGATAGAGCGCGAAAAATGCCGCCGCCATGACCGATGCCCGCCGGTGTCTCGTCATCCTGTCGGTGATGGCGAAGACCATCCACACGTTCAGGACGTGACAGAGTACATTGAAGAGGTGGAACCACGCCGGGGACGGGCCGAAGAGCGCTTCCTGGATACGAAACGAGAGGGTCGTGACCGGGCGGACATAGGTCGCCACGTCCTGCGGGTGGGATGCGGGCGTCCAGTAGGGAGCGATCAGGCCGGAAAGCAGGCCGGTTCGGCTGTCGTCGCCTGCTGCGGCGATGAGCGCGTGGTCGTCCCAGACGAACGCTCCCCGCAGGGACGGCAGGAACAGGGCCAGGGACAGGAGCGCGAGGCTCGCGACAGCGATCGGCCGGCTAATCGTGGCGTCGTTTCGGTTCATGTCGGCATACACCGGTGAATCATGCCGGAAGAAGAGACAGAGACCGGGTCCCGTGTGCCGTGGGGAGGTCGGGCCGGCAGGGGGTGGCGCGCGTGGCGAGGCGTGCAGGAGGCGCTCGGTGTCGTCGCCGTGGCCCGCGCCACTTCTGTGTCAAGACCCCTTGTCGGGATCGGGCTCGCTGAGTTCCCATGGGGTCCTCACCTTGTCGGTCCCATTGGTGGCGACCAGGCCGGCGCGAATGAGTTGGTAGTCGGTCTTCTCCACCTTCTCTCCGCCCCTCTTCAGTCGGACGAGCTGTTCATCGGCCCGGTTGAGCTGGAACCAGAGGGCGGAGAGCAGGGCTTCACGCCATCTTCTTCCGGGCTTTCCTCCCAGCCTCGAGTGGGACCGGCCGTCCATCTCGTACACCCACGACGGCGTGTCGGGCGCTGAAGCACAGGTGGCATTGCGTCGTTCCCGTAGGAGCAGCGAGCCGGTTCCGAACAGCGCGCCCGGAAACAGGTCGGCCAGTGGTTCGGTCTTGCCGACGCCGACGCTGCGAAGGACCTGCACACACCCGTCCGCCACGACGAAGACACTGTCTCCCGGGTCACCTTCCTGAAAAACTGGCTCGTCGGGTTCCAGGTGGCGCGGGGTCATGGAACGCCCTATGGCCTGAAGAATGTCGTCCTTCTCGGAGTAGAAAACCGGGCAGGACCGCAGGCTGAGTATCACCGACGGAGGCTTGTCGAGGAAGGGTTTGCGCAGTCTCTTGAGGAATCTCGCCAGGGGAGCTGGTTCCCCCTTGCGCTTCCGGTCCGGTTCGCCCTCGGCCAGTCGGGCGATTCTCAGGTCGGTCTCCCGGACACGGACCGCGGCCTGGTGCAACGCCGCCTCGAGAAGCCTGTCATACACGTCCGGGTGCTTCAGCCGCAATTCGATCAGGTTGGGGCGGGTCAGCAAGGCGATGGCGCAGTCGGAGAGGGAGGAGACGGTGGCTGTCCGCCTGTCCCGAAAGAACGCAGCGGATTCGCCCACGAGTTCCCCTGCCCGGATTTGCCCGACCTCTTCGCCCGCGATGTGTGCACTCATCGCTCCCTTCAGGACTACAGCGAGCGACGTGGCCAACTCCCCGTGCCACCACAACGCGGTGTCCGCTTCGTATTCCCGGAGGGTCCACAGGTGGCTGCATGCCTCGAGCGCGGAAAGGGGTACATCCTTGAATACGGCCGTGGCGGCCAGGAGACTCACCACTTCGTGCTGCTGCGCCGGCATCGACGTCCTCCCTGGTACGTATCGATTCGCAAGGGCATCGGTGGCTCGCTACTTGCTGGCTCGCCCGCCGCTGAACGGTCCCAGGATGCGGCCCAGCGCCCCGAGGATCAGGGAGAGGCCCGTGATGGCATCCCGAATCCGCGTGGTCGTTTCAGTCACGTTCCGCAGCGTCTCCTCCACGGCTGCCTCGGACTTCTTCACTTGCCTTCGCACATCCTTGCCAATGGATTTGAACTCGAGCAGCAGGTCCTGGCTCCGGATGATGGTAGGCATGAGTTGTGACTTCAGGTCGTCGACTTTCTGTTCCATCTTCTTGACCGAGCCGCGAATTCCCCAGGCGATACCCAACATGGCGATAGAAGCAAAGAACAGAAAGACTGTCCAGACCACGATACAAAGTGCAATGATCATCAACGGTTCCATCGATCTCCCTCGTCGTTGCGCTGAGCGTGGAAACCCTGCCTTCGAAACTCCCATCAAGTTATGCCGTTACCGCCCGCCTGGCAAGTCGAAAACGAAGATGCGCACGCACCGGGGGGCAAAATGTCTCGAAGCTGGCAGGGGCTTGGTGCTATCCATCATGGACGGGCCGCTCGAGGAGAACCAGGATCCCATCGAGGTCGGGGCGGCGCGAACGGGGGAAGGTGGCCATGGACGATCGACGGCGGAAAACGAGAACGACAGGCCAGGTGACGGAGCCAGGAGGCGAGGCGACAAAAGGGGTTTCTGGCAAGGACAAGGAGGGCGCTCGAGTTGCAGAGGTCCTGCGTCGCCTGGCCGAACATTATCGCAATCCACGAACCGAATTGTCGCACCGGTCGCCGTTCGAATTGCTCGTCGCCACGATCCTGTCGGCCCAGGCAACGGATAGGAGTGTCAACGAGGTCACCCCGGTCCTGTTCGACCGGTATCCACACCCCGGGAGCCTGGGGGCCGCGAAGCCCGAGGAACTCTACCCCATCATCAACCGGATCGGGCTGTTTCGAAACAAGGCTCGATCCCTCGTCGGTGCGGCCAGAATGATTTGCGAGCAGTTCGGGGGAGACGTGCCACGGGATCGTGAAGCGTTGCTGCGCTTGCCAGGTGTCGGGCGCAAGACCGCGAACGTCGTGCTCTCCAATGCGTTCGGTGTGCCGGCGATAGCGGTGGATACGCACGTCTTCAGGGTTTCCAGGCGCCTGGGGCTGGCTGACGAAAAGACGCCGGAGCGTGTCGAAGCCCAACTTCAGTCCGTGATTCCTCGAGAATCCTGGTCCGACGCCCACCACTGGTTGATTCTTCACGGCCGGCAGGTCTGTTCCGCGCGCCGTCCGTCATGCCAAGAGTGCTTTCTGGTCGATGTGTGTCTGGCCGGGAAGGCCGGGGGGTGATCGGGGGTTGGAAAGTCGTGGCTGCACGAGGGGACGTCGCCTCGCAACCCCGCCACAGGCCGCCGTGCACCCGGGCCATTCGGCGCAACCGCTATCCACCCTCCAGATCAATGGGTTCGTTGCGCTGGAGAATCTCGACAACCTCTTGCACGACGGCATCCACCTGCTCCGGGGACGTGACGAACTAGCCCGCGCCACGGTGCCCCCCACCCCCGAACCGGGCGCAGAGGCGTCCGACGTTCACCGTTTGGCCGCGGTTGACGATACTGTGTCCCAACGAGATTCCCACCGAACCCTCGTCGTCTCGAGCCGGGTAGATCTTGACGGACGCATTGCACTGGGGGAAGAGCGCGTACACGAGGAAGCGGCTACCGGCCGGCGGGCGGTCGATACTTCGGAAGTCCGTCACCACGACGTTGCCCTCGGATCGAGACCGTTGCAGAAGCAGGCGCTCGAACCGCTTCTGATCATCCAGGATGCGACGGCAGCGGCGCGACACCTCGGGCCTGGCCATGATCGTGTCGATGGATTCCGTCTTGAGCCACTCGAGCAGGTCGTGGCAATACTGGAGGGACTGCTCGAGATGGCTTCTTGGATCGAGGGTGAGGGACAACAGTACGTAGCCGGTCGGGTTGCGGATTTCCTCCAGGGTGAGCCGGGCCGCGTCGACCCTGTCGGTCGCTTCCAGGAGTTCCTGGTAGCGGTCCATCCGTGGGTCCCGATAGTAGTCGTAGATCGTTCGCGCCGCACTCGGATCGACATGGAACGCACCCTTGAATCTCGTGCCTTCCGGAGGCTTGTTGCTGATGTGGTGATCGAACCACATGCCGCAGCCCGGATGATAGGGCAGGTTGGCGATGATATCGTCCGGGCGCACGTCGACATCACCTCGCTGCATGCGATGGGGCTCGACGAACACCACTTCGCCGACGGGCTCGACCACGGAGAGCAGTACCCCACAGGTGAGCCCGTCGAGATCGGCGCGAGTGAGCAGGCGCATCGAACTTCTCCTTGTTGAACAGGGCCTCGTCGAGTCCTCGAGGCCTCGAAGTGCTTCCGTCCTCCTGGTGAAAAGGGAGTATGATACTCGATTCCGGCACAAACGGCATCGGTTGTTGGGGAAAAAGAGCTTTTGTCTGGCGGTTCCCGCCCTTTGGGATGTAATAATAATAGATCGGGCATCGAACGTGGTTCTTTCGCGGTTGCGGGATTGGGAGTCGTCGCATGGAACGGAACGATCCGTTGGCTGTCGGGCGGTACCGGGTGGAACTGGGCGACATCGGAGAGGCGGTCTTCCTGGAATGCTCCGGCCTCAAGAACACCACCGAAGTCGTGGAATACCGGGAAGGGGGGGAAAACCGCGACGTTCACAAGTTCCAGGGAAATACCAAGTTCACAAATATCGTTCTCAAGAACGGCTTCGGGCGATTCACATCCGGCTTGAGAGAGCTACGCGCCGCGGTCGTCGCCGGCGAACCACCCATGACGTTCGACGGCGCCATCGTTTTGTTGGACGACGAAGGGAAAGAAGCTGCCCGCTGGTCGTTCTCCAGGGGATTCTTTTCGCGTTGGGAGGGGCCTGACTTCAAGGGGGGTGGGAATGCCCTCGCCATCAACACCCTCGAGATCGCCTGCAACATTTGGTCGTTCGAGATCGAGGACGACAGGTTCAAGCCCCCGGTTCCTCCCACGCCACGCCCGCGGGACAACGTCACTGCCCTGTTCACCCCCATGCGCAAGACGGTCTTCGAGGGCGAAGAGGTCACGTTCAGGGATCGAAGTATCTCCACGAAGCCCATCGCGTCGTGGGATTGGCGTTGTCAACGCAACGACGGGTGGCAGTCGAGCGAACAGCACCCCACGGCAAGGTTCGACAAGCCAGGCGCCTTCAAGATCGCACTCAAGGTGACCAGCGAGAGCGGGAAGAGCGACACCGCGACGGGCACGGTGACAGTTCGCCCGGACCGCATCAGGGCCCGTTTTATCGCCGACCCGGGCACGGTCATCCAGGGCGAAGAAGTTCTGTTCAGGGACACCAGCGAGAGTGTCAACGAGATCACCGAGTGGGCGTGGAGTTGTCCGGCAAACAGTGGCTGGACTTCGACCGAAAGACATCCATCGGCCACGTTCGAGCATGCGGGCACGTTCGAGGTCGAACTGCGGGTGACCAACAACAAGGGGAAGAGCGACAGCGTGAAAAAGCGGGTCACCGTCCGGGCCGAGGAGGTCAAGGCCGAGTTCGAGTTCAACCCGGACACCGTCAGGGATGGAAAGCTGGACAAGTTCAAGTTCATCTCGTTCAAGGTCGCGTCCCATGAGTTGACCGGCGAGGCGAAGGATCTCCTGGATGAGGCGGTCAAGGTTTTCAAGGACAACCCGGGGTTGCGGGTCGATCTCAAGGGATGGGCGTCCAAGGAGGGCGACGAGGCCTACAATCTCTCCTTGTCGAAGAATCGCGCCCGGTCGGTGCAAGGCTACATGAAGAGCAAGGGGATCGGCTCATCGCAGATCGTCGGTGTCGACGGGTATGGGGAGACCGAGCAGTTCGCCGCCGGAAATTCTGAAGAGAAGCTCAAGCAGAACAGGAGGGTGGAATGGATTATCCGGCCCGACTCCGTGACCACTCTCAAGATACGGGCCGGTGACAAGGTCCAGTTCACGGACAGGAGCACGACCAACACGAGCATTGCCGAATGGAAGTGGACGTGCGCCAATGCGGATTGGGTCACGTCCGACACGGATCAGCACCCTGTTGCCACGTTCGCCGCGCCTGGAACGCACCCGGTGACCTTGCAGGTGACCGGGGTGGCGGGCGAGACTGCCGCCATCACACATGAAGTCGTCGTAGCCCCTGCCGAGTAGCTGCCCTGGAGGTTGACCATGACGTGGGATCCCCTGACAAACGCGCTCTACAAGGTGGAGTTGGAG
The DNA here is from genome assembly GCA_024278455.1 of Myxococcota bacterium. Lineage (GTDB taxonomy): Bacteria > Myxococcota_A > UBA796 > JAJRTE01 > JAJRTE01 > JAJRTE01. The sequence continues at coordinate 21,255 of JAJRTE010000106.1, forward strand.
GGACTGGGTGAACTGGTATTCACCGAGTGTTCGGGGCTCAAGAACAGCACCGAAGTGGTGGAACTTTGGGAAGGTGGAGAGAACTCCCATGTCCACAAGCTCATCGGTCCCACCAAGTCCGAGAACCTGGTTCTGAAACATGGGATGGGCAAGAGCACCAAGGCTCTGTACAGGCTGCGGGAATCGGTGATCTTCTCGCGGCAACGATCGACGTTCGACGGCGCGGTGGTCCTCCTCGACGATACACACCGGGAGCGATGGCGCTGGCCGTTCAAGAATGCCTTCATCTCGAGGTGGGAAGGTCCGGTTTTGAAGGGGCAGGGCAACACCATCGCCGTGGAGACGCTGGAGATCGTGTGCAGCCTGCCGTCGCCGAAGGCGCCGGCCATTCCCCGGCCAACCCGGCGTCCACCTCCCGAGGTCGACTGGATTGTCGCCGATTTCGATCCGGACCCGGCCGAAGGCATGGAAGGGGTCGAGGTGCAGTTCAGGGACAAGAGCACTTGCTCGCATGCCATCTCAGAGTGGGAATGGCGGTGTCCCGCCAACCGGAACTGGAAGTCGTCGGAGCAGTCTCCGTCGGCGGGGTTCCCCAAGGCCGGCACCTACACCGTCTCCCTGCTGGTGACGAGTTCCACTGGAAAGACGGCGCAAACCGCAAGGCTGGTCAAGGTCCTCGAGGACTTCGTCGAGGCCGAGTTCGACCCGGCGGACGCGGTGGTTCTGGTCGGGGAAGAGGTGGCTTTCACCGACAAGAGCGAGGCGTCGTCCAAGATCACCAGTTGGGAGTGGCAATGCCGTAATATCGAGTGGAGATCCACTGACCAGAGCCCCAAGGCGAAGTTCGACAAGCCCGGCCTGCACCCGGTTGTGCTCAAGGTGACCTCCGAGACCGGGAAGTCGGATGTCGCCCGGCACAAGGTCAAGGTCGTGCCCGACTGCCCGCAGTGGAAAGTCAGGTTCACCTTCGAGCAATCGAAGAACCCCAACCTGCCCAACCAGTACACGTTCGAGTTGCCACGCAAGGGCCCGAACGGCGAGAATCTCGCCTTCATCGACTGGGACTTCGGCGAGGCCCTTGACAAGCTGGGCACCCGCAGGGTGCACCAGAAGCGGAAGCATGTGGCGAACTTCCCCAAGAAGGGAGAGACCTACACCATCACCTGCGGAGTCCGGTTGCAGGGTTACGAAACCTGCTGGTACAAGATGGAGGCCTCCCTGACTGCCGGCCAATCGCGAACAGGCCATTCCTCCTGGGCGGTGGTCGAACCTTACGAAGCGCCCGAGGGGACGCTCAAGCACCGCCTCTGATGGCGTTCTTCCCTCCTTGCCCCCCGGCCGGTGTGTGCTGTCCCGTGGCCGGTTTGGAACCATCGTCGCCTCCCGACTTTGACACTTCTAGGCGAAAAACGTAGTAAAAACAAGGATGGGTCTGGGAGTTGGGGCACTACATTCCCTGGTGTTTGTAAGTAACTCAGCGAGGTTGATTTTGTGGGCCTACTTGATTCGGACCACCGATTCACGCCGCTTCAGACCAAATGCGCGATAGAGCTTCTGCTGAGTGAGGGTTACCTTCGAGGGAAGCAGGTATTTCCTGCCGGTCTTCACGTCCACCAACAGGCTTGACTGCGCATGGAGCAGTTCCTCCCG
>JAJRTE010000107.1 GCA_024278455.1 Myxococcota bacterium
ACCAGGTCCGGCAACGCCATTTCTCCAGCCGGGAAACCATCGACCTCGAGGCCGACCTGCCGTCGATCTTTCGCACCATGGCGGCCGCGGACGCGCACCTGGTCGCCGAGGAGCCTGTGCTGGATCACCAGGTGACGTTCTGAACACGGACGCCCCGCATGGACGCCGTGCGGATCCTCGAGGTCGTCCCCGAGGAAGGGCGCCCGGCCCGCTCGCGCAAAAAAGATCACCTCCGGGGTTTACTCCCCGCAACGAGGTTACTATCATGGACGGGGCGAACAGCTTGACAAGTTGGACGATTCCATCTATCAAGCCGGATCTGTCGGTTCGGAATGTGGCACTTCCGGACCCTTGGCAGAAAACGGTCGGAACGTGGCGCCTGCATCCTGCCCGGCGGCATGTGGACACCGACACGGATGAGGACATCGGACCATGCTCAAGAAGAACTACTCCAGTACGCGCAAGTTCTGTCGCGTCACCTTCCGGTTGCCCGCCGGGATCGAAGCGGAAACCGCGGCAGTCCTGGGCGATTTCAATGACTGGAATCCGGAAGCGCGCCCCATGAGAAAGTTGAAGGCCGGGGGATTCAGCGCGACGGTCTCCCTGAGCGCTCCTGCCGAGTATCGTTTCAGGTACCTGCTCGATGGAGAGCGCTGGGAGAACGACGATAGCGCCGATGGGTACCAGGCCAACGCATTTGGTACCGAGGACGGCCTGTTGAAGGTGTGAGCGGACCGGTCTTCTGGGGCGCGGCTCAGGTGCCGGAAGGCGTTTGACCCGGTTCCCCGGTCGGTTCAGCCGGTGCCGCCGTGGCCTCGTGCGGGTTCGGGGTTGCCGGCGGCGAGGTGGGCGGAGGGGATGTCTCCGCGGCCGGGCCTTCTCCCGCAGCCTCGATAGTCCGCCGCCCGGGAAATGCCTCTGCCACATCCTCGGAACTTTCGCCCCCGGACCGTGCCGCCGCTGCCGTCTCCTCGAGCCCAGGTCCCGGACGTATCCCATGGGCCCCCATGGGCTTCCACGGAGGCGGAAAGTCGCCGGGGCGGCCCACCATGGGGAGACACCCCTGCCCGTCCGGGGGGGAACCCGGCAACCGGTACACGTCGAGAGTGTCGCCCCACGCCCTGCTTCGCTGTGCCACCACCTGCTCGGGGGGCCAGTAGTATTCCACCCGGCGGGAGCCGCCCGCGTCGTCATCCACGAGGACGACGAAGGAGTAGGCGATCTCGTCATCCAGCGGGAGCCTGATCGACGCATGGGTCACCGGTTCGGCGAACCGGTGCACCGACTCGCAACTGTTGGCGCCGGCCGTGCGCGAACGAATCTCCTCCAGCCGCGCACCCTCGGGCAGCGACACCTGTACACCCCGGCTGTGCCAGATACGGTAGCCGAACACGCCGCTCATCACCAGGGCGAGAACGGTCGGGATCAGCAGCCACCGGAAGCGGTTCATGCGCTGGCGCAGGAAGTTCCAGAGTGCCCGGTGGATCTGTGCCCTGTCGGTCCGGCCGAGCAGGAACCAGGCGAGGATGTAGAAGGCCGCACCTCCCGCCGCGCCCACCACCTTTATCATGGTGTAGAACTGGCTTGGATTCTCGACCTGCGTGTCCAGGAAGAAGTCGTAGAGCGCCGTTGCGATCATCGTCCCCAGGGACACGACCAGCAGGTAGCGCAGCAACCGCCGCCACCGGGCGAGCGGGTCGTTGAGCGCACCGTGAAACCCCTTGCTGATCTGGTCCAGCGTCGGCCGCTCGTCCGGGCTCGAGTCCAGGCAGCGGCGAACCAACCGCACCAGAGGGCCGACACTGATGTCCGTGGCACCTGTCAGCCGGTCCTCCAGGTGGTCCAGCATCTGTTGCGGCGAACTCTTCCGGGTCAGCAGGAGCCCGGCTATCGTCCCGATGGCGTAGGCGTCGTCACTGTAGGTCGGGTGGTATGGCGGGGAATCCGCGTTCTCGAGGAACCCGGGAAGCCGCTCCGGAGCAACGAAAAGCGCCGCCGCGGCGAGCCGGCCGGCAGGATCCGGCGAAGACGGAGACAACCGCACATTCCAGCGCCCGCGGAGTTCCCCGGACGACAGCTCGGCCGTGATGGTCGGCGTGCCCAGGGGCGACCCTGCGTTGGCCGCACCGTTGTCCCCCAGGGCAACCCAGGTGATCTCGAGCTGCGACAGCGTGAGTAGTTGGTGGTTCCCCCCCGCTCGAGCCTGCTGTGTCGCGCGCGTGATCGCCTTGAGCAATTCGATGATCGCCCGGGCCGACGACGGCCCCCGGTCCGAGACCAGGGCGTCCAAGGGATGGGGAAGATACAACGGACTCCTGCCCCCCCCCGGCGAAGCCACCCGCTCGGTCTCCATGGTGGTCGTCACGTGGCGGCGCGTACCGGTCGTCTTTATCTCCGTGTGAGCCGTGGGCCGGGTATGCGTTTCGTCCGGCCGGCGCTCCACCTCCCGCTCCTGCGCCAGTTGCTTCGCGAACGCCTCCATCCTGTGCCGGAGGTGGCTGGCTCGAGGCAGGACCGCCATCAACCAGGGCTGCACGATGGGCGTTGCAAACCGGTAGACGAAGCGATCGTCGGCCACCTCGAGCCCGGCGATACCGGCCAGCTCCAGCGGAAGCAGCGTTTCCGCCGAGGTCTCCTCCACGGTGTGCCCGGCAACGAGTTCCTCGAGCGCATCCACGATGCGCTTGCTCCTTCCCTTGGCATTGGAAAGCATGGTCGAAAGACCTTCCCGGATGAGCGCCCGCCCCGGCTCGGCAAGCCCTTCGGCCCGCGATAGCCACTCCCATGCCCACACGGGAACGCTGGCCCAGTCGTCGCTGAAGGTCTCGAGTAGCGCCGTCCCGATCGTCGCGTCCCGGTGAATGGCATCCAGGAACAGCTCGAGGAACCCTGCATACCCCCCCGTCACGTGCACCAGCACCTCGAGAAGTTCATCAGGGAGCCCGCCGGGCAGGGGCGTCAACTCGCAGAGATCCTCCACCGAGAACGGCGCCACGAGGTACCGATCCGTCCGCTCGTAGAGCGGGGACGTGAGGAAACCAGTGCCTTCCACGATGGCCTCGCCACTCAGGAAGTCCGAGTGGCCGGTCATGACCAGCCGGAGAACCTGTTGCCGCGCCTTGTTGTCCAGCGCTACCCGAAGCGTACGCTGGAGACGCTCGCTCACCCGCCAGGGAAGATCGTGCATGGCCTCGAGCACGATGACGGGCCAGTAGTGCTCCCGGCGGGCGACCAGGGCGAAATGGACCAGGAGGTCGTCCAACTCCGCTCCCGGAGCCTCCAGGACGTGGTTCGCCTCGAGACCGGGCTGTGGCGCCTCCTCCCAGGGCTCCGTGGTATCCGGAGCGAGTGCTCGAGCGAAGCTCGACTGGAGGGCGGTCTGGATGGCCTGGTCCCATGGCCCGCCTTCTCGAGTCGGGTCTCCACCGTCGTCGAGCCGGGCGACGACCTGGGACAAATTGGCCAGGTCCACCCACACGATGATGGTCTGGTCGCCGATCCCGCGCATGATATCGTTGGCGAGACGGTGCAGGTCGGCTCCGGGGGGCCCCATGATGGCCACGGCAGACCCCGGGCGGAGTTGGGCCGACGTGCTGCCCAGCGTCTTCAGGACCTGCCCTCGATGGTCCATGGGTATCAGACTCGGTCGGATATCGTCCTGTACGCGCCTGGTCACGCTCCGGTTCTCCTGTAGATCGCACGCGCCTTCGGCGATGGCAAACCAGCGTCCGCGTTGCCGGGTGTTTCGACGGCTGCCGGACAGGCATCGGCACCGTGGGTGTCGCGAACAGACCGTCGCTTCCTTCAGCCTGTCCTGGCCGGTTCTTCGGACCGGGCCTCCGGCTCCTCCCCTTCTACCCTTCCAGACACCGGAGAGAGAGGGTTGTTCCGGCGATTCCTTCCAGCGTTGCCTGAATATTCCCAGAGTGACGAACAGCGTTCAGGACCTCGACAGTTCTTCAAGGAGCCGCTGGACTCGAGGCCGAACATCTCCCAGTCGATTGCGAATGACGGACGGATACATGTCCAGTGGGAAGGAGTATACCCCATCTTTGACCGTGAGCGCCAGTGTGAGTGTCAGGTTGTCGAGCGAGCGGTGAAGTCCCTCGAAAGGAACCAGGCGCCAGATGTCCGAACCGAACTCGGTCTCGAGCAGGGCGTGGAGGTCCTCTTCCGTGAACGTGTTCACCCCCGCCGCCACCAGGGTCAGGAGCACGAACTGTTCCCCGATCGACATGACTCTCGGACTCGTGAAATGCGTGTAGAGCTGCTCCTCGATCTGGATGGCGACGCCGTCGACGTCTTCCCTTTGGATCCTCCGGTCCAGGCGTCGCTGGCGGGCCAGGCGTTCGTCGAGACGAGCGATGAGCTGGTCGCAGAACAACTGGATGATCCAGGGGACACGATAGGTGCGTTCCACGATCACGTCCAGCAGGCCGTCCGATGCGAGTTCGATGTCGAGCGCGCCCATCGGGTTCCGCACGAGCGTCCTGGCGGCCTCGAGGCTGAGGGCGCCGAGGCGTATGAAGGTGGTGAAGTTGTGGAACGCCGACCGGGGGTTGAGCCTCAGCTCGTGGATCTTGGCGTAGCCCGCCATCACCAGTCGAACGAGTCCCGCGTTGGCTAGGCTTCTCAGGTTCCACATCAGCGTCTCTGCTTGCTTCTCGGCCTCTTCGCCCGGCTGGTCGTAGATGCCGTCGATCTCGTCCAGCAGGAGCACGACGCGCTGCCGGCTCTGCTGCAGGTGCCTCTCGAGTTGCAATCGCCCGCTGGAGGGCTCGAGGGCCGGCAGCCGCAAGACTCGAGCGATTTCTCGCCACACGGCGTCCGGGTCGAGCCTGGCGCAGTCGAGGAACACGACCCTGGCACGGCTACCGAGTTCGGTGCTCAGCACCTGGCGCACCTTGAGGAGCAGGGTGGTCTTGCCGATCTTCCTGGACCCCACGATGGCGAAGGCCTTGTCGGGGTGCCGGAGGATTTCGTCGATTTCCGATTCCCGGCCGACGAACAGCACGTCCATCGCGCGTCCGATCAGGGGTCCGACGAGCTGGTAGGGCGACAGGTGCTTGAACTGGAACCCGGCGCCGGCGAGGAGATCGAGGAAGGCGTGCCGGCCGCCCCTGCCCAGCGCGGCTCTCGTGAGACGTCGTTCGGTGAGTCGAATGAGCCGCTCCCCTAGCAGTTCTCTCTCCTCGGGTTCCGACGCGCTCGTTCGTCCTCCCGGGGGCTCCCCGCCGGTCTCGAGGATGAAGCCGATGCTCTGACTCCCCGGCACGCCAGGGTCGTTTCGCAACGCCATGTCCGATCGTCTCAGCACCTCCCGCAGGTTCTGCGCCTCCAGGAAGGTCATGCCGGCTGGCACGCCGAAGACCGTGGCTCGAGAAAGCCGGGGAATGCGCAGCGAGGACAGGTCGAGTGTCAGGGCATGGGTGCCCTCCACGATTTCATGACGCGCAATGGACGGTTCCACCGAGAACAGCGACGCCCAGTCGCGCACGACGTTGCGAAATGTCTCTGCTCCTGGCCGATCGTTCCAGGCCCGAACACGCTTGGCCAGTGCGACCAGGCGTTCCCAGCGGGCCTCGGCATCCTCGACGGCGCCGGCGGTACCAGCGTCGGGACCCTGGATGAGCCCCAGGAACACCAGGAAGGCCCGAAGCTGGCCCATGGTGCGAAGGCGCTTGTGCAGCGCGGGATAGACGGACAGCGGAATGCTTTCCGCCACCAGTTCCCCCTCCAGGAGCCGGTGCCGGATGTTCCCCTCCTCCCCGGGCTCGAAGGGGTGGTTCACGTTCAGCCATCGCCGGAACAACGGGATCGCCACCGACCAGGCTGTGCCGTCCTGGTAGCTCAGCCGCCGGAGGATACCCAGGTCGACCAGGTCCGACAGCATCGCCTCGATGTTCGTCACGGCAAGGACGTGCGCCAGGGCGCAGCGGAAGTCGTGGGATCGAAACATGCCCGTCCGCAATTGTCCCCGCACGTTGCCAACCGTGATGCGCAGGTACTTCACGTCGTCCGGGAGCAGGACGGCTCCGGCCGGGTAGAGACGTTTCGACCGGTTGCCCCTGGCACGTACCTGGGTCATCACGTCGTCGGCCAGGATCATCCCCGGGCGCAACTCCCTGCGCGTAACCCGGGTACGCGCCGACCCCACGGCGGCGAGTGCCAGCCGGTGCAGCGGGGGCAGGCTGCGCATGCGCTCCTTGAGCAATCTCGAGACCGCCGGGAGCGCCTTCTGTACCAGGAAGCGATCCAGCTCTTCCGGCTCTCCCTGGCCCGACCGCTCGTCGGCCCGCCAGTTGAGCCAGTTGTCCGCTCGCTGGTCCTCGAGCGCCTCTGCGAGCAGGCGCACGAACGTGAGGTTCCAGCCGGCATGAGCGACCAACTTGTGGACGATGTGCCGTGATGGGGTGAGGCGGGAGACCTCGAACAGCTTTGCCGCCCGGGCCAGGTGTTCCGCCTCCGCCCGGGACGCGCCGGGAGGGAACGGGAGTTCCGTGTCGATCACCAGCATCCGGCCCGCCAGGGGGGAGGGCGCAATGGCCAGGCGTGCCGCGGTCGCCCTGTCCACGGACAGCAGCAAGTGAACCTTGTGCGACGGGTGGTCGAGCAACGCGCCGATCCATCGCATCACCTCGGCAGCCTGACGCCCGGCTCGTACCAGCATGGCTCGAGAGGTCTTCTTGAACACCAGCCAGAGGGCGCCTACCGATTCGGACACCTGGTACAGGATCCGGGTAAGTGCATTGTCCGGGTCCGAGCGCAGCGTCCCTCGGTCCGGGAAGGTGGATAGCAGGTCCTGGTCATACAACGCCCTGGCCAGGCGGTGGGTCAGCCACCAGGAGGGCGTGAGTTCCGTCGCCATTCGAGGAGGACCCTCGAGCATGGACGCCAGGTTGAGGATAACCACCGCTCGCCGCGCCGCTGTCACCCCCTCCGCGAGGCTCTGGGCCAGCTCGAGCGCCAGGTCGTCGCTGTCCTTGATGTCCTCCCCGGCCAGCATGATGGCTTGTCCCGCGCTGGCGTGGCGGAGCCGGTGCAACATCGCCTCGAAGGTCACCGGGGCTTCCTGGCGCCAGCGCGTCGGCGGGCCGACCGTGCTCGTCGACTCCTCCCGGATCACCTTTACCGGAATCGTGAAACACTGAGCCGCCTTTTCCTCGTGAACGCTCGTGTTCAGCTCGAAGGACAGCGTTACGTGGTCGGCACGAGGGTCCACCAGGATTTCTGTCCGGTACTCGATCGCCTGCCCGTAGTTGATGGGCCCCTGGCACCACTCGAGCGTCCCGTCCCACAGGTAGGTCGCCCGTTCGTCCTGCCGGAGACCTACCATGAGGCCTTCCAGCGGGTGGCCACCAAGGTTGTGGATACGGGCCGAGACCACCGCCAGCCCATCCTCGGCCACCGTGACGCGGACATCCCGCACCTCGAGGTGCACCGCGTCCTGGAGCCTCCGGATCTCAGGACGCAGTATCTTTTGTCGCCAGCGATTCACGACTGCCGCCACCACCCGTTGTTCGAGTGCCGCGCCCCCTTTCCACCGTTGCTTGAAACCCAGGAGGGTCTCCGAGTGGGCGACCAGGACCTGGATCCTGTCCTGGAAGCGCGACGTGTCATCGCGCTCGGAAGAGATGGGCGGCACCGCTGCAAGCAGCCTCGTGCGCACCTCGGCGAAGGCCTTGAGCCACGCCGCGTGGTGTACGGCGTTCGACCGGACCGACGGCAGGAACTCGGGTGCGTCCACCAGGAACCGACTGTACTGATCGTAGTCACGGTAGCCGAACGTCTCGAGGATGTCCTCGAGAGCCAGCCGCTCTTCCGTGGCACCGGGGAGAGCGTCCTCGAGTTCGGCCAGGAGATCCCGCCGTTCGCGGATGGCGTTTTCGAGCGCGGTGGGCGTGGTCGCCTGGAGCAGGGTAGCATACTGGCTCACCGCACGCCTGGCCACCGGGTCATCGACGACGTGAGGGAGGGACAGGGCCTCGCACACCCACTCCGCGATGCGGATGTTCTGGTCCTCGAGGTCCCTGACGAGCCGAATGGACGCCAGCGCGTTGGCCCGGCTGAACTCGAGCAGTTTGCGGCAGAACGTGCCGGCGACCGGCAGCACCTGGCGATGGCCGAGGGTCCCGGACGACTGTTCGGCCAGGTGATGGAGTGCCCGCCACCAGAAGAGCGCGTCGACGTGCTCATCGCGGAAGCGATACCACAGGTGCTCCAGCGCCTTGAGATAGGCCCTGGCAACCGACTGGTCGTCCAGGCTTCCGGTGGAGAGCACCAGTGCCTGTTCGTCCGCGCCAAGCCGGTCCAGCAGGAGCCCCAGTGCCTGGACGAGGTATTTTCGCGCCACGTTGGACCCATCCCCTGAAGCCAGGAAGTGTCGCAGGCACTCGTAGGCCCGGGGCCGGGTTTCGGGCTCCTCGTCGAGCCCTTCGAGCAGGCATCGGACCAGGGCTCGAGTCGCCGGACGGTTGGCCAGCAGGCGCGTTCCGTGTCGTTCCATGAACGCGACCAACTCCCCCGCGGACCGGGCTCCCCTCACGCAAGCCGACAGGGCCAGCGACGCCGGATCCCCCCTCCGCTCGAACAACTCCAAGATCCCACGTTCCGGGAGTCGCTGCGCGAGTTGGTCCAGGATCGGCCGCACCGCATCGAGCGGTTCGCCCTCGGCCATCTCGAGGACCGCCGCTGTACCGGCCCTCGAGGAGACGAGCAGGTAGCAGTGGGGCAAAGTCGGGAATCTCAACGGCGCCAGGTCCGTCGGGTACCGCTCCACCATCGTGTTGGCGACGACCTCGCCATTCTTGAGAATCAGCAGCGAACCGTCGTCGAGCGCGGCGACGAACCTGTCCTCTCCGGCCACCCGGATGTGGCAGAGGTCGGTGATGCCTCTCGAGCACTGATACAGCCAGCACAATTCCGGGTCGTTCGTCGGACGTGCAGGTTCGCCGAAGGCGAGAATGAACCCGTTCGCCAGTCCGACGAGGAGCAGGCGGGGCGGGCGACCACCGCCGCTCGTCTCGAGTCCGGCGATCCTGAACGCGGTGACCGGGGAGGTCATGCGCAGGGCGGAGCGCTGGAATGAAAGGCTACCAGCGCGGAGGCGCAAGTCCGTGCAAACCAGCAGGTCGCGCGCGCCGTCCACCAAGAGCGTCGGTTTCTGTCTCCACGAGGCCACCGCCACGTGGTGCACGGGCCCTTGGCGGTGGAGTTCGAGGAGGGGGGTGGGGTCCAGTCCGGCGAAGCAGGCATGGCTCGCCGCGCCACCGTCCTCCCGGATGGCGAACAGTCTGAGTCGGCCGTCGGCCTGCCCCAGCGCCAGCACGGTGGCGTGGCCATCCGAGTCCCCGCTCACCGGAATCTCGAGCAGTGACAGGGCCGTCACGGGTTCCTCGAGGTCCAGGGTCGCCGACTCGACCGGGTGGAGATACGTGTGATCGCCGGTGACGGTCGCCGTGTACAGGAGCAACCGGTCATGCGTCGTCAGAGCCAGGAGCGCCGGCCGGTTCCGGTGCGAAAGGGACGCCAGGGCGGTCGCACCCGGAATCTGCTCGAACGCCGATGGTTCCGGGATTTCCGCCGATGGGTGCACCAGGTAGACCTGTAGCCCGTCTTCGTGAATGGCTGCCATCCTCGCCGGAACGGGCCTGCCGCCGGAGGGCGTGTCGCAGCCGGTGTCGCCGGGCACGATACGCACCACTCGAGTCACCCCTGGCAGTGTCGTCGTGCGGCAGAGGGGGTAGCTGTGGCGTTGCCAGGTGAGCACCGCCGCGCGGTAGAGGTTTTTCACCTTCTCGTCCCAGGTTTCCGCCGCGTTCGCCGCCTCGAGGGCCTCCTGTATCACGACGAAGTCTTCCCGGGGCCAGTGGGACCATGGCGAGAGTGCCTGGGGGTTCCTGGCGCGATACCGGTCGAACGTCTCGGGATCCAGCCACTGGTTTCGGAGTCGTCGCAGCAGGCGCTCGATGCGCCGTCGCGCATCACCATGGGTGAACGGCGCGATGGCTGCCACAGCGGTGAAGAGCATGTGCAGCCTGGGTTCATCGCTTCCTGCCCGTCCTTCTGTCGTGCCGGGCGCCGTATCGCCGATGACCGAAGCGAACTGCCAGGTCAGAAATCGCACGACCGTGGCCGCGCTCGTATCATCGAGCCAACCAGCGCTGGAGAAGAGGTGGATCAGGCCGTCGCGGATCAGGGTGAGCTGTTCGGGCGGGAGGTCGCGTCTCCTGAGCAATCGATCGATGAGGAGCATGCACAGGTAGGGCCGGAATGGCCTTTGAACGCCAGGCTGGACGGACTCGGGACGTGCAAGGAAGCGTCTCCCCGGGGGGCTGGCGCCGGGCATGGCCGCGTGGCTGGACGAAGATCTCTTGGGGCGGATCGACCCGGGCGGTTCCACGGGGAGGTTGGACCGCAGCAGGGTTTCCGGGGGATCCTCCGCTTCGGAGAGGAGGCGTTCGATGCTGTTCCACACCCGTCTCGAGTCGGAGAATTCGTAGAAGGTCAGCAGGCCACCGGGAGTGGCAGTGACCAGTTGGTGTCTCTCCCTCCCGGCGAATGTCGCCGCAGCAAGGCTGTTTCGCGTGTCGTATTTCCATGCCGGGCGGCCGGTGTCCAGATCGATGGAGAAGACCGTGCCATCGGCCATTGCGGCAATCAGCGCCCTTTTCTCGGTTCCGGGGCCCGACAGCAGCGCCTTGGCCGGGACGGGAGTATCCAGGGTGATGATCGGACGAAGCACCGGTGGTCGAGGGCCGAATGGGTCGGACACGGCCACGATCTCATTGGATCGCGCCACGAAGTACAAGGTCTCGCCGTCGAACAGCGGGTGGTGAAGCGGGTGGGCGGCGCGGTGAATCGTTTTCCACGGATGGTAGGGAGAAGGCCGGGCAAGCAGCTCGTAGGTCGGGCGATCGGCAACATCTTGAGTTCGCCGTACCTCGAGCTGGACGCTGGTCTCCAGCGGTGAGTCGTTGGCGCCGATCGCCACGGGGGCCGTTGCAGCAGTTCCCTTGGTCTGGAGAACGGTGATCTCGCCGCTGCTCGAGACGTCGATGCGGTACTGCAAGAGGTTATCTGCAGCGGTGCAAACGATGATGGCCTCCACGGCGGCCAGGTGCCCGACGGCCTGGAACGTCATCCCTATTGGCGTCCCCTCAACCGGGAGCGTCCACCGCTGGAGTTGGAAACCCTTCTCGGGAAGATCCTCGAGCCGGAAGAGGTGGACGTGGGCCGAGTCCAGTCCGATGAGAAGCAGCCGGTCATCCGCCCGGTCGGGAAAGGTCGCCAGGTGAACCAGCTCGAATCCAGGTGCCACCGTCTCGGCCTGGAGCAGCGGCCGGTCGAGATAGGGGGCGAGCCGGTCCAGCTGATCCAGCGCTCGAGCCTTGCGGCCGCCGTCGGCGGTCTCGTCTGTGTCCGGGTGGTCGATTCGGGCCAGGAGCTTCCGGTAGTCTCGGCTTTCCCGGTTGGCGTGTTCGAGCGGAACGGGGGTCCAGTTCTTGAGAATCATGCCATCGATTCTACAAGAAGGCTGAGCCCCCGGCAATGCGCGTGCCGGCATCGACGAGCAAAAAGCGCACCCAGTCGAAATATCCTGTTGACACTGGAGAAGGTCCACGTTAGACTCTGCTCCGCTTTTTCGGCGCCCCTGTCGTTCCGCGCAGTCGATGGAAGACATCCGTCGAGCGGACTCCGGGGCCGACTCGAGCAGGGGCACCGCAAGGATCGCCGACAGGAGCGATCTTCACACGCGTGCGTTCTTGTCCGAAAGCACTTTGACAGCGTGCTGTGCGGATATCGGACGGAGGCAGACATGTCGCTGATCCGCACTGGACGAGGAACACGCTGGCCGTAGCGCCGGGCGCCTGGCGGCTGACACGGGCATTGATTCGCGTCAGCAGGATGCCGCGCCCGGCAACGTCCTGGTCTCGATTCGGAGAAGATTCTCGTATTCGTGTCCCGGGATCGGGTCGGGTTCCGTGACCGGCTTCGATACTGGTTGACGCTGTGGGCCGTTTGTGCTAGTGACTGGCGACCCCGCGACGCCTTGACGTGCATGAAAGTCGACGCCTGAGGATGACATGACTGAACAGAAGATCCGTATTCGATTGAGGGCCTTTGACCACAGGATACTGGACAGGTCCGCAAAGGAGATCGTCGAAACGGCGCAGAAGACGGGCGCTCGAGTGCGAGGACCGGTTCCGATGCCCACGGGGATAAACAAGTACACCGTGCTGCGCTCTCCCCACGTGGACAAGAAATCCCGGGAGCAGTTCGAGATTCGCACGCACAAGCGGCTCGTAGACATTCTCGAACCCACGAATCAGACCATCGACGCCCTGATGAAACTCGACTTGTCGGCCGGTGTCGATGTGGAGATAAAGCTGCTCTGAACGGCAGAGGGAGGTCACCGTCATGCCAACCGTTCCCCTCATGAATCAACTCGCTGAGCAGCTCGGGGAAATCGACCTGAGCGACGAGGTGTTCTCCGCGGAAATAAAGGAGCACCTGCTTCACGACGTGGTCCGCATGCAGCTCTCGAACCGGCGCTCGGCAAACCCGGTTACCAAGACTCGAGCCATGGTTTCCGGCGGCGGCCGCAAGCCGTACCGCCAGAAAGGCACCGGTCGCGCGCGGCAGGGCACGACTCGAGCTGTCCAGTTCCGTGGGGGAGGGGTGGCATTCGGACCCAACGGGCGCAAGTACACGATGCGGCTCAACAAGAAGGTGCGGCGCGCCGCCTTGCGGTCCGCCCTGACCTTGCGCCTGGTCAACGAGGAGCTGATCGTCGTCAACGATCTCACGCTGGAACAGCCGAAGACCAGGCAGTTCCTCGATACCGCGACGCGGCTCTCGGCCACGCGCGCGCTGTTCATCATCGGCGACCCGGACGAAAACGTGATGTTGTCGGCTCGAAATCTGAAGACGTTGAAGGTGCTGCCCGTGGCCGGCTTGAACGTGTACGACATCTTGAAGTATCCCCGGCTGGTCCTGACGGCGCCGGCGGTCGAGAAGATTGAAGCGAGGTTGAAGGCATGAAGCCCATCTACGAGATCATCAAGCGGCCCCTGCTGACGGAAAAGGGAACCGTTCTCGAGGAAGAGCACAACATCTACTGCTTCGAGGTGGGCATGGCGGCCAACAAGGTAGAGATCAAGGCTGCCATCGAGGAGCTGTTCGACGTCGAGGTCGCCACCGTTCGGACCCTGGTGGTTCGCGGCAAGCAGAAGCGATTCGGGCGTAGAGTGGGAAGGCGGTCGAACTGGAAGAAGGCCTATGTCAAGGTCAAGGGGGACAGGCAACTCGACCTCCTGCACCTCGCGGGCTAAGCAGCGGGGCCGAACGGTGGGCATGGCGACAACTCCAGCAAGGCTGAGGTAGGACAAGAAATGGCAATCAAAACCTTCAAACCGACGTCACCCGGCCGGCGTTTCCAGACCGTGTCTGACTTCTCCGACCTGACGAGGAAGCAGCCCCACAAGCGCCTGACCGCCCCGCTCAAGCGCCACGGCGGCCGTAACAACACCGGCCGCATCACCGCTCGATTCCTCGGCGGCGGGCACAAGCGGCGGTACCGTGTCATCGACTTCAAGCGCAAGAAGCGAGACATCGTCGGGTCTGTGAAGGCGTTGGAATATGACCCGAATCGGTCCGCCCGCGTCGCGCTGGTCGCCTACGCCGACGGAGAAAAGGCCTACATCATCGCCCCAGCGGGTTTGCAGGTGGGCGACAAGGTGATCGCGAGTGACGAAGCCGACATTCGGCCCGGCAATGCCCTGCCTTTGCGGCGCATTCCGTTGGGCACCCAGGTCCACAACATCGAGTTGAAAATCGGTAAGGGTGGACAGATGGTCAGGAGCGCCGGCACGTTCGCGCAGGTGATGGCCAAGGAAGGCGACCACTGCCTGCTGCGCTTGCCCTCCGGTGAGTTGCGCAAGGTCCACATCGATTGCTTCGCCACGGTCGGGCAGGTGAGCAACCTGGACCATGAGAATGTCGTGTACGGCAAGGCTGGGCGGCGGAGGTGGCTGGGGCACAGACCGCACAACCGGGGCACCAGCATGAATCCCATCGACCACCCGCATGGCGGGGGCGAGGGTAAGACCAAGGGTGGGCGCAACCCCGTCACGCCGTGGGGTATCCCCACGAAGGGGTACAAGACCCGCAAGAATCTGAGGACAGACACATTCATCGTCAAACGACGCAAATAGTTGCGAGCGAGGAGTTGGAATGGCGCGCTCTGTCAAGAAAGGACCATTTGTCGACCAGCACCTGTTGAACAAGGTGCAGGAGGCCACGCGGAGCAGGAGTCCCAAGGTCATCAAGACCTGGTCTCGTCGCTCGACCATCATCCCGGAGATGATTGGCCTCACCTTCGCGGTGCACAACGGCAAGAAGTTCCTGCCGGTCTTTGTGACCGAGAACCTGGTTGGGCACAAGTTGGGTGAATTCGCCCCGACGCGCATTTTCCACGGGCATGCGGGGGACAGGAGAGGCAAGCTGAGGCGCTGACAGCGGATTGACCGGGCGCTTCACTCCTTGGAACGGATAGGGAATCGACATGAAGGCAAGAGCCATTCATCGGCATGCACGGGTCGCACCCAGGAAGGTGCGGTTGGTGGCTGACCTCGTGCGGGGAATGCCGGTAACGAGAGCGCTGGAGATCCTGGCCTGCACAAGGAAGGGTGCCGCGCCGATGCTGACCAGGGTCATCAACTCGGCCGTTGCCAACGCAACGACCAAGGGCGACGTCGATGTCGACCAGCTCTTGGTGTCCAAGATCACGGTGGACCAGGGACCGATGCTGAAGCGTTACCTTCCAAGGGCGATGGGTCGGGCTACCATGATTCAGAAGAAGACCAGCCACATCTTGGTGGTCGTCGAGAGCAATCCGCATTGAACCGTGTCGGGCGCAAAGGGAGATAGTCTGTGGGACAGAAAGTAAGTCCAATAGGTTTTCGCCTCGGAGTCACCAGGACGTGGGATTCCCGATGGTATTCGAAGCGGGAGTATACCAGGCTGCTGCACGAGGACCTGCAGATTCGCAAGTTCCTGAAAAAGCGACTCTACCAGGCTGGCATATCGAAGATCGTGATCGAGCGGGCCGCCAACAAGGCGAAGGTATACGTTCACGCTGCCAAGCCGGGAATGGTGATCGGGAAGCGTTGTGCGGGTCTCGAGGTGCTCAAGGCCGACCTGAACCGGATCACGAAAAACGATGTATTCCTGAACATCATCGAGGTCCGCAAGGTCGACACCGACGCTCAGCTTGTCGCCGAGAACATCGCCGCCCAGCTCGAGAAGCGCGTGTCGTTCCGTCGTGCCATGAAAAAGGCCCTGACACAGGCACTGCGCGGCGGCGCCAAGGGCATCAAGATAAATTGCGCCGGGCGACTGGGCGGGGCCGAGATGGCAAGGAGCGAATTCTACCGGGAGGGCCGCGTCCCGTTGCACACCTTGCGAGCCGACATCGACTATGGTTTCGCCGAGGCTCGGACGACCTATGGTGCGGTTGGGATCAAGGTCTGGATCTACAAGGGTGAGGTCATTCCGGGGGAAGAGGACAGCCGATAAGGAGTTGGACAGATGCTCAGTCCAAAACGGGTGAAGTTTCGCAAGCAGCAGAAGGGTCGCCGACGTGGTATTGCCACCGCTGGCGCCTCCCTGAGCTTCGGGGATTACGGCTTGCAGGCGCTGGAGCCGGGGAGAATCACTGCACGCCAGATCGAGGCTGCTCGAATCGCCATGACCCGGTTCGTCAAGCGGGGCGGCAAGATCTGGATTCGGATCTTTCCCGACAAGCCAATTACCAAGAAGCCTGCTGAGACCCGGATGGGAAAAGGGAAGGGGTCGCCGGAGGCCTGGGTCTGTGTCATTCGACCGGGGCGCGTGCTCTACGAGATGGAGGGGGTGTCGTTGGAGCAAGCGAGGGAAGCTCTTCGGCTCGCCTCCCACAAGCTGCCGATCGCCACGCGGTTTCTTTCCAGAGAGGGAGCGTTGGAATGAAAACGGAAAGTCTCGACAAGTTGTCGGACGATGACATCATCACTCGGCGCGCCGAACTCATGCGCGAGCTGATGGCCCATCGGATACAGTTGCGCATGCAGCAGCTCGAGGACAATTCAAAGATCAAGAAGACTCGCAGGGCATTGGCAAGAATGAACACAGAGTTGAGGAAGCGGGAGATCGCCCAAGGATTGCCCAAGAGCGCCTTGCTTGGCCGGACGACCGTGAGGCCTCAGGATGTCTCTGATTCCGGGGAAGGTGTGCAGACGGGCAGGCGCAGCCGGTTCGGGCTCGGGTTCCTCAAGGACGCCTTGCTGGGGAAGCGCTCGGAGTGACGGGATCCGGAAAGGGAGTTCAGCATGAATAGCAACACCGCTCAGGGCCATCGAAAGAAACTGGTCGGCGTGGTCGTAAGCAACAAAATGCACAAGACCGTGGTCGTTTCGGTCGCCCGCAAGGTTCGGCACCGGAAGTACTTGAAATATGTCACCACGCGCAAGAAATACTATGTGCATGATGAACACGAGGAATGCCGGGTCGGTGATGAAGTGGAAATCCTCGAGACGCGACCGCTGAGCAAGTTGAAGCGTTGGCGCCTGTTGGGTGTGAAGTCCCGTGCAGAAGGGACTCGAGTCTGAGAGTTCGCCCGTTGTACGGGATTGAGGCAAGGAGGGCAACGGCCATGATTCAGAGTCAAACCTATCTGGACGTCGCCGATAATTCAGGGGCCAAAAAGGTCATGTGTATCAAGGTCCCGGGGGGAACGCGCCGAAAGTACGCCAGTGTGGGCGACGTCATCACGGTGACGGTGAAGGAGGCGATTCCCAACTCCAAGGTGAAGCGGGGCGAGGTCATGAAGGCTGTTGTCGTGCGCACGGCCAAGGAGATACGGCGACCGGACGGATCGTACATCAAGTTCGATACGAACTCGGCCGTGTTGATCAACGCCCAGCGGGAGCCTATCGGAACGCGTATTTTCGGGCCCGTCGCACGGGAGTTGAGAGCAAAGCGCTTCATGAAAATCATTTCGCTGGCACCAGAGGTCTTGTGATTTGAAAATCGGACTCGAGCGGGCGCGAAGTCTCTGAACGACACCGGCCACGGGCAAGATGGTTGGTGGCACCGTTCGGCTTTCACCGGGCTCGAGCCAGGCTATTCGGGCTGGACAACAGGGTTGACATAGAAGCCAGTTGGGCAGCAGGAGAACCGTCCATGGCACGGCTGAAAGATAGGTACGAAGCAGAGATCGTACCAGCGCTCATGAAAGAATTCGGGTATGTCAACGTCATGCAGGCGCCGAGGTTGACCAAGATCGTCGTGAATACGAGTCTGAAGGAGGCCATCCAGAACATCAAAGTCCTGGAGACCGCCGCGGCGGAACTCGCGCTGATCACCGGGCAGAAGGCGATAATCCGGCGGGCACGCCGCTCGATAGCCAACTTCAAGCTCCGCGAGGGGATGCCGATCGGGGCCATGGTGACCTTGAGGCGCGAGCGCATGTATGAGTTCATGGATCGGCTGTTCAATGTGGCGATCCCTCGAATTCGCGACTTCCGCGGGGTCTCGCCCAAGTCTTTCGATGGTCGCGGGAACTACTCGTTGGGGCTTGGGGAGCAGATCGTCTTTCCCGAGATCGACTACGACAAGGTGACCAAGGTGAACGGCATGAATGTGACGTTTGTGACCACAGCGAAATCGGACCGGGAGGCACGATCGTTGTTGGCGCACCTCGGCATGCCATTCAGGCAGCAATAGGCTGCGAGAACGAAGCAGGTTCACGATTTGTTTGAGGAGTTATCCGGTGGCGCGAAAAGCATTGATGTACAAGGCAATACGCAAACCGAAGTTCAAGGTGCGCGCTTACAATCGCTGCCCGCTCTGCGGCAGGCCGAGAGCCTTCCTGCGAAGGTTCGGTATGTGCCGGATATGTTTTCGGACCTTGGCGCTTCGAGGGGAACTCCCCGGGGTGATCAAGTCGAGTTGGTAGTCTTGTTGCCTTTCTGCGGCGGTCAGGGATTACTAACAGGTTGAGGAGAGTTTTCATGAGCATGACCGATCCGGTGGCGGACCTCTTGACCCGTCTGCGAAATGCCACTCGTGCGAAACATGCCACGGTGACGATTCCGAAGTCCGTGCTCAAGCTGAATATCTTGAGAATTCTGAAAGACGAGGGGTTCATTCGTGGCTTCCGTGTCGCGGGAAAGGCGCCGAAGGAGCAGATCGTCGTGTCCCTGGGATATGACCAGCACCAGGAAGGCCTGATCCGCGGCTTGCGGCGCGTCAGCAAACCCGGGTGCCGCATCTATGTAGGCAAGGACAGCCTCCCGAGGATTCGCAACGGACTCGGGGTTGCCATCGTGTCCACGTCTCGAGGTGTGATGAGCGATGCCCAGGCCCGGGCCGTCGTAGTCGGCGGTGAGTTCCTCTGCGAGGTCTGGTAGCGTGCATTGGTTCCGGGGCGTTGCCCGTCCGATTGTGAGGTCATCATGTCTAGAATAGGCCGCATGCCCATTGAACTCCCCACTGGCGTCACCGTCACGGAGAAGAATGGGGTCGTAAGGGTCAATGGGCCGAAGGGGGCGCTCACCATGGCCTTGTCCCCGTTGATAACGTTGCGCCAGGAAGGTGTGAAGTTGTTGCTCGAACGCCGATCGGACGACCGCCGGGCCCGCTCCGTGCACGGCCTCATGCGAAACCTGATCGCCAACATGGTGCGGGGTGTGTCCGCCGGATTCGAAAAGCGGTTGGATATCGTCGGGGTCGGATTCAAGGCAGAAAAGGCCGGCGGAGTGCTCAAGCTCAATCTGGGCTACTCTCACCCGGTGATCCTAGAAATCCCGGAAGGTATCGACATCGTACTGGAGAAACCGACGAAGATCGTCGTTCGCGGTATCGACGTACAGCAGGTTGGACAGGTCGCCGCGAACATAAGGGCCTATCGCCCGCCGGACATCTACAAGGGCAAGGGCGTTCGGTACGAGGGCGAGGTCGTCAAGCTCAAGCCAGGCAAGGCAGCAGCCGGCTAGTGTGCGCTTTTGGGAACGCAGGTCGCCGGGTCGCCGGTCCGGACGTTCCAGGGAAGGGTGTTGGAGGTATTTGCCGTGGGAAAGACAAACCCGAGGGCCGTCGCCCGTGCGCGACGCAAGATGAGCATTCGAAAAAAGGTGCGCGGAACAACGCGCCGTCCTCGATTGTGCGTCTATTGCAGCGGACGACACATCTACGCCCAGATCATCGATGACCAATCCGGTCGGACCTTGGCGGCTGTGTCCACGCTGTCGCCGGCGATTCGTTCTCAGGGCCAGGTGGCCGCAAACGTCGCGTCCGCGGTGAAGGTCGGCAAAGCCATCGCCGCTCAGGCACTGGAACGCGATATCAAGACAGTGGTCTTCGATCGAAACGGATTCGTCTATCACGGGAAGGTCAAAGCACTGGGCGACGCGGCCCGCAAGGGCGGGTTGCTGTTCTGACACAGTGATGAATGACGTATCGGGGAGTGATTGTGCAGCGAAACAATTCCGATGATATGCAACTCCTGGACAGGGTCGTCCACATCAACCGGGTTGCAAAGGTCGTCAAAGGCGGGCGCCGCTTCAGTTTCTCGGCTCTTGTCGTTGTCGGCGACGGAGAGGGCCGCGTGGGCGTCGGCCTTGGGAAGGCCACGGAAGTCCCGGAGGCCATCCGGAAGGGTGGCGAGCGTGCCAGGAAGAGCATGGTGACGATTCCCATTGTAAATCAGACGATTCCACACGGCGTCGTTGGCCGCTATGGGGCGGGTAGAGTCGTTTTGAGACCTGCCTCTCCTGGGACTGGCGTCATCGCCGGTGGTGCCGTTCGGGCGGTTTTGGAGGTGGCGGGAGTGCGAAACATCCTGACCAAGTCGCTGGGAACCAGCAACCCGCACAATGTGGTCAAGGCCACCATGAACGGGTTGCAGCAGTTGCGCTCGGTAGAAGACGTGGCGGCTACTCGAGGGAAGGAAGTGCGCGCCGATGGAGAACTGGTGCGCTGACTGAATCGCTTTCTTGGAACATACGAAGTTGTTGGGGATCGTCATGAGTCGTCTGAAGGTAACGCTGGTCCGGAGTGGTATCGGTAGACCGGAATCCCAGAAGAAGATCTTGAAGGGACTCGGGCTGACCAGGCTGCACCGGACCGTCGTCAGGCAGAATTCGCCCACCATACGGGGAATGATCAAGAAAGTGCTCCACCTGGTACATGTCGAGGAAGTGCCGGAGTAGCAAGGCAAGGGAGTTGACATGGGCAACGAACTATCCAAACTGACCGTGGTGCCGGGATCGAGGCGCCGCCGGCGTCGCCTTGGTCGGGGCATCGGATCCGGCAGGGGAAAGACCTGTGGGCGTGGCGTCAAGGGGCAATGTTCGCGGTCCGGCTCCGGGGCACGGCCTGGTTTCGAGGGTGGACAGATGCCCTTGCAGCGGCGTGTCCCGAAACGGGGGTTCTCGAACATCTTCCAGGAGCGATATGATATCGTCAACGTGAGGACCCTTGCGAGACTCTCGGGTGTCGATGTGGTGGACCCTTCGGTGTTGCGGGCAGCGGGAATGATCTCGGGGCGGCGGAAGGTGAAGATTCTGTCGTCCGGTGAAATGACACGGCCGTTGACGGTACGAGCACACAAGTTCAGCGCCCAGGCGGTCGCGAAGATCGAAGCCTGCGGTGGCAAGGTGGAGGTACTCTGACTTGGCCGGCGGCTATCGAAACATATTCAAGATTCCTGAGCTGCGGAGTCGTGTGCTGTTTACCGTGGCGTTGCTCGGCGTGTACCGTCTCGGGGTATTCATACCAGTTCCAGGAACGAACCGAGCCGCGCTCGCCCAGTTTTTCGAAAGTAGCGGAAAGGGAACCCTGCTCGGCCTGTACGACATGTTCTCCGGCGGGGCCCTGCTTCGTTTTTCGGTCTTTACCCTCGGGATCATGCCCTACATCACCGCCTCGATCATCTTGCAGGTGCTGACCGTGGTGGTGCCGCAGCTCGAGCGGCTCTCCAAGGAAGGTGAGACCGGCCGCAGAAAGATCACGCAGTACACGCGGTACGGGACGATCGTGATCTCTGCGGTTCAGAGTCTGGCGATATCCTACAGCCTCGAGTCCATGCCCGGCGTACAGGACATGCCTGTCGTGATCAACCCGGGGTGGGGATTCCGAATGCTCGCCCTGGTGACGTTGACCGCGGGCACCTGTTTCATCATGTGGCTTGGTGAGCAGATTTCGGACAGGGGCATCGGGAATGGTATTTCGCTCATCATCTTCGCCGGTATCGTCGCCCGGTTCCCGGTCGCGATCTTCAACACGTTCCAGCAGGTCGGTATTGGCGAACTGCCTATCGCCGAACTCTTGGGGCTCACCCTGTTCATGGTTGCCGTCATCGCTGCCATCGTCTTTTGTGAGCGGGGGCAGAGGCGCATTCCCGTTCAGTACGCCAAGCGGGTCGTCGGCCGGAAAGTGTATGGGGGGCAGACAGCCCACCTGCCGTTGAAGATCAACATGTCGGGCGTGATTCCCCCGATCTTCGCATCCTCCTTGATGGTCTTCCCGGCAACCATCAGCAGCTTTGTCGGTGAGGACCGGTTTCCCTGGTTGGCTGCGTTCAACGGTGCGATGAGGCATGATCAGATCCTCTACAACGTTTTGTATGTGGCGATGATCATATTCTTCTGCTACTTCTATACCGCCGTGACCTTCAATCCGGATGACGTGGCGGAGAACATGAAGAAGTACAACGGCTTCATCCCCGGGATTCGACCGGGGAAGAAGACGGCAGAGTACATAGACAGGATTCTCACGCGGATTACCTTGGGGGGGGCGCTCTACCTGTCGGTTGTTTGTGTGCTCCCCACGTTCCTGATGGTTCGCTTTGGTGTGCCATTCTATTTCGGAGGTACGTCGCTCTTGATCGTGGTCGGCGTCGCCCTGGACACGGTGGCGCAGATCGACTCCCATCTGCTGACGCGCGAGTATGAAGGTCTGCTCGGGGCGAAGGGCGGGAGAATTCGAGGTCGACGTCGCTAGCTGTCACCGGGTTCGCCCAAATGATCGGGTAGGAAGAAATGTCAAGTCAGAAAGAGGAAGCTATCGAGGTGGTTGGTACGGTCATCGAGCCACTTCCCAACGCAATGTTTCGTGTGCAGTTGGAGAACGGCCACAAGATCCTCGCCCACATTTCGGGCAAGATGCGGATGCATTTCATCAAGATCTTGCCCGGTGACCAGGTGACCGTGGAGCTTTCTCCCTATGACTTGACTCGAGGGCGAATAACCTACAGGGCAAAGTAACCCAAACGTGGTCAAGGACGTAGAAAAATGAAGGTCAAGGCGTCAGTGAAGAAGATGTGTGTAAAGTGTCGAACGATCAAGAGGCGAGGAATCGTGAGTATTATATGTCCGAACCCGAAGCACAAGCAACGGCAGGGATGACGCAACGATCCTGTCGCCCGTCTGACACGCTCAACCTGGTAAGGAGGCCTGGCTTTGGCTCGAATCGCTGGTATTGATCTTCCTCGCAACAAGCGTATCGAGGTCGGTTTGACCTATATCTTCGGGATTGGACGTTCGACCAGTCGCCGGGTCCTGGCGAGCGCGAATGTCAGTCCGGATACACGAACCGACAGCCTCACCGATGCCGAGATAGCTCGCATCCGGGCGGTCATCGACCGTGATTGCAAGGTAGAAGGCGACCTTCGTAAGGAGGTCGGAATGAACATCAAGCGGTTGATGGACATCAACTGCTATCGGGGACTGCGCCACAGGCGTGGCTTGCCGGTTCGGGGTCAGAGAACGCACACGAATGCTCGGACTCGAAAGGGACCACGGCGAGCGATTGCTGGAAAGAAGAAGTGACCCGATAGGGAAAGCGCCCTGGGAAACGCGGCGCGCAACGGTAGGGAATCTCCATGGCAAAGCAAAGAAGAATCTCTCGCAAGAAGAAAGTCAGGAAGAACATCCAGAAGGGGATTGCCCATATCCAGGCCACCTTCAACAACACCATCGTCACGATCTCGGATGAGATGGGTAATACGATTGCGTGGTCGAGTGCTGGTGTGAGAGGGTTCAAGGGCTCCCGCAAGAGCACCCCGTTCGCCGCTCAGCTCGCCGCCGAGGACGCTGCGAAAAAGGCCATGGAGCACGGTCTTCGTACCGTTGGCGTGCAGGTCAAGGGGCCTGGGGCGGGCAGGGAATCGGCCTTGCGCTCGCTACAGGCATCCGGCCTGAAGATTACCTTGATCCGCGACGTGACGCCAATTCCGCACAACGGTTGCCGTCCCCCCAAGCGTCGAAGGGTTTGATCAGCGCGCATGAAGTGGTCATGCTGCAGGAATTCTACGTGATTTCGTCTGGAGGACGTTTTGGCTAGGTACAGAGATTCCGTATGCCGGCTCTGCCGCCGCGAAGGTGTGAAGTTGTTCTTGAAGGGCGAACGTTGTTTCACTGACAAGTGCGCGTTCGACCGCAGACAGTATCCGCCCGGTCAGCACGGACAGCGACGCCACAAGGAGACCGAGTACGGGCGTCAGTTGCGCGAAAAGCAGAAAGCCCGGCGTGTCTACGGGGTGCTCGAGAAGCAGTTCCATCTGTATTTCGAAAGGGCGGACCGGCAGAAGGGAGAGACTGGCAAGAACCTCCTGACCATTCTCGAAAGGCGGCTCGACAACATCGTCTATCGGCTGGGATTCGCCTGTACCCGGGCCGAGGCTCGCCAACTCGTCAGGCATGGTCACTTCCTCGTCAATGGCAAAAAGGTCAACATTCCGTCCTTTCTCGTGAAACCAGGCGACAGGATCGAATTGCGAGAAAAGAGTCGAAAGATACAGAGAGTGCTCGACTCTCTGGAAGCGGTCTCCAGGCGTCAGATGCCCTCCTGGCTGGAGCTGGACAAGAACGCTTTCAAGGGATCCATGACAGCGCTGCCGGTCCGGGAGGAACTCCCCTCTGACTTCAATGAGCAGCTCATCGTGGAACTCTATTCCCGGTAGATCGCGTTTGTCTTTTTCCCCTCTGGTCTCTGGGTGCGGAGGTTTCATGTACAGGAATTGGCGGTCTCTCATTCGACCTCGGTCACTCGACGTGGACAACGAGACGCTGACGAGTCACTACGGCAAGTTCGTCGCAAAGCCGCTCGAGCGCGGGTTCGGCGTGACCTTGGGCAATTCCCTGCGACGTATCCTGCTGTCGAGCCTGCAGGGCGCGGCCATTACTTCCGTCAAGATCGAGGGCGCGTTGCACGAATTCACCTCGATTCCAGGCGTCCTCGAGGATGTCACCGACATCGTGCTCAATCTCAAGGGCGTGCGCTTCAAGCTCGACTCATACGACAGTAGCACGGTCCGCATCGAGAGCCGTGGCGAGTGCGAGATCACAGCAGGGGACATTATCACCGGAGCCGGTGTCGAGATCCTCAACCCTGATCACCACATCGCAACGTTGAACGCCGAGGGCCGGCTTTACGCCGAGATGAGTGTCAAGATGGGAAAGGGGTATGTGCCGGCTGACAAGAATGTCGACGGCGACCTGCCCATCGGCACCATTCCTGTCGACGCCATCTTCACGCCCGTTCGGAAGGTCAACTTTACCGTGACGAACGCACGTGTCGGGCATGAAACCGATTATGACAAACTCACACTGGAAGTTTGGACCGACGGCAGCGTCCTTCCACAGGACGCCGTCGCTTATGCCGCGAAAATCCTGAAGGAGCAGCTCCAGGTCTTCATCAACTTCGAGGAGGAACCGGAACCGGTCGAGCCGGAGGAAGAGGAAGAGGAAGAGGAATTCAACGAGAACCTGTTCAAGACAGTCGATGAACTCGAGCTGTCTGTCCGTTCAGCGAATTGCCTGCAGAACGCTAGCATCAAGTACATCTACGAACTCGTGGAGAAGACCGAGGCCGAAATGTTGAAAACGAAGAACTTCGGTCGCAAATCCCTCACCGAGATCAAGGATATTCTGGGAGAGATGGGGTTGTCTCTGGGCATGAAACTCCACAACTTCCCCAAACACAAACTGCCCAAGTGACAAAAGCTGGGGATTGGCGCTATGAGACATCTCAAAGGACGGCGCAAGCTGAACCGCTCAGGTTCCCATCGCGTCGCTATGCTTCGAAATATGGTGACAGCTCTGTTGCGGCATGAGCAAATCACCACAACCGATACACGCGCGAAGGAAATCAGGCCGATCGCCGAACGTGTGATCACCCTTGCAAAGCGCGTGCAGCTCGAGCAGTTGACTCAGGGCTCCGAAGACGAGCAGCAGAAAGCCGTTGCGCAGCGTGTGCACGGGTTCCGCCTGGCGCGCAGGTGGGTTAATGACCGGGAGGTGTTGCAAAAGGTCTTCGATGTCTACGGGGTGCGCTATCGGGACCGGAACGGTGGCTACACCCGGATCATCAAGCTCGGCTTTCGTCCAGGCGACAACGCCCCGATGAGTTTGATTCAGCTCGTGGAGGAGGAGGGGGAGACGTCTTCGGCCTGAAGCAGTCGAGCCCGCGACACGACGAGTAACTTCCCGATCTCGCCGGCAGTCTCCCGATTGCCGGTTTTTTTTGTCCTCGCTTCGAAGTTGCCAGGTAAGCGCTTGCGGCCACTCCACTACCCGGAGTTCACCGACACGCTCCCGGGGCCAGGGCGTCGCGGCTTCTGAAGATGCAGCGTCCAGACAGGGCGACACCGACCAGCGCATGCGTACACCTCTCTACCCCACCGACCGTGCAGTGCGCGTCTGGCCAGGTCGTTCGCGGGGGCTTGGTGCCGGGTTCCGTCGCGAGTGGACTATTCCGAAGAGGATGCAACGTTGGAGGCCGGCGGGCACGAGGACTTGTGCCACGTTCCCGCGCTTCGTCTCCAGCAGCAGAGTCCAGGGGTGACGGTGTATACTTGAACAGGTTCGAGGCGTGGAGGCATAGGGCTCAGTTGGAGAGGAAACATGTCGCGTGGCGCGATTGCAGTGCTGACGATGCTATGGCTTGGGGCACTCGCTTGCCACTCCCCCGACCCGGACCGGGACCTGGATGGGTCGCCGGCGTCCAGGGACTGTGACGATACCGACCCCAGGACCTATCCCGGCGCCGATGAGGTATGCGAGGATGGCATCGATCAGAACTGTGACGGCGGTGACGAGCCGTGCCCGGACGCGGAGCAGGATTGGGACCAGGATGGGTTCGACGCCATCGAGTATGGTGGAGCCGATTGCAACGACCAGCGAAGCGACGTGTACCCGGGGGCGCCGGAAGTGCCATACGACGGTATTGATCAGGATTGCAGCGGCGAGGACCTGGTGGACGTGGATGGCGACGGCCAGGCCGCGACGGAGGCCGGGGGAGAGGATTGCAACGACGCAGCCGCCACGGTCTACCTGGGCGCGGCCGAAACGCCCTACGACGGTGTGGACCAGGATTGTGACGGAAGCGACACCGTCGATGTGGACGGCGACGGCGTTCCCGGCATTCCTGCTGGAGGGGACGACTGTGACGACGAGGACGCCGGCGTGTATCCCGGCGCGGAAGAACTGCCGGAAAACGGGGTCGATGAGAACTGCGACGGACTGGACGACATCGACCAGGACAGCGACGGACATGGCGCCGCTGACGATTGCGACGACAGCGACCCAGGCGTCTACCCCGGCGCCGTGGAGACGCCTTGCAACGAACTGGACGAGGACTGCGACGGGTACGTCGAGGACCGGGATTGCGATGGCGTCGACGGCCCACCTCTTGGCCCCGATTGCGACGACACCGACCCGGACATTTCTCCGCTCGCCCCTGAAGTGCCGTGCAATGGCATCGACGAAAACTGTGACGGGTTCGCCGGGGACGAAGATTGTGACGGGGTGGACGGGTCGAACACTGGTGGAGCGGACTGTGACGACCTGAACGCTGCTGTCTATCCGGGCGCGATAGAGGTGCTCAACAATGACCGGGATGACGATTGTGACGGCAGCGTCGACGAGCCGGCGCATGCTGGGGACGCCTCGTCTGGCTTTTGGGGACCGGCGGGGAGCCATGCAGGGGCCGCCCTTGCGGTCGGAGACCTGGATGGCGATGGCGTACCGGACTTGGCGATCGGCGCGCCGGCCTATGCCGGTGAGCAGGAGCCCGCAACCGGGGCTGTCTTCGTTGTTGCAGGCGGGCGGGAAAGTCTCGAGAGCGAACTCCTGGAGCCAAGCAGTCTTCTGGTCGGACAGGCGGACGGCGAGTATTTCGGTGCGTCGCTTGCGATCGGGGACGTGGATGGAGACGGAACGAATGATTTGATCATTGGAGCGCCGGGACGACCGGATGACCCGACGTTTGCCGGCAAGGTCTATGTCGTGTCCGGGAGTGTCCTGCCATTTTCCGGTACGGTCGTTGCCCTTGCGCTGGTGGTGGAGGGTGCTGAGGTGGGAAGCAGGTTCGGCGCCGCCGTCGCCGTTCCCGGTGACGTGAATGGCGATGGCGTGGATGATTTCCTGATCGGCGCGCCCGAATCGACCTGTGGCGCCGGGGCGGCTTGCGGCGCCGCCTATTTCTTCCTGGGATCCTCCAGCGCAGTCCCGCCAGCCCCGGGTTCCGCCGACCTCCTGTGGACCGGCACCGAAAACGGAGAGCGCACGGGCGCCTACGTCGCAGGAACGGGGGATATCGACCAGGACGGCATGGCGGACATGGCGATCGGGTCTCCGGGTGCCAACGCGGGGATCGGTCTTGTCTCGTTCTTTCTCGGGCGTGACCATGCCACCCACTGGCCGGACGATCGCGTCAAGACAGTGGTAGTCAGTCTGGAAGACACCCAGCCCATCGGCCTTGGGCCAGTGGCTGAGTGTGGCGACATCAACCAGGACGGCCACGTAGACCTTCTGCTCGGTGCACCCGGGGACGCCGACGACACGGGCCGTACCTACGTCCTGTTTGGACCTTGGCTCCAGGAGAGCCAGCAGGTCTATGAAATAGAGAGACTCTCGCATGCTTCATTCCTGGGCGAGGGCGAGGGAGATCGGTTCGGAAGTGTTTTTCGCACCGGGTGGGTGTCTGGCGGAGCGTTCGCCGATGTCCTGGTCGGCGCCGCCGCCCATGACGGCTCCAGCGGGCGTCTGTATCTTTTCCAGGCCGCAGGGGGAAAGGTGTGGGGCTAAATCGGTGCTGACCAGGCCATGACGGCTTGGGAGGGCTCCACCACGGTGCCGGGCGTGGGGGGCGTCATGGCGCTCGGCGACCTTGACCAGAATGGCACGGATGATCTCGTCATCGGCGTGCCCGGCGACGGGACTCGAGCCCAGGCCGGTGGGGCCGCGCTGGTCTTCCTCTTTTGAGCATCGCTATCGTTGCAGGGGCAGTCTCATCCACCGGGCGGAGCCGTGGTGCCCGTGGATATCCGCCTGGTCTCGCCTGCAACGACGATGCCTTGCAGAGCATGTCCCATGTCTCCGGTGCGTCCCGCCGGCACGCGGGCTGAATCACGGGGCTTGCTGCAACAGGCCTTGGCGCTATACTGAAAGCGACTCGTGTCACACGTTGGGTGTGCACAGCCAAAGCAGGGGCAGCATGGCGTCTCGCAAGGCAAGGAAACCTCGACCGACCGGATGGCGGCGCGCGCGGCGGTGGATCGTCCGCTCTTCCGGTGCGCTCCTGGCGGCCGCGTTGCTGCTGCTCGTGGGGTTGACCATCCTCTTTGCCAACCTGGATCGCCCCGCTGTCAGCGACCCGCTCGCCGACTACCTGCATGAATCCCTGGGGCTCGAGGTCTCCTACGAGACACTCCGAGCTTCGATGTTGTCAAGCCTCGTGGGGCGCAACATCCGTGTCGCCTCTCCTGTTTCGGTGCGTGAGCATGCCCCCGATTTCGTGCGGATCGGCAGCATCGACGCCAGTTGGGCGCCCGGGACGCTCCTGACCGACCATTTCACTGTTCACGCGGTGGAGATCCATGAATTGGGCGTCGTCCTGGTCGTCGATGAACAGGGAAGAACGACACTCGATCTCCTGTTTCCACCGGGTGCCGAGGCTGCGACGCCGACTCCGGCGACTGTGCCGTCCGATAAGCCCTTCATCCTGTCCGACAGCCTGGGACTCTTGCCCGCGTTCGTCGACCTGGAGAAACTGTCGGTGGACGGCATACAGGTGACGGTCCTCGAACTCGAGGCGGGGAGGGTCCGGCGGGCCACCACCGTGAAGGGTCTCGGGTTGGAAGCTGCATTGACCCCGGGCAACGACGGACCGGTGGGGATGGTTCGGCTCTATTCCGACCCCGAAACCGGCCTGTCGATTGCGATCGACGAAGCTGGAGGCGACAGCCGGGACTCGAGGGGGTGGCAGGGGCGGCTGGACTTCCGGACCGACCTGAACGGGAACACCCTGGCCGTGGCCTTGTCCATCCTGCTGGACCACCAGTCGCTGGTCGATCTCCCCGTCCCGCCCGGCGAAGTCGTGCGCCTCGAGGGCGTGCTCCGTTTCCAGCCCGACGCCCGCGCGACGCAAGTCGAGGTGACGCGCCTCGACCTGATCGGCAAGGCGATCGCTGCGACCCTGGGGGCCACTGTCGAAGACCTGGAAGGAGGGATGTTTGGGATTCACGTCGCCGAAGGTCGCATCACCGCGAGCCTCGACGACCTGCTGCCGCTGGTGACACTGCCCGGCGGCCTGGAGGTGGGAGGGGGGAACGTGGCACTGACCTTGGACGACCTCGCCCTCGATCCCGCCACGTTCTACGCCACCTCCGGCCGGATCGCGGTTTCCGGAGATCTGTCCGGCGTCTCCTGGTTCGACGCACCGGCCTCCGTCGAGATCGACGCCGTGTCCGTGCGAGCGGAAGCGGTTGTTCGAGGCATTCTCGAGCAGGACGTGACCCTGGATGTTCCCCTCGCGGGGGTGGTCATCGACGACGGCTCCACCAGGACGACGCTCCCTCGAGCCGCCCTTTCCGTGGCTGTCCTGGGGAGCCGCGTGGAAATCGAGCAGCCGTTGGCCTCGACCGGGGACGTGCGTGTGCGGCTGGAGACCCGTGGGGGTGGGGCCCACCTGGGCGCCACCCGTGTTTCCGACGCCACGATGGGTCTCGAGTTGTCGTCCAGGCTTTCCGGAACACAGCCCTACAGCTTCGACGCGCGGTTGTCCGTGGATGCAATGACGGTGGCCGACCCGGCGGTGGGTACGCATGACCTGGCCGGAGCAGCGGTCGAGGCGCACCTGCGGGACGTCCGGGTCGACCTCGACGACCCGTCGTCGGCGAGCGGTCGTGCGGTGTGCTCGCTGAGGCTCGGACCGCTGGCACTCGCTGCAGATGTCTCCCACGACCGGGACGCCACCCGGTGGCGCGTCCAGGCTGACGCACCGACGTTGAAGCCGCTCGGGCCGCTGCTGAACACGCTCCTGTCTCCGGGCGAGAGGGTCGAATGGGCTCGCATGGGGGTTCAGCTCACCTCGGAAGGGACAGCTCGAGGCGTGATGGGGGCCGGCCCGATCCGGATCAGCCAGCAGGCCACCGTGTCGGCACGGCATCTCAACTATCGGGCGCCGGACTATGCCGCCACCGTTTCGGCCATTTCCGGGCGGTTCGGGTATCGTGGCACACCCGAGAGGGGTACCCTGGACGCCGACCTGAAACTCGGCGGCTGGGCCTATGATGTCCTGTGGGCCGACCGCGCCACGGAAGCATCTCTCGGGGTCACGTTCTCCTTGCCCGAGGATCGCTACCGGCTTCGTGTGCGCCGGTTTCGCGGCGATGTGAACTACCTGGACGGCGACATGAAGGTCGCGATGCGCGACCTGTCGGGTACCGCCGACATCATCTACGACCGGGGACGGCTCAACGGTTCGGCCGAATTGGAGACAGAACGCATCGACTACACCGACGGCGCGGACCACGTGTGGCTCGACAAGGTCAGCCACCATTTGCGCCTGGCCTCCACCGAGGATATAGAGGCGGGCGTGCTCGAGGTGGCATATCGGGCCGGCGCCGCCCTGGTGGGTCAGAACCTCGCTGCCGTCTATCCCCCCGTGGATATGAACGTGGACCTCCGCTTGCGACTGGCACGGCTCTCCGCGTACAGCCTGGACCGGTGCATCCTCGAGAGCAGGCAAGGCGGGACACGGCTGGAGGTGGCCCTGGCAATGGACGATGCTCGAGGCAACCTGGCCGCGCTTGCCGTCCCCGGCCGCGGCGAACCGGGGGCGAGCGGGCCGGGAGAAGCGCCGGGACAGGGGTTCCTGGCATCGGCGCCCATCACCGGGGGCGAGAGTCTGACCTTGAGCGGCGTGCTTCGCCAGGACCTGGGCGCATTGACCGGTGACCCCGGCTTCCTGTCCGCACGCGGGGAGGTCGTGGTTCCGTTCCGCCTGGAGTCGCCCGAGCAGATCCAGTACCGGCTGTCGTCCTCCCTCGAGCTGCGCGACGTCGACCTGCGGTTGCCGGGGGAGGAACTCGAGATCCAGGGGTTCACCGGGAAGTGCCTCGTCGTCGAGGAGTTCCGCGACGGTCCCAGCGGATTCGTACTCGTGCCCGGTGGCCGGAGCAACGCCTATGCCCGGGCAGCGTTCCCGGACACCCAACCGTACCTGACCGGCGACAGCTTTTTTTCCATCGAGCGCCTCGCCTGGTCCGACCTGTTCGAGGCTGCTCCGGTGGCGGGAAACTTCCGGGTCGACCGCAACATGGTTCGGCTGGACCAGCTCCAGATGGGGGTCGCACAGGGAACCGTGAGCGGGCAGCTCCTCGTCGACTACCAGGAGAACGATACCAGCGTGCTGTTCCGCGGTGCCGCCAACGGTCTGCGCCTGGCTGACGATTCTTCGGAACGGTTCGATGCCAACCTCGCCCTGGACTTCTCCCTCGACAAGCTGGACCTCAACGGCAGGGCCCACATCGTGCATATCGGGAGGAAGACCCTCCTGGCCATGCTGGACGGCGTGGATCCGTACCACGAGGACGTGGACATCAACCAGTTACGATTGGCACTCAACGCCGGCTACCCCAGGTTCGTGCGCGTCGATTTCGACCACGGATTCATGTCGATCAAGGTCGACCTCGGCGGGCTTGCCCGCACGGTCCGCATCGACGAAATCCGGGGCATTCCCATCGGGCCGATCCTGAATACCTACCTGGGAGACTTGCTGTGAACACCGCGCTTGCTACAACTTGCGGGCGAAAAGCTCTCGACGCCGGCAAGGAAGGGAGGATCGAGTGAATAACGGGTATCCTCGCAACGTGTCCATTGTCGTCACGGCCCTGCTCATCCTGGGGTGGACATCCTCCGGGTGCGTCAAGGCTCCCGATACGGTCTATCTCGTCGACAAGAAGACCGTGCTCGAGCACCAGGCGGGAGGAGAGTTGACCGCCCTCGAGAACGACCTGAACGACTCGGCACTTCAGCCCCACTGCGAACCCTTCACGCCGGGTCAGCTCGAGGCCGAGGGCGTGGCCGGTGGCGGCGTCTCCTCGGTGGCGGGACTCTATGCCGCCACCCGCACGGACGCCCAGCGGATCGACGAATTGTTGATACGACGGTGCGTCGGCGAGGCGCGTTCCGGGCTGCTCGAGGAGACACCGGGGACTTGCACGGGTACCGTGAACGGTGACGAAATCACTCGGCTTGTTCAGCGCGAGAACCGGAATCGCCGCCAGGTCTGGTCCTACATCCAGCGGGAGATGCCGGGGACGGAAGAGGAAGCAATCCGGCAGGCCTGGTGGAAGAACCACCTCGAGCAGGTTGTGTGCGGTGGGCAGATCCAGCGGGAGGACGGCTCCTGGTTCGTGAAACGATGCGGCGGAGAGGCGCATGCCCCGCGCCGAAACGGGGAGCGGGTTGCGGCGCCCGAAGCGGTCCCGGACGCAGATGGTGTGCGGGCCGGGGAGCCGGAGAGCGGGGAGGCGGGCACCGGGGAGGGCGACGTTTCACCGTGAGACCGAAACCTGAGACAATGAAGATGGTTCCGGAGCGGCGACGAAGCACGGGTGTGGACTGCCGTTCGTTGGACCTCGAGAACCCGGGAGGCAACGCGCGGCACGTGAGGGATACGCACCATCGCAGGAGACGCATGCCGGTGATACGGTGGGCGGCCGCGCCGTCGCTGTTGCTGTGCCTGCTCGGCTTGCCGGGGCGTGTCCACGCCGGCGCGCGGATGGCCGAGCCCCTCAGGCTGACCGCCGGGGCGGCCGACGAGATGATGGGCGCAACGGACCCGACCGGCGCGCGGCTCTATTTCGCAAGCAACTCGAGGGCGACGTGGCAGATCTTCGTCCAGGACATGGAGCGGGGCGTCCCGGAGCTGTTGTTCGATCACGGCGCCGACGCGACAGATCCTCGAGTCGGACCGCGGGGGCGGTGGATCCTCTATGTTTCCTACCTGACCGACGCAACCGGCGACGCCTGCCTGTACGATATCGAGACCGAAAAGACGACATGCCTGACGGACGAGCGCACGTCGGAATCCCAGGCCTTCTGGTTCCCCGGCGGAGAACACGTGGGCGTGGTCTCGAGGACCGGCATGCACGGCGACTTCCGGTTGCTCGACTTCGCGTTGTCGGGTGGCCCTCCGGCAGTGGTGTTGGACCGCAACCTCGCCGCCCCGGCGGTGTCCCCGGATGGCCGTTGGCTGGTGTTCGTGCCGGTGACGCGGAACGCCGAAGTGGTAGGGGCCAACTTCGCACGCCGGGCAGCGAAGACCCTGGCCCTCGTTCGGCTCGATGACCCGGACCGCGTGCTCGAGCTGCGCTTCCACCTCTCGGGAGCGAGCGGTTTCCCGGCGTTCTCCAAGGATGGGAAGTACCTCTACTTCTCCCAGTACCTCAACGACACCAATCTGGACGGCATCATCGACGGTGATGACAACAGCGTCCTTTTCCGCGTCCCGTTCGACACCCTGTCGGACCTCCCGGTCGACGCCCGCCGGGCCGAACAGTTGACCAGTGCCCGCTGGAACTGCCAGTACCCGGTCCCGGAGACGGACAGGCTCCTTGCGACCTGTGCCCACGAGGGGTCCCTCGACATCTATGCATTGCCCCTCGAGGGCAGTGTCCCCGGATCGTGGTCCAACGCACGGCTCGAGGAAGAACTCCGGTCCGCCCGTGACACGTGGCAGAGACTCCTGCTCCTCGCTCACCTCCTTGGCCGGAGCACCGAGCCCGATGCACGTGTCGAGGTGCTCCGGCGCATGACCCAGGCACACCTGGAATTGAGGGAGTACGAGTCGGCCGAGCACTATGCACGGCTCGTGATTGATCGATACGGCGGCGTGGACGGCGGGAAGCAAGCCCAGCTCATGGAAATCCTCCTCGAAGTCATCGCCGAACGCCGGGAGACGCAACGGCTGGTCCAGGGGGAACTCAACCTGCGTTTCATTCGCGACCAGCAGAAGCGGCTGGAGCGGCTCCTCCAACCGGTGCGGGGAGGCGACGCGATGGCGGCGATGGCTCTCATCGCGGCCAGCGAAGTGAACGACACCATCGGGGAGAAGGGAAGGGCCCGGGACCTTCTCGAGCAGGTGGACATCGGCGCCATCGGGGACCCGTTCGTGGTGTCAGCATTCGGCGACCGCGCTTCTGGCCTGTACCAGGAGCTGGGACTGACCGGCAAGCTGCTCGAGACGCTCCGTGCCCTTTCGGATCACCCCGCGTTGGCCGAAGCCGAGCGTCTCGAGTTTGCCAGGAGGTTCGTCCGCGCACTGACGAAAGGCGCGCCTGTCGAGGAGCGGGTGGCTCGGGTGGCCCGCTGGCGGGAGCGCGTGGCGCCGGAGTCGCCGCTCGCCATGGTACTCGAGGCCGAGGGCCTCCTGCTGGGGTTGAGCCCGGAGAGCGAGGAAGCGGTGCGCAAAGGGCTTTACGAGCTGTACCGGAGGACCAGCGGGATCGAGCGCCGCCGCGTGCTGGTCGAGATGATCGTCGAGCGCGCCGTGACGCAGGACAGTGACTACCTCCTGTACGAATTCTCGAATACCTGGGTAAGCTGGTTGAAACGGGCGTCGAGCGAGCGGCAGTACGCTGAGGCGTTGTATCGGGAGGTCTTGCTGGCTCGAGTCTATGTCTCCCAGGCCGGCGGGGATTTTGCGGATGCTCGAGGCTACGCCTACGGTCTGACCCGCCAGACCGATGCGCTCGAAGCACACATCGCGTTCATCGAGAATTGGGACAACGAGGGGCGCAAGGATGTCGCCGGGCAGTATGCGAAGCAGTTCCGGAGCCGGCAGGACGACCCGGTGTACGGTTTCGTTCGCGCCTACCTGGTCGCACGCACGTTGCAAGCGCTGGAAGGCGAAGCGCTCGAGGCGGGTATTGGCGAGGCCCGGGCGGTGCTGCAGGAAGCAGCGCCAGGGCTGCCTCGACGGGTCGAAGTGCACCATCTCCAGGGCTACCTGGCCCACCTCGATTTCCTTCGCACCGGGGATGCCGGTTTCGCCCAGGAGGCCAACACCCACTACCTTCTCGCCCTGGACCTCGCTCGGAGCAACCCGCGCTACCAGGCCACGCTCCTCCAGTCTCTCGGCCTGCTTCAAGGCCAGGTGGACAGCCACAGGATCGCCCTGGACTATTTCGCCCGGCGGGACAGGCTCCCCTACGTCGACCCGGAGCAGGCGCTTTGTATCATGCTGGCCTCGGCCCGCAGCCTGTTTCACGCAGGTCGGCTGGACGAGGCAGCGGAGCGGACGGTTCGAGCCCTGGACTGGGTGGACGGCCACCCGGATCTCGAGCGGTTTCGGCCCCTGGCCCTGTCTCGAGCCGCCCTGTATCACTATGCAGCGGGACGCGACGCCGCCGCCTGGACCTACTACCTCGAGCTGGAGCCCTGGATGGCTCGAGAGGACACCTCGGACGAGGGGCAGCGGACGCGCGTGCAGCTCCTCGTGGGCAAGGGCGCGGTCGCCCAGCGGATTGGAAAGCACGAGGAGGCGCTGGAGGCTTTCCGGGCGGCGCGCGAACGTCTGGACACGTCCGAAGGGGCGTTCGAGGTGCGGGAGAGAGAGAATGGCGGGCGGCGTCTCACCTATGGCGCCGGCGCGTATCGCCGTCTCCTCGATGGACTCGTTGCCGGCAGCCTCGAGGCGCTTGGGCGGCTGGACGAAGCCGCGGAGGCGATGGCGCGGCGGAAGAGCGCGTTTGCCGAGAGGTTCGAGAAGACCGATCTTGACGAGGACCTGTGGGAGATCGCGGCCGCCTGTCACCATCTCGCTCGCTACGCCTACCAGGCCGGCGACTCGAGCCGGGCGCTCGAGGCCGCTGAGGAGGGGTGGGTGTATGCCGTGCGCTACAACCGGCGTACCGGGTCGGATGTCTCCGACATAAGCTTGAGGCTGCTGGCCGACTTTGCAGAACTGCACCTCTATGGTAAGCTGCCGGGAAACGCCATGTCGGTCAGGCTGGAGCGGGAGTTGCGGGCCGCTTACGAGGTGATTTGCCGGCGCCGGAGTCCTGCGTGGGCGCCGTGGCGATTTCTTTTCGAGGTTTACTTGACCATGCTGGAAGTGGGGCGGTAGGAGGGAGCGGCGCGGGGTCGGGCCCTCCTCGAGCCCGGATCATGGAGGAGCGGCTGGAATGAGACGAATCGACGGGTGGGTCGGGGGTGCGGCGTCCCTGGTGGCGCTGTGTGTGCTGGGAGCGGGGTGCGTCGTTGTGGGAGACGACGACGACGCCACCGCCACGACCGGGTTCGACGGCCTCTACGAGGACTATTTCCAGGAGTGCACCGCGTGCCACGCGCCGGATGCACCGGGATTCACCGAGGGCACAGAGGCGACCCTGGACTTCACTACCGTGGACACGGCCTACGCCACCATCTCGACGGGCCAGGCGTCGGGCCTGTCTGGTAACCAGGAAGCCTGCAACGGCGCCTACTTCGTGGGGACCTCCCCGGAGACCAGCCTGATCATGGCCGTGCTCGACGAGGGGGTTCGGGCGGGTTTCAGCGTGGAAAGCAACCCCGGGTGCGATGGCGACGCCATCAGCGACATGACGGTCAAGGTCGGCTTCGCGCCTTCCGAGGACTTTCTCGGCAACCTCGAGGCCTGGATAGACGAACTCAACACTGGGGTGGCGAGAAAGTAGTCCTTGCTGGCTCGTCGCTTCCAGGCGACAGGGGGGCGGTTGCACGTGGTCGCCCACCCGGTCCTTCCTTCCCGTGGCCTGCGCCGGGTCGCACCTTTCTCGAGCTGCCCGGCCCGGGATCCATGACGCGCTCCCCGGTTTCACGCTGATTCGGATCAATAATCTTTCCATTTTCCGGCCGCCGGGGTTCAAATGGATAGAGACACCATGAAGCCGTCAATCGGCCACGGAGTTGCCCGTGCAATTGTCTCGCACTGATATCCAGGATCTCTACGAGCGGTATGCCCATGTCGTGCACCGCCGTTGCCTGTCGATCCTCCGTGACGAGGAGGACGCATACGATGCCATGCAGGAGGTCTTCGTGCGGCTCATCAAGCATGCAGACCAGTTTCGTGGCGAGGCTCAGCCCCTCACCTGGCTCTACCGGACGAGCACGAACCTGTGCCTGAACCGGATACGGGACCGCCGGTCCCGTGCCAGGAAGTTGGCTGAGCCCAACCCCGCCGCAGACACCTTGCCCGGCATGGGCGCGTTCTCGCGGATCGACCCGGAGCGCCGGCACCTGGTCGCGTCGTTGCTCGAAAAGGCCGACGAGTCGACCCGCGCGATCGTCCTCTACTACTTCGTCGACGAGATGACGTTGGAAGAGGTCTCCCGTATCGTGGGCGTGAGCGTGCCGACGATTCGCAAGCGGATCCGGCGATTCCAGCGGATCGCCGGGAAATCGGTTGGCAGAACCGCCTTGAGCGCGTGTCTCCTGGCGCTCGTCGGCGGTCTCGAAGCCTGGAGGGTGTCATGAGCGTGCGAGACGAGGCGAAACCGGCCGTGTCACGAGCCTCCGGGTGCTTCTCGAGGTTCCTGCTCGAGCGTTACCTGGCCGCGGAACTGGGTGACCCCGACGCCAGCCGTGTTGCAAGCCACCTCGAGGCCTGCGCGCGGTGCCAGGGGCTGCTCGAGACCCTCGAAAAGGAGAAGGCGGCCTTCCAGGACCGCGTCCCGTTCGACAGGTTCTACAGCGACCTCGAGGCGCGCCTTCGCCGGGATGCCACCGCCGATCGAGACGCCCGGCAGGCGACGCTCGAGATGTCTGGCGGCAGGGTGGGTTCCTGGCTGGAGCGCGTGCGGGCGTGGATCGCGGACTTTTCGCAATGGCTGGCCGGACCGCGGTGGGCGGTCGTCGCCGTCGTCGCCGTGGCGCTGGTGGTCGTGCTTCCACGAACGGGCGGCCTGATCCCCGGCGACCACGACGACGGATCCCGTATCAAGGCCACGGCCGTTCATCCCGGCCCGCTCGAGGTGGTGTTGCTCAGGGACGGCCGGATCGTGCAGGCGGTGAGCGGAGACCTGTTCCACCAGGGCGACAGGCTCCAGTTCAGGATCGCCCCCGGCACATGGCGGTTCCTGCACCTGGTCAGCCTGGATGACCAGGGAAGGCTCACCCCGTTCTACCCCGATGACGGGTCGGCCAGCCTCGAGCTGCGGCTTGACGCCGAACAGTTGTTGCCGGGTGCCATCGAACTCGACGACTTCGTGGGCCAGGAGCGGATTTTCGCCGTATTCAGCCAGGAGCCCCTGGACTATTCCGTCGTGGAGGAAGCTGCCAGGAGACTCGGGGCAGGCATGTCCCTGCCGCTCGACCTGGCGCGGATCGAGGAACTGCCCATCGATGGGACGGCCCAGGTGTCCTTCCTGATGATCAAGGAGTAGCCGGGAGATGACGTGTCGAGCCCGCACAAGATGGCTCCTGTTCGCGGTCATCCTGGCGATCACCGGGAACCTGGACGCCGGCGAGATGCGCCGGTTCGGACTGTTCGTGGGAGAGAATGACGGAGGCGCTCGAGCACACAGGCTGCTGTACGCCGCCCAGGACGCTCGCACCATGCGGGACCTGCTGGTAGAACACGGTGCCATCGACCCGAACGACGCCAGGTTGCTCGTCGACGTGACCGAACGGGGGGTCCAGGACGCCATCCGGGCCATGGGCAAGCGGATTCGGGCGCACCGTGGCGCCGGGGGGCGCGCCACGCTCTTTTTCTACTACTCCGGGCATGGCGACAGCCAGGGCCTGCGGCTCCGCGATACCATCCTCGCGCTCGGTGCATTGAAACAGGCACTCCGGGACACCACGGCCGATCTGCGCATCGTCATGCTCGACGCCTGCCAGAGCGGCCAGGCCACCCGGCCCAAGGGCGGAACCAGGGCGCCCTCGTTCCTCGTCGAGGTGGACCGTGGGGAGAACCTGGCCGGCGAGGTCATCATCACCTCGAGCGCTGCGGACGAGGCGTCCCAGGAGTCGGACAGGATAGGAGGAGGCTATTTCACGCATCACCTGGCCACCGGCTTGAGAGGCGCCGCGGACATCTCTCGAGACGGGATGGTCACCCTGGAAGAGGCTTACGCCTATGCGTACAACAGGACCCTGTACGAGACTGCCGGGTCGGCGGTGGGTCTTCAGCACGCAGGATACGCGGCCGATCTGCGGGGGCACGGTACGCTCGTGCTGACCTGGCCGGCCGACGGCCAGACCGTCCTCGTGTTTCCCCCCGGGCTGAACGGCAGCTTCATGGTTTTCGACCGGGACCGGAAGCTGTTCGTCGCCGACCTCGAGATGAACGGGCGTGACGAGCGGCGCCTGGCCTTGCCCGCCGGCCGCTACGTGGTCCAGAAGAGGGCGCCGGACCACCTGCTCACCACCGAGGTGTACCTGACTCGAGGCGTCATGCGCCAGGTCGACGAGAAGGAGATGACAGCCACCGGGTTCGAAGACGATTTCGCCAAGGGTGTGGAATTGGCGAACATTCGGCGAGCCACCCGCGTCCCGGTCCTGGTGAGCGGCCTCGCCGGCGTGCAGAAGTTCCTGTTGCAACCGGCGGGCACGCCCCTGTTCATCGACATGCCCATGGCGGGGCTCGAGGTCGAATGGCGCGGGCTGATAGGCCCGAACTGGTCCCTCACTGCCGACGTGATGACTGGCGTCGCGGAGACGACCCTGGATTTCTCCGCCTACGACGTGCCTACCTCGTACTGGCAGTTCAACGTCGGGCTGGGGTTGAAGTATGGCAGAAGCTGGGGGCCGTTGCGACTGTCGGCGGGGCCGCACGTCGGCAACCTGTACGTGCGCCGATCGTTCCCGGGCAGCATCGAGCCGCCGCAGGACTTCATGATGGTGTCACCCGGCGTGATTGGAGAAGCCGCGCTTCGACTGACCCCGCGATTGGTCGTGGGCGTGCAGGGACGGAGCCACCTGCTATACTACTACGTGGAAGACGACGATTTCAGCCTTGCCTACAGCGAGGCGCTGGTTCGAGCAACGGTGCGGTTTTGAGAATAACCTCACGCGCGCGCCCTCGAGAAGCAGGAGCATGGCGCACGCCCGATTCTCCGGCGAGGACGATACCATGAGAGCTTCAACGATGACAGGCGCAAGAGCAGGAACCGGCACCACGACCGGCAGTGCCGGTGCCGGGATTCTGACCGGCCGTGCAGTGGTGGCCTTGGCCGCTGCGACCGCACTCCTGGCCCCGTCCGGGTGTGGGGAGCCGTTCACGAACGCCCTGTTCGAGGAGGACATCCTCTACCTGGACGCCCTCCCTTCCGATGTCCTCTACGTGGACACCCCGGAGGATTCCGGAGGAAGTGTCTCGCGCCCCGCCCCCGCGGAGGCAGCAGCAGCACTCCCCGCAGCCTGCGCGGCGGCAACCAACCCCTGCGACCCCGACATGTTGCGGCAGTTTACGGTCCAGGTCGCCAGGAGTCTGAACGAACAGATCTACTACCTCCTGTCGCTCCTGGACAAGATTCGGACGTTCGATCCCACCCTGCGCACGGACAATAGCCGGGTCTGGGGCCCCATTCTCGTGCCAGGCAGCGACGTGTATGTCCGCCTGGAGGTCACTCGAGGCACCGCGACCTTCTCCTACGAGATGACCCTGTCCTACGACCCGAACGACCCCACCGACATCGTTCTGGCGGGCTTCTATCGCCCGGGATCGACCGCCGACGAAGGGGTCGGGCAGTTCTCATACAGCTTCACCGTGCACCGCGACTACTTCCCCGATGAGGTGTCGATGGACGGCGAGATGGACGTCGCCTACTCCACGCTCGGCGACGAGGTCGACCTCGACGTCACCCTCGACGACATGGGAGAGCCCGGTGAAGAGCCGTTCGATGCCGCCTATGCCTTCTACGCCCCGGGCGATGGGTCGGGACTCTTCTACTTCAGCCAGGAAGCGGAGATCGTCGAGCCCGACGAAGGAGAGCCGCAGCTCCTCGAACAGGCGTCGATCTGGAGCGGTTGGAAAGAAGACGGTTGGGGACGGGCGGACATCAGGTATTATGGAGGGAACCTCGGCGACGTGGTCGCCGGTGGGGTCGAGTGCTGGGACCCTGGACAGACACCGGTCTACGCCTACTTGGCCGGGTGCGTCTACGATCCCTCCTTGTGGGATGCCACTCTGTGTATCGAACCATCCATCGGATGGAACGAGGAGACCGATGAAACAACTCGATAAGCCCGCAGTTCCCCTGTTCCCAGCAGCGGTCGCTCGAGGTGACACACCACGTCCAGTCAGAAGTATGCACCCTCCCGGCCCCGTCGCCTGCCTGACAAATCCGCCCACCCCCAACTGACAGGTCAGCAGCAACAGGACCCAGGAATGCAACAGGTTCCCATTCGCGCACCACGACATCGTGCCCGCAGACCTCGGGCCGACCGGCAACTCCCGGTAGGCTTGGCGCTCCTCGCCGTCGCACTCCTCGCCATTCGATGTGGCGGGGATGACCCCGGCGCCCAGTTGGCCTGTTCGCCCGGAGACACGCCGTGTGCCACACGGACACCGGGCCCGGACGGACAATCGACCGGGACTCCGTGTCCCACATCCCCGGCCTGTGCCTCGCCGACGCCCTCTCCTTCGCCGGCCGCCACCCCGACGCCCCCCCTCACCCCGACGCCCACCCCCACCCCGACGCCCACCCCCACCCAGTTCCCGGACATCCAACTGCTCGACGCTCCCAATCCCGACAATCCACAATCCCGCGCGTTCGACATCGCGCTCGAGACCGCACAGGCCGTCATCCTCGAGTGTGTCCAGGACGGCGACGACCAGGAACGCCATCGCCTCTCATCCCCCCCACAGCGCGACCACCACCTCGTGCTGTACGGCCTCAAGGCCGATACCTCGTACCACTGCGACGCGGCCATCGACGGCATGCCGGACAGGCGGTCGAACGACGTGACCTTCCACACAGATCCGCTCCCGCCGGATCTCTACTCGCCGGTCGTCTCGGTTCCCCCCTCGGACCCTGCTGCGGTGGGCTATACGCTCATCAACTATGCCCTCATGGACGACGACTCGTGGTCCTACTCCGGTGACCGGCTCGTCATTCTGGACCCGCTCGGCGATGTGCGCTGGTACTACGACGAGGGGGGCGGCGGCGATGTGGAGGTCACCTACGCCGGAAACAATCTCATACTATTCGGCGGAATGGCCAACACATACAACAACCCGACGCTGGTAGACCTCGACAGGACCGAGGTCTTTCACGCTGCCTCGAGCCAACTCGTGGATTACGAGATCGCCGGCACGTTTCATCACGATACCGGCATGTCACAGGCCGGGGGCACGATCTTCGCCATGACCAAGACGAAGATCGACAACATCTGGCGGGGGTTCATCATCCGCGAGATCGATGTCGCGACCGGCGACGTCGTCTGGTGGTGGGACGCCTATGCCGATGGCGTACTGGCTGGCTGGCTCGAGCCCGGTTCCGAGCAGGACCTCGACCCCTACCACGCCAACTCGGTGCAAGATCGGTGGGAAAACGGGCGCTGCTACATCTATCTCGGCATGCGGAACCTCAACCAGATGGTCAAGATCGACTATGAAACCAAGGACGTGCTCTGGCGCCTGGGATACAAGGGCGATTTCGTCCTCCTCGAGGCCGACGGATCGCTGGCCGAACCGGAACGTTGGTTCTTCCATCAGCATGATGCGAAGCGCGAGGGGCAGTACGTGCTCGTCTATGACAACGGCA
Source organism: Myxococcota bacterium (assembly GCA_024278455.1). Classification (GTDB taxonomy): domain Bacteria; phylum Myxococcota_A; class UBA796; order JAJRTE01; family JAJRTE01; genus JAJRTE01. The sequence goes on from JAJRTE010000107.1 coordinate 43,061, forward strand.
AGACGCGCAACGAGGTCGGGGGCGAGGAATACTCGCGGGCCCTGGTGCTCGAGTTGGACGAAGAGGCGGCAACGGCGACCATCGTGCTCGAGTACACCGAGGATGGGTGGTTCGAGCCCATCTGGGGGGGGCTGGATCTGCTTGACAACGGTCATTTTCTCATCGCCATCGGCCATTGCCCGTTGTGCGTCTCCACGCCGCGCACCAGTGCGTTGATCGAAATCGACCCGGCGGGTAACGTCGTGTGGCGGTTGGACTATCAGCGAGAGAACGAGGTGTTCTATCGAGCGGACCGGGTGGACGGGTGCGCGTTGTTCCACAATGTCGCGTTCTGCCCGGCGCTCGATGACCCTTCTGGCGAGGAGGCTTCCTCGAATCATGGGGGCGATGAAGTGAGGGCGGCCCCTGGTCCGCGTGGCCCTGCAGGAGGCGTCAGTCCTTCATCACGGCCTGGATACCCCGGAAGACGAGATAGATGACCAGGACGGCGACGGCGACGCGGACACCGAGGTAGAGCAGGCCGAATGTGAGTCCGAGCAACCCGAGCACGATCTTGAGGATCACCGGGAGCAGCACGATGGCGAGGACGATGATACCGACGGTCTTGAGTATTTCCATGACCTGTCTCCGAATGCAACGGGCCTGCGCATGTTCTTCTTGTGTACCAGGCAGGTCGCGGGACGGCAATGGAAATCGCGTCCGGCAGTTCTGCTCGCCCGATGTGCGGCCCGTGAAGTTCCCGGCAGTCTCGCGATGGTAGCGTTCGCCTGGCCCGGCTGCGAGGGCGGTGCAGCGTATCATCCTCAGGGGGTGCCGCGCAAGGAAGCCTGTAAGGTAGGGGAGGGGGGCAGCTCGACGCGAGATCGGCCTGGCTCCGGGAGAACCGGGTGCCTGGGCATTGTGGACAGGGTACTGGGGGAGAGGTATGGCGAACGAGACAGTTGTGCTTGCGGAGGACGTGGCGGGAAAGATGCTCGCCTCGGCCGGCATTCCGGTGGTGGCGGGCCAGCCGGTGGCTTCTGTGGACATGTTCCGGGATGGCGCCGCCGGGGTGACGTTTCCCGTGGTCCTCAAGGCCTGTGGCCAGGGGCTGCTTCACAAGACGGAGCTGGGCGCAGTCGAGGTCGGCATTCGTGACCGGGCGGGGCTCGAGGCGGCTGCTCGCCGAATGATCGAGCGGTTGCCGTTTCGCCCTGAACGGTTCCTGGTCCAGGCGATGGCCGGCGACGGTCTGGAGGTCATTGTCGGTGCGCACCGGGATCCGGTGTTCGGACCGGTCATCGTCGTGGGGATGGGAGGCATTCTGGCCGAGCTGCACCAGGACACCGCGATCGGGACGGCCCCGATGGACCTGGACAAGGCGATGGACCTGCTGCGGTCTCTGCGGGGGTGGCCGCTGTTCGATGGCTACCGTGGCCAAGGGCGGCTCGATGCCGGGGCGGTCGCCGCGTGCATGGTTCGACTGGCGGGCCTGGTGGGGGACGACGCGGACATCGTGAGCGTGGACATCAACCCTTTGCGTGTCTATGCCGATGGTTGCCTGGCCCTGGATACCGCCATGGTTGTACGCGCGGGAGCGGGTGTGCGGGAGCTGCCGGAGGAGGCCGGGACCAGGGCCCGCGGCGAGCGAGACCTTTCCCCGGTGTCTTCCCGCGACGCCGGTGGAGATGTCCGGCACGGGGACTCTTCGTCGGGCGCCGTCCCTGGCAGGAGCGGCGCGCGGGGGCGAGAGCGGGAAGAGAGCAGCGGCGGTCGCTGGTCGGCCCGGCGCGGGATCGACCTGCTGCGGGGCGGCGGCGAGGCGGACCTGGGCACCCTGTTCGATCCTCGAGGGATCGCCGTGGTGGGCGTCGCCCGCACACCGGGCAAGGCGGGCCGGGTCATCTTCGAGAACCTCAAGCGGGCGGGATACTCGGGGCGACTCTACCCGGTGAACCCGGCCATCGACATGTTGCTCGGCCATCGTTGCTATCCTCGAGTGTCCGACATCGGGGACCGTGTGGACCTGGCCGTCCTCGCCGTCCCGCGGACCCAGGTGCCCCTGGCCCTGGACGACGCTGCGGCAGCAGGCGTGCGTTCGGTCATCGTGACGAGCGGCGGCTTCTCGGATGCCGGGGAGGAGGGCCGCCAGGCGGAGCAGGCCTTGCGGAACCAGGCTTCGCGGCTGGGCATTCGCGTGCTGGGACCCAACAGTATCGGGATCATCGACCCTGCTCGAGGCATCAACACCTCGATCACGACGCTCGAGCCGCTCGATGCCAATCGCCTGGCGTTCGTCGGCCAGACTGGCTTGTTCGCTGCCGGGTTCGCGGCCATGCTCCGGGACGAGCCGCCCTATGGAGTAGGCCGGGTGGTCTGTCTTGGAAACCGGGCCGGGGTGGACGAGGCGCATGTCCTGGACGACCTGGCCGGCGATGCGCGGATCGACGCCGTGGGGCTGTATGTCGAGGGAGTCAAGGATGGCGCGCGTTTCCGGGAGTCCGCGGCGCGCCTTCTATCTAGCAAGCCGCTCGTCGTGCTCAAGGGTGGGCAGTCTCGAGTCGGGGCTGCGGCGGTGGCGTCGCACACGGGCAGCCTGGCCGGGAGCCGGGAGGTGTTTGCTGCCGTACTGCGGGAACTGGGTGCCGTGACGGCCGAAGGGTTCTCCGAGTTGTTCGATGTGATGCAGGCCCTCGCCTGCGGGGGGCGGCCTCGAGGCCGGAAACTCGGCGTGGTATCGGTCAGCGGAGCAGGCTGCGTGTTGGCTGCCGATGGCGCCGAACGGGTGGGTCTCGAGCTTCCTGGCCTGACGGAAGGGACGCTGGCCAAGGTGCGGGAGATTGTGCCGGAGTGGGCTCCTGCGCGCAACCCGTTGGACGTCTGGTCCGGGATCGAGCGGTGGGGTCCTGCGCAGGCCTATCTCCGGTGTGGGGAAGCCTTGCTTTCCCAGCCCGATATCGATGCCCTGCTCCTGGCGTTCGTGATGATTCCGGAAGCGGATTTCGATGTGGGAGAGGTGCTTTCCCCGCTGCGGCGGCGGTTTCCGGGCAAGCCGATCTACGCGGTGTTGTTCGGGGGCACGGCGGAATCTGCCGGGCGCTGGAAACGGAGCTGTTTTGCGGCCGGGATCCCTGTCTACACGGATATCCAGGCGGCGATGAACGTGTTCGGGAAGTTGTGCGGCACGTCACGCGGCGCGTGAGGTCGGGGGAGGGTGCGACGAGGAACGGGGAGGATCTTTCGTCCCCGTCGACGGAGATCGGCGAGGCCTACTCGAGGACGTGGATGTGGCGTTTCGCGCACATGTCCTTGAGGACCTGCGGCCACACGGTGACGCTGCATTCGCCGAGGTGGGCCCTGCGGAGGAGATACATGTAGGTGCGGGACTGGCCGATGCCGCCCCCCACGCTCAGCGGCAGGTCTCCGCTGATAATCCCCTGGTGATAGGGATAGTTGAGGAAATCGAGCTGTCCGGTGATCTCGAGCTGTTGCCGGAGCGTGTCGGCGTTGACGCGGATACCCATCGAGGAGAGTTCGTGCCGGCGCCGGGTCACCGGGTTCCAGACGAGGATGTCCCCGTTGAGTCCGTGCATCGGGCGTCCATCCTTGGAGACGGTCGGGGTGACCCAATCGTCGTAGTCGGCAGCGCGCATCTCGTGGGGATAGCCATCGGCGAGGGTCCATCCGATGCCGTAGATGAAGATGGCCGGGTACTTCTTGAGCACTTCGGTCTCACGCTGCTTCCGCGGAAGGTCGGGGAACATCTCGAGAATCTCCTCCGCGTGCAGGAACGTGAGTTCTTCCGGGAAATCCGGGAACTTCGGGTCCGCCAGCTTCGGGAAGAGTTCCTTGGCGTACTGGCCGGCACCATGGAGGACCTTCCAGATTCGTTTCACCACGCCGGTGAGGAACTCGAGGTTGCGGTCCTCGGCGGTGATGACCCGTTCCCAGTCCCACTGGTCCACGTAGGCGCTGTGGTCGTGGTCCAGGAAGTAGTCCTTCCGGACCGCACGCATGTCGGTGTAGAGGCCTTCACCTGGCTTCATGCCGAACTGCTTGAGCGCGAATCGTTTCCACTTGGTGGCAGCCTGGACCACCTGCGCATCGATCGGGTTCTTGTCGTAGTCGTTGCTGATGTGAAACTCGATGGGCGTCCTCGACCCGTCCCGATCGAGGTAGTCGTTGACGCCGCTTTTCACATCGACGATGAGCGGGCACTCGACGCGGATCAGGTTGAGTTCCTTGGACAGGTTCTCCTCGATGTAACCTTTGACCGCCGTGATGGCTTCCTGGACTTCTCGAGGCGAGATCAGCGGGTCGTAGTCGTTGGGGAGTATCTTCTCGACTTCTTCGTACGTGCCGATGCCCGGACCAGCGAGATCTGCCTTCTTGTCGCCGTTCGACATGCGTGTTTCCTCCGAATGTGCGTTGTGACGTGATTGACGTGATGCCTGATCTGTTTGAAGCAAAGTCAGGAAGGCTGGGGGCATTCCCGGGCGTGAACCCTGGATGTCGCCTGCCCTCCTTGAATCGGCCCACAAGTCTAACGTGAGGGCGGCGCTCGATCAAGCAATCTCGTACAACGGGACCTGGTACGGCGTCTATTCCCTGTCGCGACCGGGCAGGGTCCGGCCGGGACACGGGGTCGGACAGGCCAGCAAGTAGTCGGCGACAGCCTCGCCCATGGCACGGTGGGCGGCCGCGCTGGGGTGTGCTTCGCCTGGAAGCACGGTCAGTTCCGCCTGGGACAACGAACGCAATGCCGGGGTCAAGTCGACGACCTCGAACCCGAAACGGCGTGCCTCGAGACCTACCCTCGCCAGGAAGTCCGCCATGGGGTCCACGTGGAAGGCGTCCAGCATGGGAAGGAGCAGCACGACGCAGCGTGCGTGCAACATCCTGCATTGCGTGCGAAACCTGTTCAGCCCGTCGCGGAGCCGGGTTTCGAACGCATCGGTCTCCATGGAGGCGCGCAGGATGTCTCGGTAGTCCCGCTGCACACCGAGCAACGCGCGGGCGAGACGCTGGCGTTCCACGTACCGGGCGATGTAGTTGACCATGAACGAGTATCGGCGCAGCCCGTTCTCCCAGGACGCCCACACCGGGACGCGCGCCACGGCCGGGGGCATGGGGTCGCGGGGGTCGCGATAGAAGCTCGGCTCGAGGTCGTTCACGAAAAAGCCCAGGGTTATGATGGCAGGCTGGATTGTCCTTCCGTTCAGCTCCAGCCAGCGGACTTCCTGGCGGAGGCTCCATGTCGGGGTCCCGGCGTTCAGCACCTCGTACCGGCCATAACGGTTCAGGGCACGCTCGAGCACCGCGGGGTAGGTTTCATCGTCCCCGACCCCTTCGCCGAACGTGAAGGAATCGCCCACGGCGAGGATCCGGGTTGTCCCGGGCGGTGGCATGTCGGCCCGGTCCGGGCCGCGGAGACCATGGCGCGAGACACGGAACGGGACCGTCTTGAGCACCTTGGCATCCATCGCCCGTTCGTAGACCATGCTTCCCTGGAACGACGGGGTCAGCGCCACCTGGATTTCGGGATCGTCATGGACGTAGAAGGGGGACGAGGGCACCCATCGAAAGATGAAGTCGTAGCATGACGCGGGGTTGCCGAGCCCCAGCACGCGGAACAGGCCTTCCGCCAGGAGCAATCCCGCCAGAATCCCGCCCCCTCCCAGGAGAACCCGTCCGGCCGCTCCTCTCATGTTCTCGCTCGCCGCTCGATCCGGCCTGGACCCCGGTAGGTTCGGCTCATGATCTCCACCGCTCCCTGCATGCACCCCGGGCATGCGTCGACCCGGTCGCGATGGGCATTCGCCCGATCGCCGTACCACACCCGTGCAAATCCCTCCCGGTACACGTTGCCCACCGGCTCATGGTTGATGCCACAGGTCACCAGGTCGCCGTTGGGCATGAAATAGGCGAGTTGCCGGAGTTCGGCGCAGGGAAAGCTCAGAGCGGTCCCGCCGGCGATGTGCTTGCGGTAGACCGCCCGGTTGTAGGTTCGGAGTACCCAGTGCTCGAGGCGGTTGAATCCGCGACGTGCTCCGTGGTCCGCCTGCTGGAGACGTTTCAGGTGCGCCTGGCCCTCGTGCACCCCGATCGTGCCGGCCCGTTCGTGCTCGAGGTTGGCGTGGCGCAGGAACGGCTTGACCGGGAAGCCGGGGATGACATCTACCTCGAGTGCCCGGCACCGGGCGATGAGTTCGTCCATCTCGACGAGACTGCGGTCTGTCAGGGTGAAGTTGACCGCAAGGGAGAAACGCCTTCGCCGCCGGATCCTGGATAGGCCCTCCAGGGTGGCCATGGCCCTGGCGAATGTGCCGGGAACGCCCCGGGAGGCGTCGTGGGTCTTCTCGAGGCCGTCCAGGGACACGCGGAGGTGGAGCCCCGGCCAGCCGTGGCGTTCCGCGAATCTCAGCGTATCCTCGGTGAGGGTCCCGTTGGTCACGAGTTGGACGATGAACGGATTGATCTCGCGCCGGGCAGCTCGTGTGACCTCTCCCAGGTCCCCCCGCAGAAAGGGTTCTCCCCCGATGATCTTGATGATGTCCAGGGAGCGCACCTGGGCGAACACCTCTCCCCATTGCGCTGCACTGAGTTCGTCCTGGTCCTCGCGTTGCCAGGCTGTGCAGGCGTGGCACCGAACGTTGCAGCGCCAGGTCAGCACGAGATGGCACGCATGCGGCATCGGAGGCCGGGGTCCTTCGGGACGCAAGCGCGAACGGGCGACGTGGGCGTAGGCACGGACTCGAGGCGGAACCAGCGTGACAGTACGGGACAATCGGCTCAGGGGTGAGGACCGGCGGGCACGGGTGGGTCCGCGCTCGAACCCGGTCGCGTGCCGAACGCCGTTTCCTGCCGTCTCCAACACCGCATCTTCGCCGTTCATGTCCTGTCGCCGTCCTCCGTTTGCTGTTTTTCGCTGGCATGGGGGGATGTCCCCATCCCGGTCTTCTGCCGAAGCCGCTCCACCAGCAGCGCCATGTCGTGCCCGGTTTTCCGAAAATGCTCGGCGATGTAGTCGTGGCAGATGGGTGCCTTCTCCCGGTAGAAGCGGGTAACCTGGTCCGGCTTGTGGACGGGGTGCAGGTTGAACAGCACGTCGGGCAGGTGCTGGAGGCTCGGGAGGCAATAGCCCTGGTTTCCGAAGGAATGCTTGTCCAGGAAGCGGATGCCGGGCCACACGCCGAGGGTCTGGAGCAGTTCGCGCTCCTGCGCCTTGACGATGTGCTCGTCGAGCAGGGGGGTGCTGTAGACGACGCCGTACTGCGCGCAGAACGCTTTCTGCTCCGCCACGGTCGCGGGCATGGACTGGGGAGCGTAGGTGCCGCCGACAGAGCTGCCCATCATGATGTGCGGGATCTCGTTCTCCAGGTTGTAGATGACCGCCTTGGTGGTGAGGGCCATGGTGCAGCCCATGCACACGCCCAACTTGGCCTTGTATTTCAGGAGGTCGCGCAAGAACGGCTCGATGGCGAGAACCCGGAACAGGTCGCAGGTGTCCACGTACCGGTGAACGACACGGTCATGGCCAAGCGCCCGCTTCAGGGCAGGGACGTTCTTTTCCGCCCAGGTGCGAAACAGGTAGCCGTGGCCATGATCGAGGGTCAGGAGGTGCACCCGTCCTTTCTCTTTCAGACCGGCCATGCAGGCCACCGCGGTCGAGTCCAGGCCGCCGGAAAAGAAAACACTGACATCTCCGAACAAGGGGGCACTGATGGAACAATGTGGCACGTCGCGTTCTCCCGCTTCCAGGTGCACGTCCGCTTCTGCCGGTGTATGGATCCGCATATTACACGATCGCGCGAGGGGGGGGAAAGAGGTTCTTGATCCGGCCGGCATGCGTCGCACCCGTCTTCCCGCTCGCCTCGCCAGTTCGACGCGGCACTTGCCCGCACCCAGGTCTCGTGGTAGCCTACGTACCATCCCATGGGACCGACCGTACCACGGTGCGACGGTTGGGGGGCGAGCCTGTTCCGCCTGGTCCGCCGTTGCCGTCCGGCCGGTTGCGTCCCTCGATGGCGATTGGGCGAGAGGAGGCCGGTATGTCGGAATCAGCCATGGCATTCAAGACCGCGGCGCCGGGCGAGCGTTCCGTTCGGAACATCGTCTTGTGTATCTGCGATGGAGATGACCCTGAAATCGCCCGGGACCACCTGGCCAGGTACCTGGGGCCTGACGCGACGGGCCGGATCACCGAGCTGATCGGAAAGCGGCAGGTGCGCGGAAAATACAAGGAATTCAACCTGATCGGCGGCGACGGTTCCGGGCGCGACCTGGACTGGATCTTGTTGATGGGCCTGGGCAGGAGAAAACAGCTCGACGACCGGATCCGCCGCGACGACCGAATCCGCTCGGTGATGGCCATCGCCGCACGCCACTTCCGGCGGAAAAACATCGACCGGTTCGCGGTGGAGGACTTCGCCGATTTCGGGGTCGGCCCGGGCGACGCCGGCCAGCTCGTGGTCGAGGGCATGGTGCTGGGGCTGTACCGGTTCGACCGGTACAAGACCGCTGTATCGCGCAAGTACCCGGTGGACCAGGTGATTCGTGAAGTCACCATCCTCAGCGACCGGGACCAGGGCATGCTCGAGCGTTCCATTGCACGGGGGCGAATTTGTGCCCGGAGCACCTGCATCGCCAGGGACCTCGTCAACACGCCTGCGGCTGACCTCACCCCGGAGGCCTTTGCTCGAGTCGCGTGTGACCTGGCTCGGTCCGTGCCGGGGCTGGATGTGGAGGTGCTGGACAGGGCGGCCATGGAGCGGGCCAACATGGGGCTTCACCTTGCCGTGGCTCGAGGTTCGGACAACGACCCCTGCGTGGTGATGGTCAAGCACCGGCCACGCAAGAGCGACCCATGGGACCTGGCGCTGGTGGGCAAGGGCGTGACGTTCGACGCCGGGGGGTACGACCTGAAGCCGTCGCCCTACATGGAACGGATGTACGGAGACATGGCCGGAGCCGCAGCCGTCCTTGCCGCAATGCGCTCCATCGGGCTCATGCGCCTGCCGGTCAACGTCGCCGGGGTCATGCCGCTTGCCGAAAACTTGGTGAGCGGCCGTGCCTACAAGCCTGGTGACATCCTCACATCCCACAAAGGGCTGAGTGTGGAGATCACCAACACCGACGCCGAAGGCCGCCTCCTCCTCGCCGACTCCCTCAGCCTGGCCTGCTCCCGGTTCCGTCCCCGTTTCCTCGTGGACATCGCCACGCTCACCGGTGCGATCGTCACCGCCCTCGGGCAGTTCGTGACCGGCCTGTTCACCTATGCCGAGACCGGCAACAGCAACGACGCTTTCGCGCGCCGTGTCGCGGACGCCGGTCGAATGACCGGTGAATGGGTGTGGCGTCTCCCGGTCAATGACGACTACAAGGTCCAGCTCTCGAGCGACGTGGCAGATCTCGAGAACTGCGACACCGACCGCGCCGCAGGTGCCGGCTCCATCACCGCTGCCCTGTTCTTGAAGGAGTTCGTCGACTTCGACATCGTGGAAGCCTGGGCGCACCTCGACATTGCCGGGACCTCCATGATGAAGCGGCGGTTGATCTACAACAAGTGCCCCTACCAGCCCAAGGAAGGCGCCACCGGCGTGGGCGCCAGGCTGTTGACCCGTCTCGCCCTGGACCTGGCCAGCGATACCGGCGAGAATACCTTGCCGTAGCTGGCATTCGCCTCCCCCTCTCCCCTGTCGCGCCTCACGATTCCGGAACCTGGCCCCTCGCCCCTGGGACACGCCATGCAGCCCCGTTCAGAACACCGGCATCACGGGGTATGACATCAAGATCCGGTTGCCCATGCGCGCTCGGTCGCGGCGCAGGCTCCGTTGTCCAGGTATCTCCTGGAGTTGTAGCGCGACCACACTGATGGCACGTCGCTTGCCAGTACCGCTTGCGGTGTTGTGGCCAATCCTACAAGTTCCGTGCAGTGAGGTTACCATGACTTTCATCCATCCAAGGCGACTTGAACAAAAACGATTCGTGCTGCTGCCACTTGCCGTGGCCTGGCTCTGGGCAGGATGTGGTGCCGCATACGTTGGAGACGATGATTCCACTGGAGGTGCCACCGAGACGTCGGCGGATGGTTCGGAGCCCTGGTCCGGGGACGACGATGCCTACTATGGCGACGATGACAGCAGCACCGGCGACGACGACGACGGCGACGACGACGACGTTTTGCCGACACTGCCCCCGGAGGTGCCGGACTCGTTCTATCGAACCAAACCGGCGGGCGGCGACCTCTACGTGTTCGTCGTCAACCCGGACAACGACACGGTGTCCAAGATCAACGCATCCACTCAGGCCGTCTACACCATCGGTGTTGGCACCCACCCGACGCAGGTGGTGGTGGGACCCGACGACCCACGCAAGGCCCTCGTCCTCAATGAAGGCGACGCCACCATCTCCATCATCGACACGCGCACAGACGAGATTCAGACCGTCCCGATTCACCAGGATACCAACTACATGAATGTAACATCGGATGGTCAGTATGCAGTCACCTACTTCGACCCTCGAGTCGAGGACGCCGACACCGACATCAACGGTGTCCGGAGTTTCTCCAGCATCTCCGTGGTCTACACCGGCGACGCAACGAGCGAACCGACCTCGACTCCTATCGCCGTGGCGCTGAACCCGCAAGAAGTCACGTTCGTGCCGTCCACCGGGGAAGCGATCGTACTGTGCGACGAGGCGATTGCCCTCGTGAGTCTTTCGCCGGAACCGAGCGCCCGAATCATTGCCCTGACGGACGACATCGAGGAGGATCTCGATGTGGAGGAGTTGGTCGTCGGCTCGGACGGGCGATATGTGTTTCTGCGTCTCGGGTCCCAGGCAGAACTGGTCGTCGTGGACCTGGATGAGGGCGGTTCCGGTGAGGCGGTGTCGAGGATAGCTCTGCCGGCGGTTCCCTCGGACATGGCGTTGGCGGACCACACATTGGTCCTCGTCGATCGCACCGACCATGAGCTGCTGGTATTCGATGCGATGGATCCCGGGGCCGAGCCTGCGGTGGTGCCCCTTCCGGAGAATCAACTCGTCGGGTCGATCGCTGTGGCTCCGGACAACCGGCACGCCATCCTGTACACGACGTTGACCGAGGCAGACATCCGCGGCACCGCGGAGGACGGGACCCCTCTCGACCGATTCTCGGTATGGGACCTTGAAACCGACGACATCTCGGTCAAGGAGTTGGTCAAGCCGGTGGAAGGGGTCGCCATCGGTTCGTACAAGGAGGTTCAGGTAGTAACCATTTTGCACGACGGGTCCGCCGACAGTAACGTGGACGTCTTTGCTTACGAAGAGGCGTTCTCGGAGTACTACATGGAAGACGATCTCGTCGTGCCTACGCTCCTCGAGGCGCCGGTCACGGCCTTGGCCGAGTCCTCGGACGGCCTGTACCAGTTCATGATCATGGAGGACGACCTGAGCGTGGTGGTGGTCGACTACATGACCAGGCAGGCATACTCCGTGGACGTCCAATCCCAGCCGGTCTTCGTCGGCGCGCTCACTGATACCAACCTCGCTTATGTCTCACAGGAGTACGAGTTGGGACGGCTGTCTTTCATCGATCCCGAGACGCTGTCGGTGTCCACCATCACCGGATTCGAATTGAATGCACAACCCTGAGTCGTCGACTCGTGTCACGATATGGAAGGAGACAACCATGAAGTACATTCTCACGACGATGGCTGTTCCCATGTTGCTCGCGGCAGGGTGCGGCGGCAGCCCGACGGATTTGCCCGATACCTTCACCATGGAGGACCAGCCCGACATCATCGTCACCGGCGACTCGGTGTTCATGTTGTCGCCCTACGACGATTCCGTGGTCAAGGTGACGCCCGGGTCGCAGACAGGCACCGCGGAAGAGGACGGCTACACGGACCTCGAGACGTTCGATGTCGAGAACATCGGCATCGGCCAGGGTCCTCAGGGGCTGATCTTCACGCCGGACAAGCGCTACATCCTTTCTCTGACCCATGGTGAGGACACCGATGGACTCGCCATACTTGCACCGTCCGCCACCTGCACCGGGGAGCGTCCGGTGGACGCGACCTGCGTCACCACGCTCGATGCACGGCCCCTCCACGATACACTGGTACTCTCTCCGGATGGGCGATTCGCCGTCTCCTACATCTCGGAAGAGAGTGCTTCCCAGGCGTCGCAAGATGTCATCAACCTGAACGAGATTGGTGTCTACGATCTTGACAACAGAACCGTGCTGTTTGCGACACTTGGCTTCAGCCCCAAGGGGTTCGCCTTCACCCACGCGGAGAGCCCCCCCCGCATGGTGGCCATCACCGAAACCAAGGTGGTCGTCCTCGACCTCGAAACGGGCGAAACCACGCAGCGAGAACTTGCCGGGGCCAGCGATAGCCAGTTGCGTCCCGACGGCGTGGTCGTCACCGGGGATGACCACTATGCCCTGATGACGCTCGAGGCGTCCAGCGACCTGTTTACTTTCGACCTCACACAACCGAACTTGCCGATCAATATCATCAACTTGGGGATGATTCCGCGCCAGATCGCGCTTTCGGCGACTGGGAACGAGACACTCGTCATCTCGACGACCAAGACCGCGATAGGGGTCATCCATCAGGAAGATCTCAGTGTGGATGTCTACGAACTCGAGCAACGTGTGACCGAGATGCTCTCCCCGGAAGGGAGCGACTACGCGGTATTCTACGATGCGACGGGGGTAGGGCGCGACCTGTACTACCTGGACCTGGAACAGGGCCGCATGGTGGCCTACTACCTGGAAAACCCGTGCGTCGAGGTGCACGCGAGTCCCGGCGGCGACGCGCTGGTGCTCTACTACGAGCCTGAACCCTACTCGACGGGCGGGAGTGGATTGGCTTCGAGTTTCGCGGTGGCGATCCTCAACCTGGCCCAGGGGGATCGGCAGCCCAATCCCATCCTCGTCCGCACACTCCCACCCGCGATCGCCTTCCACCTGGGGGCGGATCCGAGCCAGGACCAGGTGTTCGCCCCGTTCCAAGGGAGCGAAAGCGGAACGGTGGGCAGCTTCAACCTCTCTTCCTACGACAGCATGGCCATCGACGTGGCCCCCATGCCCTATGCCATCGGCATTCTTTCAGACGACCGTGTGGTGGTCGCTCACCAGGCCGCGCTGGGTTTCCTGAGTGTGTTTCCCGTGAATGATCCCGATCTCGTCCAGTTTGTCCATGGGTTCCTGGCGGGTGGATTGATGTGACCAAAAAATGAACTATCGGCTGCAACGCCGGGAGGATAGAGAAAATGGCACGAGTTGACATCGTCGTAGGCGGCGCACTGCTGTTTGCCTTGGTCGGCGCACCCGTTTGGGCCACGGAAGTCCAGGTGGGAACGACCCACCAGCGTATCTCCGATGAGAGCTTCTACCTCGTATCGCCGTACGCGGCGCTCGACATGATGACGCTCCACGTCACCAATTCCCTTGGATTCGCCAACCTGTCCTGGACGGCCGGCTACGAGTTCGGCAGGACGGAGAACACGACCTGGGGCTACTTGCTGGAGGCGGATTGGTCGGAACAGTCCACGTCGTCCATGCTGAACGGGGCACTGGATCTCCACGGTCTCGAGGCAGGACTGCGTTGGTCGGCCCCGTTTCACCGGCGGGTCGTTCCTTACGTGTCGGTTTCGGCCAAGGGCTACGCTGGCTACCTCCGTGTCGAGGACCAGATGACCGGTTGGAGCTATCCTGGGACCGTGGACGAGGGTGCGGAGCCTGACTACACCGCGGAGAAGACCCGGCGATGGGGGTTTACGGGCGGCGGCCTGGCGGTGGTCGGCATCCACTGGGTGATCAAGCGTCCGGGCGGCGGCGCTGCTGTGGGGGAAACGGCTGCTCCAGCCGCGGTTCCGCCCGAGCAGACGGCTGCTGCGCCGGTGTCACCCGAGGCTGCTTCCCAGCCGGTGGCGGTTGCTTCGTCCGGCGTTCTTCGGGGCGGCAGTGCAGAGACGGCTGACTCGCCGGCCGGAGCCGCACCGTCGATCGAGGGCGAGGTGGCAGGGGCTGCCGTCGAGACCGCGGGCGAGGAGGCACCGGTGGAGGAGGGAGAGACCGGTGCTGTGCACGGGTCCGCGGAGAGCGAAGGTGGTGCGGCCGTTCAAGAGGAAGAGGAACCAGGACAGGGGCTCAGTCCCCGCCCCGCCCCTCCCATCGTCTCGCCTGAAGCCGTTCAACGGGCCGAAGCGCCGGGACAGGCTTCACAGTCCTGGATACATCCTCGTGGCAACGATGGTGGTGCGGCCGTTCAAGAAGAAGCGCCGGAACAGGCCTCGCAGTCCTGGATACTTCCTCGTGGCAACGATGGTCGTGCGGCCGTTCAAAAAGAAGCGCCGGAACAGGCCTCGCAGTCCTGGGCATTTCCGCACAGCAGCGACGGGGGTGCGGTTGCGAGAAAGAAGGTGCGGGAGGTCGAGAGGACGCGACCTGACTGGTGGAACCGTGCGATGCAAGGGTCCTGGGGGCTGGGGCTCGACACATCGGCGGGTTACACCCTGTCGGCCCCGCTGACGTTCCGCGATGTCGGGGAACTTTCGATGTCCGGTATCCGTTTCCAGGTGGGGCTGAACCTGTCGTTCTGATACCTGTTGCGTTCTCGAGGGCTCTGCTGGCGTTGTCACGACTCCGGTGACGCCGTGCGGCCGGAAGGCTCCGTGTCCGGCGCGCTGGCCCGGTGACCGGAGATGACCGCGCGGAGGCCTCGAGGCTCCAGGGGCTCGAATGTGAGGTCGAAACCGGCTCGCGCGCACAGCTCCCCCGTGATGGACAGGCCGAGTCCGGTCCCCTGGACATGCCGCTGCCGGGCACTGTCCCCGCGAAACGTCCGTTCGCTCAGCCGCACGATTTCCGAGGGGGGAACGCCCGGTCCGTCATCGACGACCTCGAGCGTGAATCGTGTGGTGTCCGCCTCGAGGATCACGACAACGTGTCCATCGGGTTCGCCATACCGGACGGCGTTGTGAACCAGGTTGCTCAAGGCCCGTTCAGCGAAGAGCGGGTCCCACTCGACCCACACCGCGCGGTCCGGGTGGGCGTTTTCGAGGGACAGCCGACGGTGTCGGGCGAGCATGCCCATGCGGCTGCACACGCGCTCGACGACATCCACCAGGTTCGATCGCTGCTGTGGCCGTCCTTCGAGCAGGCCTTCCTTGAGCTGCGTGGCCAGGCGGAGGTTGTCCGTGAGGGTCTCGAGGTAGACCGCGTCGGCGACGGCGGACGCCAGCCAACGGTCGGCCTCGTCGTCCCCGGCGGAGAGCCGTTCGAGCGCCAGTTGCAGCGAGCTGATGGGGGTGCGCAAGTCGTGTGCGATGTCGGAGAGATGCCGTGTCAGTGCCCGCGTCCTGGACTTGAGGGCTTGGCGGTCCTCGAGGATGCGCTGGTGGGCGTCCTGGAGACCCCGTTCGATCGTGCCGAGTTCGTCGGGTGGACCCGTCGTGGTGGCCGGAAAAGAGGTATCTCCCACGGTGCGGGCAGCGAAGGCCAGGGCGGAAATCCGCTTGAGCAACGGGCGGACGGTCCAGAGCATCCCTGATACGATGACCAGGAGCAGCGCAATGGCGACGACCGCGGCGAGCGTCAGGCGTCGCTCGCGCAGGCGTTCCCGGTTCGGGGTCCAGCGCAGGCTGAGCAGGCTGCACGGGCCGGCGTCTGCTACCCTGAAGACTATCTGGGCGTCACCGGCGCCGGTCATGCCGAAGGCGTAGTCTGCCCCCGCGGTGATGGGCGCGACCAGCGCCGGGTCGATTGGCGGGGCTTCCGGACAGGCCGAGGAGAGGTCCTCGATGTCGTATGCGTTGACCCTGGTGCCGTTGGCCAGGGTGAAGGCCCACGATTCCGGCGCCGTGCGGCAACCCAGCCCGTCGCCGGCGGACATCAGTTCTCGAGCGAAATCCGCCCCCATTTCGGCAGTCAGCCTCGAGACGTCTTCGGCCAGGATCATGTACATGGCGCCGAGGGCAAGGGCGGAACTAAGCGCGGCGATCGCGATGGCTCGCGGGGTCAGTGCGGCGACGATACGCGATGAGGTGGGCGAGCGTGCCGGGGGCGACGGTTGCTTGCGCTCTCCGTGCGCCGGCCGTTCCTCTGTCGCCGGCTCGGTGTCCGCGTGGTCATGCGGTTGCGCTGTCTGGTTCGAGTCTTTCGGCGGCGTGGTCATGATGGCCCATCCGTCTTGTCCACTCCGGGAGACCGGTTGTCGTCGGTCGGTGGTGGGTCGAACCGGTACCCGATTCCCCAGACGGTCCGGATGGCGTCGGCGGCGGGCCTACCGAGCTTGCGCCGTATCCTGGCCACGTGGCTGTCCACCGTCCGGCTGTCCACCTCGTCGTCGGCTGTCAAGCTCGAGCGGGCGATCTGTGTCCGCGACATGGCGCGGCCGGGGCGTTCGAGGAGGTATGCCAGGAGGTTGAACTCGTAGGCGGTGAGCCCCAGGTCCTCCCCGTCGCGTGTCGCTCGCCTTGCGTCCAGGTCGGCGACCACGTCCTCCCAGGCGATGCGACGGGGCTGGGCTTGCTCGCGCACGCGGAGCCTGGCCCGGATCCTCGCCAGGAGTTCCTCCATCCAGAACGGCTTGGGGAGATAGTCCACGGCCCCGAGTTCGAAACACTTCAGGCGGTCCTCGAGTTCCGTCCGGGCGGTAAGGACCAGGATGGGGACCGCGATACGACCGCTCCAAGCGGCGAGAAGCTCGAGCCCGCTCATGCCGGGGAGCATCAGGTCGAGCACGATGAGGTCGAACGGCTGGCGCAACGGCACCTGGAGTGCCGTATCCCCTCGAGTGCACAGCTCCACCTGGAGCCCGGCCTGTTTCAGGCCCTTCACGATGACCGCGGCCATGGACGGGTCGTCCTCCACGACGAGAATGCGTACCGGCATCGAGTTTGTCACCATCAGCCACCTCGCTGAACGAGCCGTCGCACCTTTCGATCAGTCCACTTCCTCCCTGTCCGCGCTCGAGACCTCCCCCTTGCGCCCGAATGCCAGCGCAAACACCACGGGGATGACTACCATGGTCAGCAACGTGGACAGCAGGAGCCCGTTCATGAGTGAAACGGACATGGGCACGAAGAGCGGATGGCCGGACAGCAGCATGGGGGTCAGGCCCATGACCGTGGTCGTGGTCGACAGGCCAATCGGGCGCAGCCGCTTGGCGACGGAATCGACACAGGCCTCCTGCACGGTGTACCCCCTGGACCGGGCCTTGTTGATGAAATCGAGAAGGAGAATGGCGTTGTTCACCACGATGCCGATCAGGCTCGCCATGCCCAGAATGGCCATGAAGCTCATGGGTTGCTGGAAAAGGAAGAGCCCCACCACGGAGCCGACCGCGGAGAGCGGCACCGTGACCAGGATCACCAGGGGCTGCGTGAACGAGTTGAACTGGACGAAAAGAATCAAGTACACCACGACCACGGCGAAGGCCGACGCGACGGCAACGTTGCCGAAGTTCTTGACAATCCGCTCCCGCTCCCCGTCGAACGTCACCGTAACCCCGCCGGTGTCGAGGGCCGGCAGCACGTCCCGTTCGATCAGCCCGGCCAACTCCGGGGCGCTGTAGCCCGGTATCACCCAGGACTTCACGGCCACACTGCGCGCCTGCCGGAAGTGGGTGATGTTCTCCAGGACCGGTTCGAGGTTGATGGTCGCGACCTGTTTGAGCAGGGCTCGAGTGTTCGCGAATCGGGACTTGATGGCCAGGTTCTCCAGTTCCTCGCGTGAATCGATGTCGCTGGTCACGACGACATCATACTCTTTGCCGCTGGTCCTGAATACCGTCGCGGTGGCGCCGTAGAGGGCGATGTTGATCTGTCGTTGAATGTCATACTTGGTAATCCCGAGATGGGTGGCCACGTCGCTGTCCACGTGGACCCGGAACTCGAGGTCTTCGTGCGCGGCATCGTCCTCCACGTCGGCCGTCCCTGGCACGTTCCGGATGGCGGCCTTCAGGGTGTCGGCCACCTGCAGGATACGGTCGAGCCGGTCGCCGCTGACCCGGAGCACGATGGGCGCCGCCGCCGCGTCGGCCAGTTCGAGCATCTTGACCGTCACTTCGCCACCGGAGAGGCGCGCATCGAGGGTGTGCTGGAGGTAGAAACCCAAATCCTCGGCTGTGGAAAAGCGGTCGCTCGCGTCCAGGTCGAAATGGAACATGATCTGGGCGTAGTCGTCGGACTGGCTGGCCTGGCCGACCGTGACGTAGAACTTGGGAAGTCCCTCCCCGATGGAGGTGGTGTAGCTCGTGATCTCGGGGACCGTGGCGAGGACGCCCTCCACCTGGCGTGCGAGCCGGTCCGTCCGGTCGATGTCCGAGATTTCCGACCGGATCTCGAGGTGCGCGAATGGCTTGTCCGCGTGGGGAAAGAAGCTCAGGCCGAGCAGGGACTGGAGATAGAAAGCACCGGCACCGAGCGCGAGCGTGATGCCCACGGTGACCCACTTCCGGCGCATGCCCGCGTTCAGCAGGAAGTAGAACAGGCGTCGCAGCCTTCCGGGCCCGGAGCCTTCCGTCCGCTGCGGCCGGAACAACAGTGTGGACAGCGAAGGAGTCACCAGCATCGCCACGATGTAGGAGCAAGTCAGCGAGATGATGACGACCAGGGGGAGCGGGCGGGCGAAATCTCCCGGCGCTCCAGGCATCATCAACAGGGGCACATAGGCCGCAACCGTGGTCAAGGTGGCGCTGAACACCGGCGCGGCAGAGTCGCGAGCGCCCTCGAAGGCAGCTCTCATCGCCGGCATGCCGTGGTCGAGCCGGACCTGGACGGCATCCGCGATCACGATGGCGTTGTCCACCAGCATGCCCAGGGCGATGATCAGCCCCGCCGTGGACACCATGTGGATTTGGATGTCCACCGCGTACATGGTCGCCATCGTGGCCAGGATAGAGATGGGAATGGCCGTGGACACCACGATGGCGTTGCGGAGTCCCATCCCGAGGAACACGACGATGATCACCAGGATCACGCCCTGGAGCAGGTTTCGCATGAACCCGTTCACCGCCTTCCCCACGTCCTCCGGCTGGTACAACACCTCGTCGACCTTCAGGCCTTCCGGCAGCCGCCGCCGGACACGCTTCAGGGTCTCCCGGACCTCGTGCCCGATCAGCACGATGTTCTCCCCGTGCTTGAAGTACCCGGCGAGCAGGACCGCGTTCTCTCCGTTCTGCCGGATCCGCTTCACACCCCGCTCGAGCCCCATGTAGACACGGGCGATGTCCTTCAGACGAACGATCGCCCCGGTCTCCCGGGACACGTCCACTATCGTGTTCCGAATGTCCTCGAGCGATTCGAATGTCCCCGGCGTGCTGACGTTGATCTTCACCCCGTCCTTCTGAAGGTAGCCCGAAGGAATGGAGACGTTCTGAATCTTGAGCAGGTTGAGCACGTCCTCCAGGGAGGTGCGGTGCTGGTTGAGCTTTTCGTACTGGACTTCGACCTTGACCTCCCGCTTGATTTCCCCCTCGATGTCGAACCGGGAAATGCCCGGAATCGTCGCCAGTTCCCGCTTGAACTCCTCGGCGAAATCGGCCAGTTGGTCATAGGAATACTGGTCTCCGGACAGGGCGATGATCATCCCGGCGGTATCGGCCAGGTCGGTCTTGACTTCCGGCTTGTGACACTGCTCCGGGAGTTCCGATTCGACGTCATCCAGCCGCCGGCGCAATTCCGCCCACCCCTTCTCGACGTCGGCCTCCATCTCCAGGAACAGCACCAGGATGGATACACTGTTCCGGGAATAGGACTGGATGTAGTCGAAGCCCTCGATCTGCGAAAGTTCGTCCTCGAGCTTGTTCGTGACCAGGGTCTCCACGTCTGCCGGCGACGCGCCGGGGTAGATGGTCGTCACGACGGCGACAGGAGGCGATGTATCCGGGTTCTCCTGCTTGGGGATCAGGTAGTAGGCGATGAATCCGTAGACGACCACGACCGCCGTGGCAAGCAGCGTGACCTTGCGGTTCTTCAGTGCCGCCATGATGAGGGCGCTCATTCCGCCCCCCTTTCCGCCGGTCCGGACCCGGGGGCGGCACGGCCAGTTTCGCCCGGACAGGCGTCCTGCGCCCTGCCCCGCCGAACCTCCTCCGGGGAACGTGGGAGTGCGCCCGTGGCAAGCTCGAGGGACAGCCTGGCCTGCTCGAGGTTGAACCGGGCGAGGAGCTGTTCGGTACGTGCCTGGCACCAGGCCATGTATTCGGCGAGGTATTCGGCCCGTCCCAGCGTGCCGGCTTCAAAGCCCAGTCTTGCGCTCCGGTGCTTCTCTTCGTGCTCGGCGACTCGAGCCTCCGCCCTCGAGACGGCTGCCCAGGCCGATTCGACCGCCGCTCTGGCTTGCCGGACTTCCTTGACGACGAGCGATCGCGTCTGCTCCAGCCCGGCAGCGGCCTTTTGCTGCTTCAGGCGGGCCTGCCGGACTCGAGCGGCGGATTCGCCCCCGTCGAAGAGGTTCACCTGGAGTTGGGCCGCGGCGGTGTAGTAGTCGTCCCACTCCATGGTCCAGTTGGTCTGGAGTCCGGGCCAACGGTCGCCTCGAGCACCGTATTCCACGCTCAACCCGAGCACAGGACGGAAGGGGCGGTCTCCCTTGCGATACGCGACGTTGGCCTTGGCAATGTCCTGTTGCACCTGCCTGCTGCGTAGCACAGGCCGCCTGGCGAGCGCGTTGGCGACCAGGGTCTCTTCCGGCGGCAAGCGGGGCGGAGCGGGGGAGGGCGGTGCATGCGCGATCGTCATGGGGTCATCGCGCGTGGCGCCGGTCAAAAGGCGAAGCGATTCCCGTGCTTCCACGAGTCGAGCAGTGGTGTTCGCCAGTTCTTCCTCGAGCTGTTTCAGGCCCGCTTCGGCCTCGAGGACATCGGAGGTGGCCACCAACCCCTGCGCCCGCATGGAACGGGTGTCCTCGAGGATCTGGGTCGTCTCCTGGCGCATCGTGTCGAGCAAGGACCTCGATGCTTCGGCGAGTTGGATACCGAGGTAGAGCTGCTTGACATAATAGGCAGTCTGGTACGCGGTCTCGAGGAGTTGTCCGAGGGCGAGTTGGTGGTTGAGCCTTGCCATCCGAATGGCGGCGACGATCTTTCCCCCCGTGTACAGCGGTTGAACCATCTGTACCGCCGTGGTGATGTACTTTCCGGGCATTCCGTCGAACACGGTGATGTTGGGTGGCGGGATGTAGGTCGTGCTCCCAAAATTCGGGACGGTGGGGATGGAGATCTCGCCGTAGGTGCCGGCCCGCAGGACGATGGCGTCCACGAAAGGAGTCATGCCCAGGACCTGGGTCTGCCAGGTAAAATGGGGCAGCCGCGCCGCGGACGCCTCGGCCACCTGGGCCCTGGCGATGCCCACGTCCAACTGCTTCTGCACGACTTCGGTAGAATGGGTCAAGGCAGCCTCGAGACAGTCCTCGAGGGACCAGGGGCGATAGGAGCCCGCGGGATCGGGCGAGGGCGCCCCGCCCGGACTCCCGGCAGGATCCTTCCGGGTGTCGCCACGGCCGCTCGAGTCCGGGATGGCGGCGCCGATGTCCTGCGCCGGCGCCGGGGCAGCGGCTCGCGCACTCGGCGCAACGAGGAGAAGGGCGACCGGGAGCCAGGGAAGTATCCCGGGAAGTTGCGGGATTCGTCGATGCATAGCGCGCACGGCCACCTATTCCGCGTAGAGCAAGTCGGGAAGAACGTTTCCGGCGTCACCGGACACGAGGACGAACCGCTGCCAGTGGGGATCGGTATTTCCCGGTGCGCTGGAGAAATCCACGTGATCCGAGTAGAGGATGATGGTGAGCTGGTCTTCCCCGTTCTCGAGGGAGCCGCCCGATGGATTCTCCCACTCCAGGCCGGAGACAGTGAAATAGCCTGGGTAGACCAGGTCCGAGATGACCTGGTTGCGCGTGGTGACCACGTCGGAGAAGCGTGCCGTGCCGGGGTCGAACGTTTCGAGTTCGCTCAGGTCGGGGTCGTCCTCGTCGTAGTAGACCGAGAGCTTGACGCCGTTGACGCCGGTGTCGGGGTCGTTGGGCGTGGTCCGGACGTAGCCCTCGCAGCTTGCGGTGAAACCGGTCTTCTCCGGGTTGTAGGGGAGGTCCGGGAGGACGAATACGTCATCCTCGTCGGTGGAGGTGATGACGAACTTCTGCCACCTGGGGTCGGTGTTGCCCTCGAAGCTCGAGAAGTCGATCCCGATGGAGAAGAGGATGATGACGATTTCGTCCTTGCCGTTGCCCAGTGCGCCGCCGTTGTCGTTGTCCCAGTTGATGTTGTTGAACTGGAAGTAGCCGGCGAAGGTCTCGTCGGCCACCTCGGTGTTGCCGGTCGTGGTTCGGTCCGTGAAGTCGGCCGTGTCAGGGTCGAAGTTCTCGAGTTCGCTCAGGTCTGGGTCGTCGGGGTCGTAATAGAGGCTGACGCGCACCCCGTTCTCGCCAGTATCCTCCGCCCCGGGCGTGGTGCGGACGTACCCTTCGATGTCAGACACGAAATGGGTGAGAACCAGTTCGATGTCTCGGTCCATGGCCACGGTGTCGTTGGACACGAGGGTGACCACGGGTTCGAAGCCGGGCAGCTCCGGGTCGTCGTAAAAGATGTACTCCATGTAGTCGTTGGCGTCGACGCGGACGATGACATCCTTGCGCTGGTGGGGCTGTTCCGGGTCGGGAGGGTCCTCGATCTCCCAGGTAATCCCCTCGATGTCGAAGTAGCCGTCCTCCTCCTCGTCGCTGTTGGTTTGGGTCGTTCCCGTGCGATCCGGATCGTTGTCGTCGACGAATGCCAGGACATCATCTCGAGAGGCGAGCGGAACGTCGGGGACGTAGACTTCCACCCGTGCACCGTTGATGCCATCGCCCGTGGTCGGGTCGACGACCCACCCCTCGAGCCCGCCGGTGTAGTTCTTCTTGTCGATATAGATGTCCTCGAGGGTGGAACCGGTCTCGCCGGAGAGGATCTCGAGGCCGTACTCGAGGAGTTCGAAGTAGTCGGTGTCGTCCACGCGAAGGATGATCTTCCAGGGGGTCCCGCGTTCGTCGTCCCCCTCGGGGTACTCCCCGGGCACGAACCACTGGACATCGTTGAACGTGAAGTGGCCCGCCTCGTCTCCGTCCGTGGCCGTGTTGGCATAGTCGTCGGGGTTGTGCGTGTCCACCCACTCCCGCGCGGCCTCCCCGGTGTCGATGTCCACGTCGGGGACGTATAACTCGACCCTGAGCCCGTTGATACCGGGGTGCTCGCCATCTTCGTCCAGTTCACGATCCAGGACACGACCGTCCACGGTCTCACTGACTAAGAAAGCCCGGAGCAGGTGAATGTCCCCCACCGAGTTTGCCGCGCCTGACACGACGCGCACGTCATTGCTGTAGGGCTGGTAGTCTTCGTGCTCGACCTCGATTCGGATGTCGTGCAGGTCTCCTTCGTCGCCGAAGAGCGGTTGGTCGGTCTTCCAGACGACGCGGCGGAAGACGAAAAATCCGTCCTCCCCGTTGTAGGTCTGGGTCAGCGTCTGCTGGAAGGTCGTTTCGTCACCGTTGTCGAAGAAGACCTTCACGGTGGCCTTGTTGACGCCCTCCTCGGACACGTCGTCGCGAATGTAGCCCGATATCTCGCATTCGTAGTACCGCTCGCAGCCGGAAACGAAAAGGGTCCCGGCCACGGCGACAAGCGCGACGGCGACAGGTGAAAGGATACCGTTCCGCATTGACCGAATCTCCATCCTGAAAGCCGTTCGAGCAGAGTTCAACCGGTGGTGGGGTCCGGCGGCGGCGCGTCGTGCGCCTCCTCCTCCTGGATGGCCACCTTGTAACCGTCCTTGAGATTCTTCATGCCCTCCACGATGACCTGGTCGCCCTGCTCGAGACCGTCCACGAGGACGAAATTGCCGGAGGTGCTGCCGATCGCGAGGTTTCTGCGGATCGCACGGCCGTTTTCCACCACGAAGACGTAGTTGACCCCATCGGTCAGCACACTCTGGATCGGGACCCACACCCCCTCGGTCTCGCCGACGTCGAAGGCAACTCGAGCAATCGAGCCGATGTAGAACGACTGCTCCGCCATGGCCCCGGTCAGTTCCACTTCCACGGTGTAGGTGCGGCTCTGCTTGTCAGGGACCTGCCCGATGTTGATGACCCGGCCCTCCCCCTCGAGGTCGTCGATCGAGACGTGCACGGGAATGCCCACCTCGAGCCGCTTGACGTCCTGCTGGCTCACGCCGGCCGTGACAATCTGTTGCTCGGTGCGCAGCAGTACGGCCGGGAACCCGGCACCCACCATCTCGCCCGGTTTGCTCAGCACGTCCACCACGAAACCGGCTGCGTCGGCGCGCAAGGTGCAATCGGCCAGCATGCGCCGCCGCAGCCGATAGTCGACTCGAGCCTGCTCCATCGTGGCCTTGGTGATGTCACGGTTCAGGCGCGCGCGGTCGTAGTCGAGTTGGGGTCGGGCGTCCTCCCGGTACAGCTCCTCGATCTTCTCGAAGAACGACCGGGCGTCGTTCCAGGCCTTGGTCGCCTTGCGCAGCGAAAGCCTGGAGGCTCGAGCCGCCAGGGCAAGGTCGCGGGTGTCGAGCTGGGCGAGTTTCTGGCCGGGCTCGACGTGCACCCCCTTGTCCACGAAGACACGCGCAACTCTCCCCCCGACCTTGAAGCCAAGCTTTCGAATGGATTCCGAACTGGTCGTCCCGATGTAGCGAAGCTGGACAGGACGCTTCTCCAGCACTGCGCGCTGTATGCGAACCGGCCGGGCCTTCTCCTCGCTGACTTCCGCCGGCGCCTCGGCACACGCGGATAGGCAGCACGAAACGGCAGCCGTGAGCAGCGTCGACAGGCACCAGGCGAGGGTGGAACGTTGGCCAATGCGAAACAGGGTGCTGGATATCGGTGACGCCATCATGTTACCACGTTCGACACGCACGTTCGCACCTGTGAGGGTCCGCGTCCGGAGATAGCGGGTACGTGGCGAGACTGTAGCCGACAAATGTTGAGATTGTATTGAAGTAACCGGCGTCGTTGCGTGGCAAACAAGGGTTCCTCGTGTTTGGCGTATTTCGTTGGGGGTGTTGGGGTCGCGACGACGGTGTGGGGGAGGGGTTCGGGGTTGTGACGGCGGTGTGGGGGCGGGTTCGGGGGTGCGACGGCGGGGTGGGGGGCGGGTTTCGGGGGGGGTGACGGCGGGGTGGGGGCAGGGTCGGGGGTGGTGCCGGCGGGGGGGGG
>JAJRTE010000108.1 GCA_024278455.1 Myxococcota bacterium
CAGGACGACGTGTGCCGGGAAACAGACAATTGCCTCGACGTGGCCAACCCCGATCAATCGGACCAGGATACCGACGGGCAGGGCGACCTGTGCGACCCTTGTCAGCTCGATCCGGACGACGACGCGGACGCGGACGGCCTGTGCGGCGACGTGGACAACTGTCCGGCAACGGCCAACTTGGATCAGACCGATACCGACGGCGACGGCCAGGGCGACGCCTGCGATGTCTGTCCCCTCGATCCCGAAAACGACGCCGATGCGGATGGCGTGTGCGAGGTGGAGGACAACTGCCCCGCCGTCGCCAATCCCGGGCAGTCGGATTCGGACGGGGACGGCCCGGGGGACGCCTGCGACCTCTGCCCCCACGACCCGGACGACGACGCCGATGGGGACGGGTTCTGCGGCGACGTGGACAACTGCCCAGAGGTGAGCAATCCCGAGCAAGCGGACTTGGACGGCGACGGCGCGGGGGACGCCTGTGACATCTGTCCCCGTGATCCAGACGACGACGCGGACGCGGACGGCCTGTGCGGCGATGTCGATCCCTGTCCGTTGGATCCTCATAACGACCGGGACCAGGATGGTGTGTGCGGCGACGTGGACAATTGCCCCGACATCTACAACCCCGAACAACTTCCCGAGGACTGCGAATCTCCACCCGCCTGCGGCGAGGTGTCCAGGCTGTCGTCGGCGACAGGTACCTCTCAAGGCCATGCTTCAGGCGGCCCCGTCATCGCCGGGCTGATACTTGGCGCGAGTTCGCTCTTGAGACGTCGCGCAGGGCGCCGTCGCTGATCCTGCCTCCTTCCATGCTCACCATGGCCGATGCGCGTCTCTTCGGATTCCCCGTCATGCCTGGGGTTTGGGGGGATACGGCAACGATGGGCGCGCCGTAACTCCCCACGAACAACGGCTACTCCAAGCGTCTGGTCATGCCATGATAGGCGTTGAGGAGGAGTTCATGGGACCAAGGAGACGAGGACGGGGCTGTCAACCGCCGGCGACTCGCGACCCACAACTCGCGACTCGTGACCCATCAGTAGGTTGGTTCTGCTGCCCGGGAGGGAGGGCCCAGGCCGCTGTCTCGCCCTCCAACTCCTTGATGCGCTGTCATGGGAGGGCACAGACCCGGTCGATGGAGAGCGAAATGGTCGCTTCACAGGCGGCAAGCAAGGAGCGCGCCATGAACCACACCCCGATCCGGCCCGCTCCCCTCTCGCCGCGTCTTGGAAAACACTCTCCGAACCGAGGTCGCGGGACTCCCCGGGACATCTCGAAGCGCTTTCTCCTCCATGCGGATGTGGAACGCGGCCGTCACCGGGAAACGATATCCTCGGGGAGCAGTTCGACGAGGTTCTCTTTCGTCACGTCGGCGTCCCCGGCGACCAGCCGGAACGCCTGGTTCTTGATGGCGTCCTCGAACAAGTTGCGCACGTGGCGACCGTTTCCGAACCCCTGTTGTGCCGATGCGACAGCGTCCTCGAGATGGCGTGCGAGGGTGTCGTGGGCCTCCGGGGTGAGTTCGTAGCCGTTGCGTTCGCACAACCGCTCGAACATGGCGGCCAGCTCGCGTACGGTATAGTCCGGGAAATGGATGACGGTGGCGAAGCGTGACTTGAGTCCGGGATTGGACGCGATGAATGCGCGCATCTCGTCCTGGTACCCGGCGACGATGACGACCAGCCGGTCGCGGTGGTCCTCCATGAACTTGACCAGCGTGTCGATGGCCTCCTTGCCGAAATCGCTGTCCGAGCCTCGAGTCAGCGCGTAGGCTTCGTCCACGAACAGGACGCCGTCGAGCGCCTTGCGGGCGACCTCGAGGGTTTTGGGGGCGGTGTGTCCCACGTAGGATCCGACAAGGCCCGACCGGTCGGTCTCCACGAGGTGGCCCGACGCGAGGATCCCCATGGCGCGGAACAGCCTGGAGACCAGGCGACCCACCGTGGTCTTTCCCGTGCCCGGATTGCCGGTGAACACCATGTGAAGGGAGATTCGCTGGACCGGCAGCCCATAGTCCCGGCGCTTCTGCTGCACCTGGAGAAAGCGCACCAACCGCTCGATCTCCTCCTTGACCGGCCGAAGTCCCACCAGGTCGTGCAGCTCTGAGAGGCAGTCATCGAGGTTCTCCTCGGGCGGCGCATCCTCCCCCGCGGCTCTGTCATCGGCCCGGTCCTCCTTCTTCGCAGCAACGGGCTCCCCGTTCGTCCCGATGTCGCTCCCCGGAAGCCCTCCGCCGGGACTCGAGCCGCCTGCTGCATGGCCACCGTCGAACAGGCTGTCCACGGCGCGTTCTTCCTGGTCGGCCAGGCTCCTGTTGCCGCCGGAGAACAGGTGGGCCTTGAGATTGGCGATGAAAACCGCCTCGTCCTCGTGGACCGTTCCGTCGATCCGGCTCATGGCATAGGCGAGCTTGAACGCGGTGACGCCGAGTTCCGGGTAAGCCTGGAGCAGGACGAAGTCGGAAAGCCTGCGAAGCCGCTGCCGGTCCGCGCGGTCTCGAAGGGCGTCCACCTTGTCCGGCGGCCAGCCGAGATACTCGGCGAACGCGGCCAGGAGTAGCTCCTCTCGTTCGTCGCTGGCGCCGTCGATCTCCATGGCCCGGTAGGCGGCGAGGAACAGCTCGAAATCGAGTTCCGACGCGGTCGTGGCCCTCCGGCGTGCGACCAGGTTCCGCTGCCGGGCATAGGTCTCGAGGCAGTGTTCGATGATGCGGCGATAGTGCTCGTAGGAGTGACCTTCCTGGTTCATACGTCATCCCCGGGGCAGGCAACAGGGGGCAGCGCACGCCAGGCGATGGGCCGGTGATGGTCGCCTGGAACGCGGCGCATTCTCATCCAGGTACGCTACCCTACCGTCCGCCTGTTGTCAAACCGGGGAAGGGCGCCACGGACGGACATGGAGGGCGTTTCGACGGGCAGGTCGCGCCAACGGCTGACGGGAGCAGGGGTGGGAGGATGGTGTCCCCGTCCGTCAGGGCACGGAAATCGACAGGCTCACCACCTGGTAGGTGCGGTTCATGCCCTCCGGGTCCCAGAGCGGGTCCGGGTCGGAAACACCGGCGACGGTGCCTCGAGACACGCCGGTGACGAGGAACCGGAAATTGCCTTGCCACGACGGATCGACGAGGTGCCAGACGGCCTCCCAGTAGCCTCCGGAGCGGTAGAGCAACCACAGGTGGGGATCGGTCTCGTCGATCACGTCCTCCCACACCCCGAAACCGACGTCCTGCTGCACGATGACGCGGGGAAAGCCCAGGTCGGATGTGCCACCTCCCCACTGGAAGTGGACCGCCGGGACGTGCATCTCCCCGTCGTCCTCGAGCCACGGGTCCTGCAGCACCCTGCCGACGAGGAACGGGTCGGAGGGGGGGATGTCCCTGGCCCAGTCCGAGACCCAGCCGTCCAGGTCGGCCACGAAGGCATACACGTCATCCTCGAGGTCCAGGTCGGCCCACGACGGGTCGTCCCATGCGGAGTAGACGGCGGGTTCTCCGCGCAGTTCCCTGGCAAGGCCCTCGAAGGAGGCCGCCAGGTAGTTCGCGGTCTCGTCACCGTACAGCGTGAGGCTCTGCCGGTAGTGGTTGCGGTTGTCGAACTCCCACCGCGTCACCATGTAGCCCATCCAGTCGTTGACCTGGCTCAGGACGATGGGCATGGCGAAGCCTTCGCCGGCAGTGAGTTCGCTGTCGTCGAAGTTCTGGTCGACGTAGTCTGCGACCCAGGGTTCGGCATCCGGCCAGACGTAACCCTGGTAGAGGTCGCCTTCCACGTCGTCGACCCGGCTGCGGATGTGCAGGGCCATGTCGGTCGTCACTTCGCTCGGCGAGCCCAGGAGGAGGACGTCGCCGAGGCGCACCGCTTGGAGCACCAGGTTGGCTGTCTCGGTCATCGCCCTGACACAGGTGATGGGCCACTCGGGAGAGAGGTATTCGGTCACCGGCAGCATCCAGGGATTCGGGCCAGGGTAGTTGGTGTTGGGAGGGCCGGCGAACAGCCGCAGGCGGGCGTCCACGTCGATGTCGTTGCGAGAAGGCAGCACCTGGTCGGTCGCCGACGGGGTCTCGAGCACCGGCCCGATGGCATCCACCAGGACCTGGACCTGCTGATCGAGTACCGCGAAGTCCTCGCGCCAGTAGTCGGTGCCGGTGTTGGTCCCGTTGTCGGGCTCCACGTCTCCCAGGGCGCCTGGAGACCACATCACCGGGCACCCCCAGCGTTTCTCGAGCCCGGCTTCCATGGGACCGAAGAAATCCGAGGACAGCAGGCCGTGACCGTCCTCGAGGCTCTCCGGGTGCATGCCGAACACCACGTAGGCGCCGATGCGCTCCCCGCTCGACAAGTCGTTGAAATAGAGGATCCAGAGCGCGTCGTCGAAGAAGTCGACAGGGTAGCCCGCGGGGACGTCCACCGGTTCGGTCCCTCCCGGCGGGATCGCCTGGCCCGTCGCCGGGCCGATGACGTTCCGTTGGACCGCTCGCAGCGTGCTCCGGATGGCACCCATGCTCGCCGGAACCCGCACCCGGTCTGCCGCGATGATGGCCTCCGCGATCCGGTGGGTTATCCAGACGAAGTGGCGAGGATCGAAATCGTCGGCCAAGGAGGCGAGGCCGGCCGCGGTGAACGCCGCGTCCGCCGCGGAGTGGTTGTGGGTGGCCGCGATGAGGATGTGTTCCGGGGGAATACCGGTCTCCTCCGCCACCAGCTCCGTCACTCGGCGCCAGATGTGCTTCTGCATGAGGTAGAGATCGGCCCGCACGACTGCCACCTTGTCTTCGCCGTCAGCCAGGACCATCGCCTTGGCGGTGGCGCGCGTGTGCAGCCCGCGGCCCGGTTCGAACACCGTGTTATAGACGTCGTAACGTATGTCGGCCACACGGGCCTCGAGGTGGTCCAGAGTCCACGCCGTGGCGTACTCGAGGAACACCACGGGCCGATCGAGGGTCTGGTAGTGATAGCCGTGAAGCAGTACCTTGCCCAGGCCACGCCACAGCTCGATCATCGCCGCGGTGTCGGCTTCCGTGCCAACCTGGCCAGGCTTCGCACCCGCCCGCCAGGTCATGTCCACGGTCGCGAAACCGGCCGTCAGCCCGGTCGCATCGCGGCTCGCGTCGTCCGGACGCGGCGAAAGGGCGGCGGGCGCCCCACTGGTTCGATCGAGGGCATGGCCTCCGGCCGCGGCCGCCGGGACGGTCAGGCCGAGACACGACACAAGGGCCAGTGAAGTCACAAGGTGCCGGGTAGAAGAGCCGGGCAGGAAAGTCAAGGATCCACGTCGCATGTCACACCTCGCCGGTACAGGGTCATCGATCCGCGGGCCACCCGTTGCCGCATAGCCGCATAGATCCTAGCATCTCATCGGCAGGTGAAAAGAGGTTTCCCCCCCGCCCCCCCCCCGCGTGCGGCATGTCATCCGTTTCCCTCACACACAAAGAATTGACTTCCGCACACATCGATGGCAACATGGAACCGCCGGTCCCGGTTGGTGGAAGAATTTGCCCGGTCATGCATTTCCGGGCTTGACGTTCCGCCCCGGGTTGGATAAGTTCAGCCATCATTTGCCGAAATCACTTTCGAGCCCTTTGTCATCCACACGGGAGATGCACATGACCAAGGCGGATATAGTCGAAGCCATATATGAAAAGGTCGGTTTCTCCAAGAAGGAGGCGGCCGAGCTGGTCGAACTCGTTTTCGAGACCATCAAGGAGACTCTCGAGACGGGTGAGAAGATAAAGATCTCGGGTTTTGGGAATTTCGTGGTTCGGCGCAAGCAGCCCCGTATCGGGCGCAACCCGCAGACCGGCGAGGAAATCACGATCACCGATCGGCGCGTCCTGACTTTCAAACCCAGTGCGGTATTGAAAGAGGCACTGAATCAGCCGCAGTAGCAGCCGTGCCATCCTTCCCTGTGCGTATCTTCCGGCGTCCAGGATGTGCCGGAAGCGGCTGGCGGCGCTTGTGCCCCGGGCGACCTCGAGAGGCCGCGCGGGCAGCCCAATGGCAAGGCACTCGTCACATCGCCTGTGGGGCCGAGCCGGCGAGCTTCTCCATACGTGCGACGAGCCGGTCGAGGACGCGGACGAGCCTCGAGGAAGACCGGGTTCGCAGAACGCTTGCGGCGCTGCGGTAGTACCAGAGGGTGCCGTCCCGGCCACCGCGGAAGCGTGCCCACACGTCGTCACCGTCGGTCTCCAGGTCGGCCACAATCGACCAGGCGTTGTGGATCTTGTCGGCCAGCACGACGAGCAGGGCCTCTTCGGGGGCGGCATCGAGCTGGTCCAGGAACGCCTCCTTCCTTTTGCGCCACGGGGGCTTGAGTGTCTCGAGGCTGTCCGAACACCAGCGGACGAGGGTGGAGACTCGGGCACCATACCGTTGTTCGATCGCCGCAGCGGTCGCCGTTCCCCCCTGGTCCTCGACCGCGTCATGCAGGAGTGCTGCGATCACCTGGTCTTCGTCGCCGCCGTTCTCACCGACGATCGCGGCGACGGCGAGCAGGTGGGTGACGTAGGGGGTCCGTGATCCCTTGCGTGTCTGTTCGCGGTGCAGCCTGTGGGCGAAGACGAGCGCGTCCTCGAAGCGTTCCGAGTAGGGCACGGTGTTCCTCACACGGTGGGCGTGATGCGCATCCGGGGGTGTCTTGCCTGTCGTCGCAGTCCTGCCGGCCCGGGTCATTCCATTTCCATCGGGACTGCCTCCGTCCCGCCGTCTCCTGCCGGGGCGCCTGTATCGATCGGTGATATCTCGTCGTCCTGGTGGTTCTCACCGCCGGCCGGTTCGATGTAGTGAAAGCTGAGTTCGCCGTTCTCGCCGACGGATACCCGCGCCGTGCCCCCTCGAGCGAGCGCGCCGAACAGTATCTGTTCGGCCAGCACCTGTTTGATGGTCGTCTGGAACAGGCGAGCGAGGGGGCGTGCGCCCATCTTGGGGTCGTAGCCTTTTTCGGCGAGCCAGGTGACGGCCTTGTCATCCAGCTCGAGCCGCACGCCCTTTTCGTCGAGCATGTCCTGTAGTTCACGGGCGAACTTGTCGACGATTCTGGTCATGGTCGCGGGGTCGAGGGGGTTGAAGACCAGTGTGCCGTCGAGGCGATTCCGGAATTCCGGGCTGAAGATCCGTTCGATCTCGCTCCGTGCCCTGTCGGCGTCCGCGCCTGGCGATGGCGATGCGAACCCGGGGGAGGATTTCTGGAGGTCCCGCGCGCCGGCGTTGGTACTCATCAGGACGACGGCGTGGCTGAAGTCGGTCTTCCTGCCGTTGTTGTCGGTCAGGGAGGCGTGATCCATGATCTGCAGGAGAATATTGAACACCTCGGGGTGGGCCTTCTCGATCTCGTCCAGGAGGACCACGCAATGGGGCGTCTTGTGGACGGCGTCGGTGAGCAGTCCTCCCTGGTCGAAGCCGACGTAGCCCGGAGGCGCACCGATGAGACGGGCAACGGCGTGCTTTTCCATGTACTCCGACATGTCGAGCCGGATGAATTCGACGCCCAACTGGTCTGCCAGTTGCCGTGCCAGTTCGGTCTTGCCCACGCCGGTGGGGCCGGCGAGCAGGAAAGAGCCCACGGGCTTGTCAGCACGGGTCAACCCAGCGCGTGAGAGCATGATCACCCGGATGAGTTCGTCGATGGCGTGGTCCTGCCCGAACAGGTTGGCCCGGAGCCCGTCGCGAAGGCTCGCGAGGCGCTCCTTGTCGGACGTACTCACCGTCCTGGCCGGGATCTTGGCCATCCTGGCCACGATCTCTTCGATGTGGTGCGCAGTCACATGCAGCGGCGGCGGTATGGGCTCCTCGGAACCCTGCGTGCGGGAGGCGGAGATCCGACCGGTGCTCCGGGGGGAAATGGCGCCGATTCCGAACAGGGCCAGGTCCAGTTGATGGTCGTCTGGATCCAGCGGGTCTGGGGGGTTGCTTGCTGGCGTCTGCGGACCGCGAGCCCCGGTGAGCCCTGAACGCAGCGCCGACCCCGCTTCGTCGATCACGTCGATCGCCTTGTCCGGCAGGCAGCGATCGTGGACGTGCTTGGCCGCCAGGGTGACCGCAGCATCGATGGCGTCGTCCCCGTAGAACACGTTATGAAAAGCCTCGTAGTACTTCTTCACCCCGTGGAGAATGGCCTTGGCCTCCTCGACGGTGGGCTCCCCCAGTTCGATCTTCTGGAACCGCCGCTCGAGCGCCCGGTCGCGGCCGAAGGATTGCTTGAAGTCCTGGTACGTGGTGGAGCCGATGCACCGCAGCTTGCCGGCAGCCAGCGAGGGCTTGAGGAGGTTCGAGGCGTCCATGGTCCCGCTCGAGGTGGCGCCGGCTCCCACGACTTGGTGGATTTCGTCGATGAACAGTATGGCATGTTCCCGTTTCTCGAGCGCGGCGATGACGCCTTTGATCCGCTCCTCGAACTGGCCACGGAACTTGGTTCCGGCCAGGAGTCCACCCAGGTCCAGGCAGAACATCTCGGCATCGCGAAGCGTGTCGGGCACCTCACCGCGGGCGATGCGGAGTGCGAGCCCTTCGGCGAGCGCGGTCTTGCCCACGCCCGGGTCGCCGATGAAAATCGGGTTGTTCTTGCGGCGTCGGCCCAGGATCTGGATCGTCCGTTCCAACTCCCTTTCCCGACCGATCAGCGGGTCGATTTCCCCCTGCTTCGCCCGTTCAATCATGTTGGTGGTGTAGGCTGCCAGCGGATCGCGCTTTTTCTTGGAGTGTCCCTCCTCTTCCTCGTCACCGGCGCCGGCGACATCGCTTTCTTCCTCGTCCTCTTCGTCCTCCGGGAAATCACGGGCGCCGTGGGAGATGAAGCGCAGCAGCTTCAGCCGGGTGACACCGTGGCTCTCCAGAAAGTAGAGGGCGTGGGAGTCGGTCTCCTGGAAAAGAGACACCAGCACATCGGCCGTCGTCACTTCGGTGCGGGAGGAGAGTTGGACGTGAAGGTAGGCACGGTGCAGCACGCGCTTGAGGGCGACCGTGCGCTCCGGTTCCACCTCCGTGCCCTCCGGCAACGCCGCGTAGGTGCTCTTCAGGAACTTGTTGAGTTCCTCCCGCAGCCTCCGCACGTCACCACCCGCGCCACGTATGATCCGCGCGGTCCCCTTGTCGAACAACAGCACGTAGAGGAGATGCTCGAGCGACACGAACTCGTGACGGCGGCTCTTGGCCTCCCGTATCGCCGTGAACACTCCCATTTCCAATTCTATCGAGAACCTTACCATCGTTGCCGTCCTGTCGGCACGACCGGTGTCATGCCGCTTCCATTGTGCACAGCAAGGGGAAACCGGCTTCCGCCGCGCGCGCTTCCACCTGCTTCACCTTGCTCTCGGCCACGT
This sequence comes from Myxococcota bacterium, assembly GCA_024278455.1. GTDB lineage: Bacteria > Myxococcota_A > UBA796 > JAJRTE01 > JAJRTE01 > JAJRTE01. The sequence goes on from JAJRTE010000108.1 coordinate 9,317, forward strand.
CCCGCGGATAGATGCCGCATACACCGTGCCCCTTGCGATGGATCTGGAGCATGATCTGCGTGGCCACTACCGGCGGCTTGTGAAAGATCGTCTCGAGTACGCCAGTGACGAAATCCATGCTCGTGTAGTCGTCGTTGTGGAGAATCACCTTATACATTCGTGGCTTGCGTGTCTTTGGCTTGCGCCGGGTCAACACCGTGGACTCGGTGTCCTCCTCGTATTCGTACACGGTCATGTTCCCATTCCTCTTCGTAGCCCGAGTCGATCCCACTGGATCGCGGAGGTACTGGGTCTTATTATAACGCAACGGAAGAGGTCATGCAGGGGTATCGTCGAGGAGGGTGCGCTGCGAGGGTCTTGGGGGAGATGGGAGTACTTGCGGCTCCGTGCTTCCGGGGATTTCGAGGCTGCGAACGGGTCCCCGCACCCCGTGCGATCAAGAGAGCAGCCTCGCCAGGTCGCTCGCTGCACCGACTTCTTTCCACGCAAACAGGTGTGGCTGTGGTATGCTGGCCATGGTGGCTCCCAGGTTGTGTTTATGGACAAAGCGATTATCGCGCAAGTCCTCGGGAGTCACCGATCTGTTGTGACAGGCTCCTACTGTCTGCTTTCTCCTCCTCTTGCGTCGTAGTCGGTCTGGGGTGGAATCCGCTCCAAGTAGGCTGTGGCTCCCGCCTCCCAGGGCGTGATTCGGCGTGGAATCTGGGGAAATCCTGTTTCAACGGCATCGGTTCGCAGCGACACTGCTCAGGTTCTGGACAGCGCGGATGGCTCCGGGCATCGCGCATGCTACCCGCGCCCTGCCATGCCTGCCCGGTACAGCTCGAGCCCGTCGAAGGCCGCAACGACCAGTGCGTGGCGAATGGCGCCGCCGGCGACCAGCCCCCGGAGAGCGCACCGATCCGGCCCTCCCCAGTTGGACTCGAGGGACTGTTGGCAGAAGAACACCAGGCCGACGCGGCACGTCGAGAGTCGTTCATTGATCTTGCCGACTCGCGACTCGCGACTCGCGACTCACGACCCGCGACCCACGACGCACGGTGCCCTGCTATTCCGGAAGGTCGAGCCCGGA
>JAJRTE010000109.1 GCA_024278455.1 Myxococcota bacterium
AATCGATGTCTGCAATCGACTCTATTGTCTATAGAACTGGTTGGTATTGATGTCACGGCATGGCCCTGCCGCGCATTCGGCTACCATGGGCCACGGAGTGCAAGGGAGCTTCCGCATGTCTGACAAGTCCAAGTGGGATTGGAACATCGGAAAGCGTGACGTGGCCGAACTGACGGATGTGGAAGGGCGCGTCCAGCAGGTCCACGAGTACGTGGCCAGTCACGATGGAGAACGGGTCGCGGCGCCGGTGTTGATAGAGGAGGGCAAGTTCTCCCTTGCCGTGAACGGGGCGTTGATGGACCGGACCTGGGAGAAGGTGTGGATGATCCGGTTCACGCCCGGGGATCGGTTGACAGCCATTGTCATGGACGACGACGAGTGGACCATGATGGTGGAGGGGGAGACCTGGGGAAGTACATTCGAGTATGTGTGGGATCCCAGGTTCAGCGCGGGCGGCGACGTGGTTGCCGTCCTGGCGAAGAAGGATTTCGAGTACAGGGTCGTCCAGAACGACCGGCCCTGGGAAAAGGGGTTCATTTCGCTTCGGGATTTTGCCTTGTCGCCCGGCGGCCGCAGCGCTGCGGTGACTGTTCAGACCGTGGAGCTGAAAGAGGCCGACATTTTCACGTTCGCCCGGGGAACGTGGAGCGTCGCCGTGGACGGCGCGGCCTGGCCGGCCAACTACCTCAACACGTGGACACCCATCTTCAGCCCGGATGGCACGAAAGTGGCCGCACAGGTACGCCGGGACATCCTCGACTACACGATTTGCGTGGACGGCAAGGAGTGGCCGGCAGGTTTCTCCTGCGTGTGGGAGCCCATCTTCGGGAAGGGTGGACAAACGATCGCGCCGGTTCGCTCCGGGGGCCACTGGTTCTTGTACGAAGACGGCGAGCCGCTCTGGAAGACGCCCTATGTCCAGTTGTGGCAGCAGGTGCTCTCCCCTGACGGGGAACATGTCGCGGCGGTGGCCGCCACCTCGTTCGGGCGGTGGACCGTGGTCGTGGACGACAGGCCGTGGCCGGCCCACTGGACGCACCTGGTCGAGCGGCCCGTGTTCTCCCCGGACGGCCGCCACGTGGCCGCGGTGGTCAAGAGCGGCGACAGGTGGTCTGTGGCCATCGACGGCAAGCAGTGGCGGGAAACGTTCGACATGGTTTGGCCCCCCATCTTCGCGCCTGGCGGTGAACTCATTGCGCGGGCCGACCGGAACGGCAGGCGGGTCCTGGTCGTGGACGATCGTGTCCTGGAGCAACCTTTCGACGTGTTGTTCGAACCCGAAACCAGCCCAGACGGCTCCAGCGTGTTGGTCAAGGGCATCATCGACGGGCGGTACCTGAGGGAAGTCGTTCCCTTGAACCGCTTGCGGTGAGTGGAGGTGTCCCGGTCGCCTGGGACCCTGGAGGAGAGAAGGCGATGTATGACTTCGTGAGTGGCCCGTTGGTATGGGTGGCCTTCGCCGTGTTCATCGGCGGGCTTGCGTTCAAGTTCGTGACCACCTATGCATCGGCCAAGGGCGAAAAGGTCGTGCTGCCGACGTTCAGCGGAAAGCACGGGTTGCGATCGTTGCTCCACTGGGTCGTACCGTTCCGGAATCGCAACACGCGGCTACGCCCGATTTTCACGTTGATTTCCTTCGGGTTCCACCTGTGCCTCCTGGCGACCCCCTTGTTCTTGATGGCGCACAACGTACTCTGGCACAGGGCCTTCGGCGTGCGTTTGCCCTCGATCCCCGACCCGCTCGCCGATGTGATGACGGTGATCGTGGTCCTGGGGGGGGGCTTCTTCTTCCTGCGCCGCCTCGCCGTCCCGGTCGTGAGGTATGTCAGCGACTGGAAGGATTTCGTCCTGGTTCTGGTCGCCGTGGGTCCGTTCGTGACAGGGTTTGCGTCCCACCAGCAGCTTCTCCCCGGAGACACCCTGTTGATACTCCACGTAGTCAGTGGAGTGGTGTGGCTGATGGTCATTCCGTTCACACGGATCGTTCACATGATGTGGTACCCGTTCACTCGAGCCTTCATGGGCTCGGAGTTCGGCTACGTGCGGCATGCGCGTGACTGGTAGCCGGGAGAGAGGATCTGGACCAAGGAAGGCATTCGACCATGCAAGTACCCGACGTTCCCAAGGAAATTCCCCGAATCGAAGACCCGGGAATCGACCGGCGCCTCGAGGAGATCGACCTCGAGGAGGTCGAACGGGTCATAGTGGAGACCCTGGACAAGGAGACCGCCGCCAGGCTCAAGGTCTACCTGGAGACCTGTGTCCACTGTGGGCTCTGTTCGGAGGGGTGCCACTATTTCCTGTCGCACGACAAGGACCCCAGATACGCACCGGTGTCGAAGGTCAAGCAGACCTTGTGGGAAATGGCCCGCAGGAAAGGCAAGGTGGACAAGACGTTTCTCCGCAACGCCGTGAGAATCGCCTACCTCGAGTGCGGCGCATGCCGTCGTTGCAGCATGTACTGTCCATTCGGAATCGACATCGCCTACCTGACCATGGTGGTTCGGCGGATATTCCACAAACTCAAGCTGGTCCCGCAATACCTGCAGGACACCGTGAACAGTCATGCGGTGACGATGAATCAGATGTGGGTCCAGCAGGACGAGTGGATCGACACCTTGCAGTGGCAGGAGGAGGAGACTCGAGACGAGTACCCGGCCGCCCGGATTCCACTGGAGAAAGAGGGCGCCGAAATCATGTACTCGGTCATCGGCCCCGAGCCGAAGATCCTCGCCCAGCTCCTGGGCAATATCTCGCTCATCATGACCGCCGCCGGCTACGATTGGACCATGCCGGCCACCGACGGGTGGGACAACAGCAACATGGCCATGTATTCGGGTGACTTCGAGATCATGGCTCGAGTCGAGAAGCTCCACTGGGAAACGGCGCAACGGCTGCGCGTCAAGCGCGTGGTGATGGGCGAATGTGGGCATGCCTTCCGGGGCGCGGTCTACGATGGCCCGCGATGGCTGGGGTGGACCGAGCCGCCGATTCCCATGGTGCACGCCATCGAGTTCTACTACGAGCTGTTGAAAGAGGGGCGTATCAAGATACGGGAGAAGTACAAGAAGCCGATCACGGTCCAGGATCCGTGCAACACGGTTCGTGGCCGGGGGCTCGGTGACAAGCTCCGCTACGTGATGAACGCTTTGTGCGAGGATTTCAGGGATGTCAGCCCGAACCAGGAGCACAACTACTGTTGCGGCGCCGGCGGCGGCCTCATCAACTGCGGAGCCAACTGGAAGAAGATCCGCATGTGGGGAAACCGGGTCAAGGCGGAACAGCTCGACGCGACCGGCGCGGAGATCGTGTGCACGCCCTGCCATAACTGCCACAGCGGGATCGAGGACATCATCGGCCACTACAAGCTTGGCATGCACGTGAAGTTCATCAGCGAAATACTGGTCGAAGTGATGGAACGGCCGTGAACCACCGTCAGGGTTGCGGGGAACGAAATGAAAGCCAAAGCGAGAGCATGGATCGTAGCGCTTGGAGCGACACTGGCCCTGGAGGCAGGGTGTGAGCCGACGCCTGCGGCGCCGATTCCGGTAGGCTACATCGCCAAGCTGGATGTCTACAACGATCTGGACCGGTACCCGGTGCGCTTCGACCATGACCGCCACACCCGGGAACTGGGCGAAGATGCCTGCGCTCTTTGCCATCACGAAAGGGCGGCGGGGAGTGGAGAACGGATATACGTAAAGGGGCACGAAGCGGCGTGCGAAACCTGCCATCTCCTCTTCGAGACGGACGGTGTGCCGGCGCTCACGGACGCGTACCACGGCGCCTGCTTGAAGTGCCATGACGAGCGGAGCGAGCGGGGAGAGAAAACCAGCGGGCCGCGGACTTGTGCCGGCTGCCACGTCAGGGAGGAATTGCCCGGATACGTGGCCCCGGTTGCGTTCGGGCATGCGTGGCATATCCCGGTGATGGAAAGCGGTGAGTCGTGTGCGGCGTGCCACCACGTGTGGGACGAGCAACAGGGAAAGCCGGTGTACGTCAAGGGAAAGGAGGCGGCGTGCGAAACGTGCCATCGTGCGCCCATGGCCCCCCACGTGAAGACCCCCGTGCGACAGGCGGTTCACAAAGCCTGCATGGGGTGCCACCGGGAGGAGAGGGCGCGCGGCGCGGCCAAGACGGGCCCCACGGCTTGCCAGGGGTGCCACGTTCCGGACCGCTATCCCACCTCGTCGTTCGGGGCGAAGTCGCCGGAACAGCCCCATTTCGAGAGGGCCGATATCATCCTGATCGGCCGGCCGGACGCGGTGATGCCCGGCGTGCCGTTCAACCACAAGGTCCACCAAGAGAAGACGCCGGATTGCATCGTCTGCCACACGGCACACGTTTTTGCCATGGCCGACTACACCGAGAACCTGGCGTACCTGGGCGAACGTTGCAACCTGTGCCACAGTGCCGCCCGGGACGGGATGCCCGAGGAGGTTCGGGACCGTTTGAGCGTCGGACTCACACCGGAAGCGGCCTACCACGACGAGAAGGCGCCGGCGAGTTGCATCGGGTGCCACACCGCCCGGAATACGAAAGGCCCGAAGCGGTTCAAGTCGTGCGGGAGCTGTCACTCCGGCGAGAAGGGATTGCAGGCCATGCGTCAAGGGCTTCCCGCTGTTGAGCCCGATGGCGACCAGTGGCCGGAAAAGGGGCCGCAAGTCTACCTCATCCAGGAGCTGGCCAAGGACTATGAGCCGGTTCAGTTTCCCCACGCCGACCATCAGAAAATGGCCATCGCATGCGACACGTGCCATCACCACGTCACGCCATCGATGAAGAAGACGCCGCGGTGCAAGACCTGTCACAAGCAGGTGTTCGACCCGGACAAGCCCGGCAAGCCCCATATCGTGGGAGCCTATCACCAGCGTTGCCTGGGATGCCATCAGGACATGGGCCTGGGGCCGGTTGCATGCAAGCGTTGCCACCAGGCACGCCGTTGAGCGAGGGCAGCAGATGGTATCGAGAAGAGATTTCCTGAAGTTGACCGGGGCAGCGGTCTCGAGCACGGCGTTCGGCCCCGCCACGGCAGCGGCCTCGAGCGAACCCAGGGAGCCCGCACCGGATGCCCTCGGGTGCCTCTTCGACGCCACCTTGTGCGTGGGCTGCCGCCGGTGCGAGGCCGCGTGCAACGAAGTCAACCACCTGCCGGACCCCGCTCGACCCTTCGACGACCCCGGCGTACTCCAAGACCACCGCAGGACCAGCGTCCGTGCCTACACGGTCGTCAACCGGTTCGAGGCGGCCGGGTCCACCCGGAAGTTCGTGAACGTGAAAACCCAGTGCATGCACTGCGTGGATCCGTCCTGTGTCTCCGCGTGCCTGGTCGGCGCCATGCGGAAGCACCCGAACGGAGCGGTCACGTGGGATACCGGGGCCTGTATCGGGTGCCGCTACTGCATGGTCGCCTGTCCTTTCGGCGTTCCGAAGTACGAGTTCGACAAGGGGATCGAGCCTCGAGTGATGAAGTGCACGTTGTGCTATCCCAGGCTGGAAGAAGGTCTCCCCCCTGCCTGCGCCGCGGCCTGTCCCATGGAGGCGATCAAGTTCGGACCGCGGCAAGAGTTGCTCGAAGTGGCCCACGAAAGGCTCCAGAGGCACCCCGACCGGTATGTCGACCAGGTCTACGGCGAACGCGAGGTCGGGGGGACCTCCTGGCTCTACATCGCTCCTCAGCCCTTCGAGACCCTGGGATTCCTGGATCTGCCCGAGTCGGCCCCGCCGCGGGTTACCGAGGCGATTCAGCACGGCGTGTTCAAGCACTTCGCCGCCCCGATTCTCATCTATGCCGGGCTGGGCGCGCTGATGGCCAGGACCGCTCGACGGCGGGAGGAGGAAGCCGCACAGGGGCAGGAAGAAACGGCCGCAGAGGACGAAAGCGCTTCCTGAAGGCCAGCGAAGCCAGAGAGGTGTTCAAATGGGGACACATGCCGTGCCGAAACCGATCGCCCTGAACGTGAGAAGCCCGGGGTTCTTCGTCCTGCTGGCTTTCTCGCTGACAGCCGTGGTGCTCGTCTTGTGGCGACTCGCTTGCGGCCTCGATACCATAACCAACCTGGACGACAACTACCCGTGGGGCGTCTGGATCGCTATCGACGTGGCATCCGGCGTCGCGCTGTCCGCCGGAGGCTTCACCACGGCGTTCATCGCCCATATCCTCCACCGCCACCGGTACCACGAGATCGTCCGGCCGGCATTGCTGACCGCCGTACTGGGCTACACCTTCGTGGCAATCGGTGTGTTCACCGACCTCGGACAGTACTACGACATCTGGCACCTCATGCTGCCTCGCTACTGGCAGCCGAACTCCGTGCTGTTCGAAGTCGGTGTGTGCGTGATGATGTACTTGACCGTCTTGTGGATCGAGTTCATCCCTGTGATCGTCGAGCGGTTCAAGGGACGGGTCGATCTCCCGGGCGAAGCGTACATTTTCAACGGGTTGGTGGAATGGCTGTTGGACCTGGCAGACAGAACGTTGAGCAAGGTGATGTTCGTCTTCGTCATCCTGGGTGTCGTCCTGTCTTGCGCCCACCAATCCAGCCTCGGCACGTTGATGGTCATCGCCCCATCCAAGGTGCACCCCCTGTGGTGGTCTCCCTTCCTGCCCCTCATGTTATTGCTGAGCGCATTCGCCGTCGGCTACCCCATGGTGACGTTCGAATCGATCTGGGCCCATCGCAGCATGGGGCTCAAGACCAACGTGGCGTTGCTACAGGACCTGAGCAGGTTCGCCGCGCCCACCATCGGAATCTATCTGGTCGTGAAACTGTGGGATATGTTCAATCGGGGCACCTACGTCTACCTGGACGACTTCACGGTCCAATCCAACCTGTTCCTCGTGGAACTCGTGGCCGGTACCATCATCCCAATGTTCATGTTCGCGAGCGCGCGCATTCGCCGTTCCGAACCCATGCTGTTTCTCGCCGCGTCGCTGTACGTCGTGCTCGGGGTCATGCTGAACCGCATCAATGTCTTCATCACCAGCTTCTCGCCCCCGTTTGCCAACTATCCCTACCTGCCCAGGGTTCCCGAAGTGTTGGTGACCGTGGGATACATCTCGATGTTGATCCTGCTCTACCGTGTCTTCGTGTCCATTCTCCCCATCATCGTGGTACACGAGGAGACGGCCTGACTCGAGCAGGAACCACCTGAGAAACCATCCCGTGCCCATCATGCGCTCAGCAGGAGCCAGGTTTCTCTGCGGTTCGAGGAGTCTCTTCGGGTGGATGCTCTTCGGCGGCGGGCGTCCGGCCTATCCGCGCCCCACCGGGGACGAGCGTGCCGTGCAAGAACCGATCGATGAGGTCCTCGGCGTTTCCGGACACCCACGAGTACACCCGGATCCCTCGCGCCGAGAGCAGGGTCTCGTAGACGTCCTGCATCCCCCCGCAGATCAACACGTCGACTTCCTGGTCCCGGAGGAGGCGAATCCGGTCGAGACTGTCACGGCTGTTGAACGCGAAGTCTTCCTGCGATACGATGCGCTTGCGATGAACAGTGAAGATGGTGATGGTCGAGGTCTGTCCGAAGCAGGGTGCTACCGATTCTCCGAAACGTGGGATTGCAATTCGCACTTTGAGTTGCTCCTCCATGACCGCCGTTGTGAGCGGCCCGTGCTTCAAGAACCCTTGCAAATGTCGGGCCTCGCGAGCCCGCGGTCGCGGCCGGCGTGGGTTTTTCTCCCGCGCCTGATCGAAAGGGGGTTCGCGCGTGCCCCGGCGCCGCGAGCGGACGGGCTTTGGCACAGTCTGGCCGGGCGATTGTCGACCGGCAATGAAACGACGTTGCAGAAACAACGTTGCAGTAGCGGAACCCGTGACAGGGAAACCAGAAAACCACCAGGGGGGAGAGAGCCGGGCTTGCCACCGGTCCCGGCGGAAGCGAGGACATCATGGCCCAGTTGCTGGTCGTCGATGACGATCGGTCCATCAGGCGAACGCTCGAGAAGTTCCTCTCGGAACAGGGATACCGGGTCACCACGGCGGTCGATGCCGTGGACGCGCGCAAAAAGGTCGAGTTGGAAACCCCGGATGTGATATTGCTGGACATCAACCTGCCGGGCAAGGATGGTCTGAGCCTGCTCAAGGAGTTGAAGAGCGAGGGAGGTCTTCCGCCCACGATCATCATCAGCGCGCACGGGGACATGCGGACCACGATCCAGGCCATCCAGTACGGGGCCTATGACTACCTCAACAAGCCGCTTGACATCGAGAAGCTGAAGATCACCGTGCGGCGAGCGGTGGAGAGTGCAGAGCTGTCCAAGAATCTGCGCCACTTTGTTGCTGAGGCTGCAACGGACTACCAGATTGACAACATCATAGGAAAGAGTGCTGCCATTCGGGAGGTGTTCAAGGCGATAGGGGCCGTTTCCACGACCAAGGCCACGGTGTTGATCTCCGGCGAGTCGGGGACCGGAAAGGAACTGGTGGCTCGAGCCATCCATTTCAACAGCCCGGAGCGGGATCAGCCGTTCGTGGCGGTGAATTGTTCCGCGTTTTCTTCCGGCCTGCTGGAGAGTGAGCTGTTTGGACATGTCAAGGGGGCCTACACCGGGGCCGTGTCGGACAAGGACGGTCGCTTCCGTGTCGTCGGGAGCGGAACGCTGCTTCTGGACGAGATCGGGGAGACCTCCCTCGAACTCCAGGTCAAGCTCCTTCGCGTGCTCCAGGAACGGACATTCGAGCGCGTTGGAGACAACAGGCCTGTTCCGCTGCAAGCCCGACTCGTGGCAGCCACGAATCGCGATCTTCCCGGGATGATTCGCAAGGGGACGTTTCGCGAGGATCTCTACTACCGGCTGAAAGTGGTGGAGATCCGCCTGCCAGCGCTTCGAGAGCGGCGAGAAGACATCCCATTGTTGGTGGAGCACCTGCTTGCGAAGATCAACCTCAACTTGCACAAGCGGGTGAAATATGTCCCGGACGAGACGATGAGGATCCTGGTGGGATACGATTGGCCCGGCAATGTACGAGAACTCGAGAACGCCTTGACCAGGGCCGTGGTCCTGTCGAAAGGAGAGATCCTGGAAGCGTCCGCCTTGCCGATATTCCCGGGGGAGGGGGCGCCTCCTTCGCCCGGGGACCGGGAGCCCGAACTGACGCGACTGAAAGACGTCGAGCGGAGGCATATTTTGAAGATGCTGGCGCGAACGCACTGGAACAAGAAGCGAACGTGCGAGTTGCTGGCCATCACCCGTCCCACGCTGGACAAGAAGATCAGGGACTACGGCTTGCGTCCGGACATGCAGGTATCCACGCCTGCCGGCACGAATGGTTGAAGGCACCTGGAAGGGAGTGACCCGCATGACTGGCTCGACCTCGCTGGATCCCTTCCACTGGTTGGAATCCCGGCCCCTGATGGCGGTCCTCGCTTCGTCCCTGTTCATGGTGGTCATCGCGTCGGTGGTCCTGAACCGGGATGCGAGACGGTCCGAGAACCGGACCTTCTTTGCGATGATCGTGCTTTCGGTCATCTCGAACCTGAACGCCGCAGTCCTGTTCTTCGGCGAGCACCGTGCCATTATCGAGCAGACCCAGTTCCGCCTCATCTACGCGCTTGGGGGCTTGACCCTTTTTGCGATGGTCCTGTTTGCCCATGCGTTTCCTTTCAACCGGAAGGCCAGCCCCAGGCTCTTCTACGGACTGGGGTCGGTTGCGGCCGTGCAGTGCATGTTGACACTGAGCATGCCGGAGCACCCGGCTGTCCTGTGGTACTCTCGAGGCTATTTCTTGCTTACCTCGCTCCTCGCCCTTTACTTCATCTGGCGAAACTACCGGGAGCTGGAGGGGGTTTCGGATCGGCGGGGGCTGGTGATGGTCCAGTCTCTCGTCCTGGTCCGCTACGCGATGATGGCCATCATGCTGGGGCTCTACCGCGTGGGTGTCACGCCATCCCAGGGGTTCCTGGCCACGAACTTCATCCTGGCACCCCCGATCCTGTCGGCCTTGTTGGGCTACGGGCTCGTGCGCTTCCGGCTCCTGGGCTTTCGGCTCTTTCTGTCCCGCAGCCTGGCCTACTTCCTGGTATCGACCGGTGCGCTGTTCACCTACCTCGGCGTGTTGATCGCCATTCACCGGTCGCTCAGGTGGGCCCTCCAGGTGGACACCTCTATCTACGTGACACCGGTTCTCATCGTTCCCATGCTGCTGGCGTTCCACCCCGTTCGTGTCAAGGTGGAACAGGTATTGGACGGTTGGCTGGACCGTGGGTTCGTGCGCGCGAGGGAGGCCGTGGAGAGCTACTTTCGCTCGACGCTCACCATGCTGGATATCCGCGAATTGTGCCAAGCTGTCGGGGACACGGTCCAGGTTGTCTTGCCGGGGAGCAGGATAGCGCTCCTGGTTGAGCCTTCAGATCCCCATGTTCTCGTGAAACAGGACGACAGCAGCCTCCTCATGCAGGCGGCCCGAAGCAGCCGCTCGAGGAACGCTTCCCCGGCGCCGGCACGACGGGCAGGCCACGTGGCCCTCCCTTTTCCCGAGGGCGCACCGATCCTCGCCTACTTTGACAAGATTGGTGACCCGTACCTGGAACGCCTCGATAGCGGTCATTTCCCCGCGAGCGCGCCCGCAGTCCTGGACATGTTGAACATCGACCTGGCGATACCGTTTCGCAAGGAGGGCCGGGTCGAGGGTGCCATGCTGTTGCAGGTTCCTGCGTCCGACGTCGAACGCATAAGGCTCTTGGTCGACCTCGCCCTCCACCTCGGTCTTCAACTCGAAAACGCGCAACTCTACCAGGAAGCGCTGGAAGCGAACGATGCCCTGAAGACAGCCAACCGTGTCCTGGACGACACGCGCCTGTTCCTGGAGAGCGTGTTCGAAAGCGTCCCCGCAGGCATCATCGTGCTCGACCGCGAGGGTCGTGTGTCGCACTGGAATCGTGCCATGAGCGGCCTCACCGGGATTCCCAGGGAAACCGCCGTCGAACGCGGGCGGCTGGAGGAACTGTTGCCCGCGCTGGTCTTGCAGGACAACGGTGGCGAATCGGGCGGAGACTGGTCGTTGTCACCCCTCGAGCGCCGGCTCAAGATCGAGGGACGAAACAGGGAACTGGTCGTTCATGTACGCCTTTCCACCTTCCTGGACCAGCAAGGAGAACACGGCGGCACCGTGATCGTGGTAACGGATGTCACCGAGCAACTCGCCATGCAGGAAGCGCTCGAGGCAAGCAAGCGCCTGGCTGCTCTCGGCCAGTTCGCCGCGGCCATGGCTCATGAAATTCGCACCCCGATGACTTCCATCCAGATGAACGTCCAGATCCTCGCCGGGAAAGTGGAACTCCCCGAAGATGACCGCGAGTATTTCGATATCATCCTCACCGAACTCGACCGGCTCAACCGGACGATCAGCGACGTGCTCGACTTCGCCCGGCCGCTCAGGCTGGCAACCACCGAGTGTGACCTGTCGGACATCGTGGAAGAGGTCGTGCGAGGCCTCTACTTCCTCATGGCCGAGCGTGGGGTCGACGTGGTGACGGATGTCTCCCCAGGACTGGTCGTGCAGGCGGATGGCGAACGCCTGAAGCAGGTGCTCATCAATCTCCTGGACAATGCATCCCATGCCATTTCCGAAAAGGGCGACACCGCCGGCGATGAAGGGTCCGGTTCGGTCAACATCTCCGCAGCAACGTCGGCGGACGCGAGCGGGAAGCGCTGGGTCACGCTCGAGGTCACGGACCGGGGATGCGGCATGACCGAAGAAGCGGTGCGGCAGGTGTTCGATCCCTTTTTCACCACTCGAGCAACCGGGACCGGTCTCGGACTGGCCATCGCCAAGAAGATCGTGGAGGCCCACTCGGGCATGCTGACCGTGGAGAGCACGCCCGGCCACGGAAGCACGTTCAGAATAAGGCTTCCTGTGGGCTGATGGCGCCTCGAGATGCCCCGCGGAAGTCCGTGGCGATCCCGCAGACTTCCCCAATAACAAAGTGCCCGCACGCCATGACAGCGTGCGGGCACCGCGGGTAATGCGAATGGCCAATCCTTCGGAAGAGCGCGTCCCGCCACGAACGTCGCTCTCACCCCGTGAAAAACGTCGCCGCCATGGCCACGTAGGGAGATGACCTCCCCCTGGCTGCCGCCCGAAAACGCTGGCCCGGCCACTTCACCGCAGAAGCAGCCCTTTCGTCCCGGGTCTCGGCGTTTCGCTTTCCACCCACCCGTGAAGCCTCTCTGCCTTCCATGCCACCAGGCCTTTCGCTTCGCCCGCGTCCACCCGCTGCAACATCCGCCCGCCACGCATCAGCTTCTCTTTACACCCCGCTTCCGCCTCCGTTCCACCTTCGCACACCACCGTTCGCCTGGTCCACGCCACGTTCGACTCCCACTTCAGCAACTGCATGAACATCTACCGGCAATGCCTGCGCAACCACCACGCCACAAGGGACGGCGCACGATCAACGTTCACAACCTCCACAACCTCCGCAACCTGGCAGACTCCTCCCTCGCTCGACCCGCTTCGCTCAACATACCGCCTCTCCACAACAACAGGGACTCGACCCAACCACTTTCGCTACTGCGTCCACCTGCCACCACCGCACCCGATCCTCGAGCCGCCGCCACGCCAACCCCTCACGACACATCCGCACCAACAGATCGCCTACCGCAACGCGCAACCAAAACAACGCCGCCCAACCCTGCAAAGCACTCAGCAGTGCGCTCTCCGCATCCAGATGGTTCGATTCCGCAAACCGCTGCCACGCTCGATTCCGCCCTGCATCAACGCCGCTTCTCCGTCCACACCCTCCGTGACTCCCGACTTCGCCATCGCCACCGCTGTTCGGTCCGTCTCTCGCCTCGCCCGCACAACCATGCTTCCGCTGCGCTTCCGCACCCACTCCCACGGGCCGAGTCCCTTATCAAGAACATCTGCTTCTTCTCGTCTCCCCCCGAATCGCCGCCATGTTGCCCCTTGCAGACTTGTTCCGAAAGTGCTGCCGGAGGCAGCGCCGGGCTCCGGCGATCGCGTTCGGACATGCCGATACCCCGTTCCCCGGGACGGGAACGGCACGCCATGCCGCCCCAAAAGGGGCAAGACAGCCTCGAACAATGCTACAAGGACAACCGCGGGGAGAGAAACCGCCTATGACTGCAACCGCAAGCGCTTCCGCGTGAGGATTCGTGTCCGGGCTTCGTCGCCCGCCCACAAGAACCAGTATACTACGATTCCGTGACACTGGAAGCAAAAAATCGAAAAAAAATTCAAAAAAAGCATCAATGAAATTACCAACATCGAGACCTGGCTGCATAGGGAGCGCCGATTTGAAATTATCCGCGCCTGTTTGCGTAAGTGAGAATGACCAGGCGAACCTCGCAAAAGGAACCGGCATTTTTGGAACGCTTTGCTGAAAAAACGGTGGAGCGCGCCCGGCAAGGGGACAAGGAAGCGCTGGAGAAACTTGTCCGCGAGGCGTCGCCCGGGGTGTTCCGGTTCATTTTGAACATGGTGCGGTCGGAGGAAGAGGCTCGAGACCTGACGCAGGAGACCTTCTTGAGGGCGGTGCGCCACCTGGACCGTTACGATCCGGCGTACAGCTTCAACACGTGGCTGTATCGGATCGCCAGAAACCTGTGCATCGATCGGGCGAGGCGGTCGTCGCGCTGGCGTTGGAGTCCCGGCGGTCGCGGTGACGACGACCGTGGCGACCCGATGTGCGACCACCCGGATCCCCGGGAGTCGCAACTGGATGAGCTTCTCGATCAGGAGCGGCGGCGAATTCTCGAGGGAGCGGTTGGCCGTTTGAAGCCGAAGTACCGGGAGGTCATCGTGCTGTACCATTTCGAGGAACTGAGCTACCAGGAGATTGCTCGTGTGCTGGGGATACCTCTTGGAACGGTGATGAATCGGATTTTCCGGGCGCGGAGGCAGCTCCGGGCGGCGCTGGAAGGGGAGTCGGCCGTGGTTGGGAGAAGCGGTGCGCTGGAGGTAGCAAGGTGATGGGACGCGGTTTTCGACATCCTCGAAGCATCGTTTTGGAGCGGTATCGTGCTGGGCTTCTTTCCGGGAGGCGGCGGAACAGGGTAGCCGGGCACCTCGAGGGCTGTGCGGCATGCCGTGCGGTGTTGGCGGCGGATGAGCGACTCGACGAGGTCCTGTCTTTGTGCCGTCGCAACGTCATGCCGGAGGGGCTGACGGATCAACTCGTGGCGGCCGTGCTTTCCGAGCAGGCGGATGTCGCGTCGAGCAGGGCTCCGGGACCGGCCGAAGAGGCCCTTCCGAGCTTCCGAGTCGCGCTCGGTGGTGCGTTCGCGGCGTTGACGCTTTCGGTACTGCTGGTGCTCATGCCGGCCGTGGCAGGACGTGGTGATCCGGTGGTGACCATGCTGGCGTCAGCCAAGCATGTTGTCGAGTGGGTCGTGATCGGGGCTCGGGTCGCCGATGCGTTGCTGATGGCATTGGAGCCGCTGCGCTCGGTGGTTCTGGTCTGCACGGTAGTCACGCTTGGTTGGGGTTTCCTGGTGATGAGTCACCGGGGTGCGATGGGACCGTGGTGGAGAAGGAGTGCATGATGAAGAGACAAGCCCGGGGTCGTGTCTGGCAGTGCGCGAGCGTTCTGTTGTTGTTGGCTGGACCGGTTGTCCCGGCGGGTGCGGAGCAGGACGCGGGACGTGGTGCGTTCGGAACGGGAGAAGCTGCCGGGGGCACAGATTCTGTGGAGGATTTGCGGCGTGAACTCGAGGCTGCCCGTGCGCGCCTGGAAGCCCTCGAGCGGCAACTGAATGTTTTGCAGCATTCGCCGGGCTCCACGGACGGTCCTGGCTCGTTGCCGACGGCGACACCGCCGGTGGCCGAACTGGTGGAAGGACTCAGGCAGGAGGTGGACGGGGCGCTCGAGCGGGCCCGTATGGCTCGCGAGGAGGCTGGCGCGCAGGCGGTGGAAGCGCAGAGCGAGGTGCTTCGTCGCGCGCTCGAGGCACTGTCGGATGCTGCCGGGGCACTGGAGGAGAGCGTTCAGGGTATCGATTTCGAGGAACTCGAGGGCGTGGCCGAGACAGGCGCGGACCGGGAGGCGAGGGAAGAGGCTTTGCGAGCGATTCGGAAGTCCTCGAGGGTGTTGCATGATCGAATCCAGGCAGGAGAGGCTGCGTTACGCGACGCGGAAAGGCGGGTACGTCGTGCGCGCAGGCAGTCCGGGACCCTGTCGGACATAGTGGGGGAGCAGGAGACGGGGGAGGGTGACAGGGTTGCGGTGGGCAGCGACACGGTCGTCGATGCCGGTGAGAAGGTTACGGAGCTTGTGGTCCTGGGTGGAGACGGCACGGTCCTTGGCGTCGTGTCGGGTGACGCCGTGGTGCTGGGCGGAGACTTGCGGGTGAAGGACGGGGGGCAAGTCGGAGGTGATGCGGTGGTGATGGGGGGGAGGCTTCGCGTGGATGACGGGGCCACGGTTGGTGGGCAACGGGTGGTTCTTTCTGCGTCATCGGTGTTGAGCGGGCTGGTGGGTGGTGGCAGGACCGGCGTGAGACCCCCTGCCGGAAAGGACGAAGGTTCCGGGCTGTTCTCCCGCATCAGGACGGCCATGGCATTCTATCTCGTCCTCGTCGCGGCCGGGCTGTTGAGCCTGACATTCATCCCCGACCGGATGCGCAACATTGCCCAGGTCCTCGAGGCACGGGCGTGGAAATCCGGCTTGCTGGGCATGCTGACGCTGGTCGCCGCGGTTCCCATGACGGTGATTTTGGTGTTGACCATCGTGGGAATCCTGGTCATTCCCTTCTTCTATGGCGCGCTTGCGCTTGCCGGATTCGGCGGCCTGAGCGCGGTGACCATGGTTCTGGCGCGCAGGCTCCCATACAAGGGAGGGCCACGGACGCTGGCGGGAACCATCCTCTGGGGATCCGCGATCTTTACCGTGGCCTCCCTGCTGCCCTTCGTCGGCCCCTTGTTGTGCACAGCGGGTGCCTTGTTCGGTCTTGGCGCGGTTTTCCTGTCCCGGTTTGGTCGAGTGGGCGTCGAAACCTTCCCGTACTGAAGGTCGCAATCCATTGGAAATCGTGCCGGCGCAACGGGTGGCCAGTGCACGGATAGGGGGCTCGAGGATGGCATGATGACTGTCTGCCGCGGTGCGGGTGCCGGTATTCGGCTTGAGCAGGGCTAAGCAGCATGAAGAGTATGGTGGGGTGGGCAGGACTTTCAGTGCGACGGGCCTGGACGGGGGCCGGCCGGGGTGCCGCCGGGGGCCGGAGTCCCGGACGGGAGAGGGGCGTCACGCCCAGGGGCGGCCTTGTCGTCGTGGCGGCGCTGGCCGTCTATGTCGTCGTGCTCTACCGCAATGCCTGGGTCGGCGACGATGCATTCATCACCTTTCGGACCGTGGAGAACTTCCTTCACGGGTACGGGCTCCGCTGGAACACCGGCGAGCGCGTACAGGCCTACACGCACCCGCTCTGGATGCTGCTTCTGGCGGCTGCGGCTCGAGTGACCGGCGAGTCGTTCCACACGACCATGGTGGTTTCGATGCTCTTGTCGTCGGCAAGCGTGGCGCTCGTGTGCCTCGTGCTCAGCCGGAACCGTGCCATGGCCCTGCTGGGTGTGACGATACTGACCTTGACTCGAGCCTTCGTGGACTACTCCACGTCGGGTCTGGAGAACCCGTTGACGCACGTTCTTCTCGGTGCGTTCTACGTTGCCTATTTCAGACTGAAGCCGGGCTGGGGCAAGGACTTCTGGCTGGCCTTTCTCGCCGGGCTCGGCACGGTGAACCGGATGGATATCATCCTGTTCTTCTTTCCGGTCCTGTGCGTCCACCTGTTGGGGACTCGATGCGCCGCGGGCCAGCCGGGGGATGGGACCGCCGGGATGGGCGGCGGATCGCAGCAGTGCGCGCCGGCGTGTCGCCACCGGGGACTGGCGCTGTTCCTGGGGTTCGTCCCCTTGCTGGCCTGGGAGTTGTTTTCGCTGTTCTACTATGGATTTCCGTTTCCAAACACCTACTATGCGAAGACCCAGACCGGCATTCCGGTGATGGAAATGGTCTGGCAAGGGATCTACTACCTTCAGAACTCGTTCGCCAAGGACCCGCTGACCCTGCCCGTGATCCTGGCTGGCGCGTTGGTGCCGGTGCTCGGGAGGCAACGGGACAGGCAGGCCATTTCGGTGGGGATCATTCTCTATCTGCTGTACGTCGTGAAGGTCGGGGGCTGCTTCATGAGCGGACGTTTTCTGTCCGCCCCCCTGTTTTCCGCAGTGGTGCTCCTGGTTCACCCTCCGGTGGAGCCGGGCAGGAGGCTTCAGGCGTTCCTGTTTGCAACCGTCCTCGCCCTGGGGCTCCTGTCGCCATCGCCACCGCCGTTCAGCGGCAAGCACCACGTGTCTGATGGATGGGACGCCCACGGTATCACGGATGAGCGGGGAGAGTACTTCACGTTCAATGGCCTGCTGAACACCCACTTCGCGCCGGGCAGACCCTGGCATCCGTGGCTCCTCAAGGGGGCGGAGCTGGAAAAGCGGGGCGTGCGCCTGGTGGTGAAGGGCAGCATGGGCATGTATTGCTATGCCGCGGGGCCTCGAGTCCATTGTCTCGATCGCGATGCGCTCGCCGAGCCGTTGCTTGCGCGCATCCCGGCGATTGTGACCACCAATTGGCGCATCGGCCACCTGTGGAGGCGCATCCCGGAAGGGTACCGGGAGTCCCTCGAGACCGGGGTCAACCGGATAGAGGACCCCAACCTCCGCCGCTACTACGATCGACTCTCGCTGGTGATCCGCGGGCCGTTGTTGAGCCGGGAACGGTTGGCTGCCATCTGGGCATTCAACACCGGGCAGCTCGACCACCTGATGGACGCCTATGTCGCCACGCTTCCAGAGGTGACGAAACCCTACCTGCGGGACGAGAAGTGAGGCGTCCCGGGCCTCGATTCCTTCTCCCATCGAGGCCCTGACCTGCAGGTCGTCTCGAGGCCGGAGGACCTCGAGGAGCCTGCTGCTCCTGGATCAGTCTTCCGGCCTCTCACCTTCGGGGGCCATCTTGACCAGTTTGGGATCGAAGCGGGCGAGTACCTCCACCAGGTCGGACTGCTGGGCCATGACCGTGTCGATGTCCTTGTAGGCGAGCGGTGTCTCGTCCAGACCTGCCGATATCAGCTCCACGCCTCGATCCGCCAGCAGCTTGCGGGTGCGGGACCAGGTCGTGGTCTCCCTGGCACGCTTGCGACTCATCTTGCGCCCTGCGCCGTGGGCGGCGGAGTTGAGGGAAAGGGGATGGCCCCGTCCTCGTACCAGGTAGGCGGGCGTGGCCATGGAGCCGGGGATGATCCCGGGAACACCCCTGGCGGCCGGGGTGGCGCCCTTGCGATGCACAACGACCTTCCGCCCATCGGGCAGTGTCTCTCGCCACGCGAAGTTGTGGTGGTTCTCGATGGTCACGAGGACTCGAGCGCCCAGGGCACGAACGATGTGACGGTGGATCAATTCGTGGTTCGCCGCCGCGTAGGCGCCCATGAGCTGCATGGCCTGCCAGTACTCGAGGCCTTCCTTGCTGTCCAGATCCAACCACGCCAGGTGCCTGAGTTCTCTTGGCAAGCCGGGATGATGCTTCTGGGCGAGCCGGCTGTAGTGGGTGGCGACCAGGCTCCCTGTCCCGCGGCTCCCGCTGTGACTCAGGAGCGCCAGGTAGACGCCGGGATCGAGCAGTCCCGTGTCGCGCCGTTCCACGTGGAGCAGCCCGAACTCGACGAAATGGTTGCCGCTTCCGCTCGTACCGAGTTGTGCCCAGGCCTTGTCCCTGGCGCGCCAGGTCACGGGTGACACGGACCAGTCGCTATCCATCACGGCGTGCTCTCGTCGCTTCCGGAACGACGCCCCGACGCCGAACCGGGTCTCTTGCTCGAGTACCCGTCGCAGCCGCTCACGCTCCCCGTCGAGCACTCGAGGCGGCAGATCGAGTACGCTCATCTTCATACGGCAGGCGATGTCCACCCCGACGGCATAGGGAATGACGGCGCCGTCCGTGGCCAGGACGCCGCCGATGGGGAGTCCGTAGCCCTGGTGCGCATCCGGCATCAGCGCGCCCTGGACGGAAATCGGAAGCCGGCAGGCGTTCGCCATCTGCGCCACGGCTCCCTCCTCGAGGCGCTCGCCCCACTGGGCGAAAGGGATCGGCTCGTTGCGCGGCATGGACCGCGGCCCGGGGACGGGGGAGGGCGCGAGAAGATGTCTCGCCAACTCGCCGAAATGGCCGTGGTCGACGTAGTACGCCGGGTCGGAGACCAGGTGGCGTACCACGCGCCGGAGTTCTTTTTTCGTCATGCCGGCGCGTGCCGCTTCTGCGATGGCGGAGAAGGCCGGTTTGACCAGTGCGGGCGGGTATCCCAGCTTGAGCAGTTCTCTCCTCTTCATGGGCCCCTCCGTGGATTCTGTCCTGGATGGGCACCTTCGTCCCGGGCGTCGTCCTCGCCGGCCTGATGTGAACCATCGGCACCTCGCTGGCGTTCCTGGTCACCGGTGGGCGAATCGCTGGTCGCCCCAGGCTCGTTCGTGTCCGAAGCAGCGGCAGCGTCGAGTCTCGAGAGGCGCTGTTCCACGAATTTCCGGTTCTTCTCCTTCTTGGTGAGAGAAAGCGCTTTCCGGTAGGCCTGGCGCGCTGCCTCGATCTGCCCGGTCTTCTCCAAGAGGGCGGCAAGGTCCAGATGGGTCCGGAAATGTCGGGGACTGTGCTCGAGCGCCTTGCGAAAGGCCGCGATGGCGTCTTCGTAGCGGCCGAGCGCCCGGTATGCCTTGCCCAGATTGCGGTACACGCGCCGCGATCCGTACTCCAAGGCAATCGCCTTGTTCAGCGTTTCGACCGCCTTTTCGGGTTGACCGACGTGCAAGTAGGCAAGCCCGAGGTTGTTGTAGTAGCCACCCCACTCCGGGTACAGCGTCACCGCCTCGCGGTGGTGCTTCAGCGCCTCCTGCCAGTCCTTGCGATCCTGGGCAAGGTTGCCCAGCATGAAGTGGGTGTGGGCGATGTCATGATCGATGTTGACGACCTGCAGGGGATAGTTGGCGACTCCGAGGCCCACGGCGACGGCCGCGGCGGACCGGGCCGTGCGCCTCCAGTCTCGGGACCTCGCCTGATCCCATAGTTCGGTCATGGCCACGCCTGCGAGGGGGAACAAGGCCACCACGACCGGCATGCGGTAGCGCATGGACACAAAGGTCAAGACCATCGAGAACAGGTAGATGCCGGCGTAGACGACCAGCAGTGCCCACCGGCGCCAGTCCTGCCGGCGAAGCCAGACAGCGGCCAGTGCGAATCCACACACCAGGCCAAATCCCACCGTGGGCCACCGCAGGAGCCGGGAGTAGGTCTTGGCGTAGTAGTAGTCCGTCTCGAGGGGCTTCTCGTAGCGGTTCACGCCATAGACGAGCTTCCGCCACGCCAGGCCCAGGGCGTCCCCGGGGTGGTCGAAGATGTACCGCAACGCCCGTTGCCGCCACCAGGCACTGGATTCCGCCGCCGTCAGGCGGTGCCCGACCGCCTTCTCGGCGACACGGATGGATGACGAAACCAGGGACTTCTGGCCTCCGGCGAGCCCGGAGCCTCGAGGTGTCTTGAAGAAGCCGTCGGCACCGGGGTTGTTGCCAATCCAGAGGTTGACTCCGCCGTGGGCCGGCAGGGGAGACAGGCCGCCCCCCTCGAGCGCGTTCCGTACCCCGACCGGTCCGAGCACCAGCGCCAGGCCCGCTGCCCACAGCAAGGTCGGCCTCGCCACGGTGCGCAAGGAGAGGTTCATCGTGCGAAGCAGGGCGACCGCGGGCAGGAAGGGAAGCATCAGGACGAGGTTGGGGCGTCCCAGTGTCGCCAGCCCGAACGCGGCGCCGGCCGCGACATGGCGCCAGGTCCGCGGCTGCGGGTGCGTCAACTGCATCAGGGCGAAAGAGGCGAAGGCGAGGACCCAGACGGTCGCGACGAGGTTTCCGGCCAGGAAGATCATCGGCCCGTAGAGGGCAGCAAGGCCGAGGGCGACCAGGGCGGACCTGCGCCCGAACAGGTGAAGGGCAATACGAAATGTGAAGTAGCAGGTGGCCGTATCCACCCCCGCCTGAACGACGCGAAGCCACCACAGGTCCCGGCCGACGACGGCGTAGACCAGGCCGATGAGATAGGGTGCCAGTGGATTGGACGTGAACGGGCCGTCCCCGAGGATGTTCCCTGCTGCGATGTCGCGAGCCCAGGCGTCGTAGTTGGCTTCATCCAGCACGAGGCCCTGGAAGAACACCGTTTCTCGGAACTCGAGGAGGTACAGGATGCGCCAAAAGAAGGCGAGCGCGAGCAGCGCGAGCACGACCCAGGAAAGATGGTCCTTCACACGACCTGTTTCAGAACGCTCCTCCCCACCATGCGCACGCTCATTCTTTTCGCGATCCCTGTCCCGCGCGGACTGCCGGGCGGCGCGTTCACGCCGGGTCAGCCGTGCTCTCGATGCCGCCTCGCCAATGTCTGCCGGCGCTTGCCGGGAGTGGCCGGACGAGGGACCTGGTGGGATATGGCTGGGAGATCGCGCCGGTGCGGGAGGCTTCGCCGCCTGTCCCCTTCGAGCACCTGACACCCTGTCGTTCCGGCCGTCCCGGTCGCGGAGACTCGAGACTCGACGGCCGCCTGTGCTTTTTTTCGGGGTTCTCGCCGGTCTTTTTCGCTGACGGCTGCCGGATGGTTGCCTGGGCAACGGTGTCTCCTACACGATCGAGGAACTGTCAGGGCAACGTAGCGACTCCAGTATAGCCCAGGGATTGCACGAAATCAGCATAGAGCCGCACGGCTTCGTAATCTCGCGACACGGCGTAGTGGTTGTCGTCGGGGAACTGGAGCAGTCCTGCGGTGGCGAACTGTCCGTCCGGCCCGGCCATGTTGAGAGCCACAGGGCGAGACGCCGGGGAGATGCCGAGCAGCTCGAGGCCGGCGATGGTGCGGCCGACAGGCTCGATGATGGGAAGGCGGCCCGCGACCGCCATGGCTTCGATGGTTTGTGGCGGGGTCGCTTCGTCGTGGAATCCCTCGGTATGCACGACCGTCCGGGCGCTGCCATCGATTGGGTGGCTCGCGAAGAGCGGCGCATAGTTTATCGGGTCCGTGATATCCACCAGCGTCTGGACGACAGCCATCACCGGATGGAACTCGTCGAGGGGGTCCGACTCCGCCATTCCCAGGACGGTGCGAAAGAGTTCGGCGAAGTCGATGTAGTCCTTTCTCAACAGGATGGTTTGAGACAGCCCTCCTCCGGCTTCCGACAGGAAGGATCCGAGGATGTCGGTCTCGAACGGTGCGATGAGCGCCCCGGCGATGGCACCGTGCGAGTGGCCGAAGAAGACGAGATGTTCCGGATCGAATCGGATGTCCGATCCGGTGGGGCTTTCCTCGGCGGGCAAGACGAGCGCGGTGCGACAGAGCCATGCCAGGTAGAAGACGTCGATGGCCGCCTGCCTGAAGACGGAGCGGGCCGAGTCTGGATTGAGAAAATTGAAGGACATGAGTTCCGGGTCGGTTCCTTCCGGGGCACGTTCGCCGTGAAGCGGTTCGTCGATACCGATGACGGCGACGCCGCGTTGGGTGAGGATGTCGGCGACGTGATAGGTGCCGCTGTACAGCATGCTTTTGTAGTCGCCCCCGGTTCCGTGGGCATAGATGGCCAGGGGCCAACCGGTTTCGGGCTGAGGCCCCTTTGGCACCGCGAGGCAGAAGCGTATGGGTTCATCGGGGACCTGGACGATGGGGTCGCCGCTGTCGTCGAACCGTATCGCTCCGCCGGTTTCTGCGTATGGGGGGTCTCCCTCCTGGAAGTTCGGTGCGCGGTACCGGCCTTCGAACAGGTGGTACGCGCGAGGCTTGGAGGGCACGGAACCCTGGTGTCCGCCGGTGCCGGCGTCCATCGCGGCTTCTTCTTCACCTATGTGCTGGTAGTCCGGGTCTTCGGGCACGTACCACAGGGGACGCTCCAGGTCGGGGTCGAGTTGTGGCGATGGCAGTGCCCCGTGGATATAGTCCCGGATGGCGGCCAGGTCGGACACCGGGTCCTGCGTGGTGAACACGGTGGCGGCCGCCACGTCTTCGGGAGCGATGCCGATGGTGGGAAGGACTGCCTTCAACGGCGCGTACACAGCGGCCAGGGCCGGGTCGGCGGTCCCGGCGCTCGCCGGGGACAGAAGCTGTTCGAGTCCGGGGTCCGGCACGAGGGGACAGCCTCGAGCATCCTCCAGGCTGCGCCGAACCACTGCGGCGTAGGTGGTTGCCGGTCTGAGGGGGAAGCCCCATGCGGGGGCCACGGCGAGCAAATGCGACGGGCTGTATGTGGTGGCCTGGATGAGATACGACGTGTGCACCGGGATGAACGATCCGTAGTCCGGCGAGTCCGGGTCCACATCCACCAGAACCACGCTCGCATCAGCCTCGAGGCTGTCGACGGGAAGGACGGGCAGGTGGCGTTCGTGGATGTCCACCTTGAAGCGGAAGTAAATCGGGGAATTGTTGCCGAACCCGACGATGTCTTCTTCCATTGTCTCCAAGTACATGGTCAAGATGTCGTTTTCGTCGGGGTTGGGGAAACCCGTCATGTCGGCATGTCCGGAGTCGTCGATCCGGGCGTCGCTTGGCCACGGGAAGTCGAAAAAGCTCTGGGGGAGCGAGGTGTCGAACCAGGTGCTCGCTGTGGTGGGGTCGCACGCGGTTTCACCGGCCGGTCCTGCGGTCCCACCGGAGAGGTCGTCTGCGGGCGAGCGGCACGCGGGGGGACAGGTGGTCGCGACCAAGAGGGTTCCCAGCATGGGAACGACCGGGAATGCCGTCGATCTCTTGGCGTGTGGACGCATGAGGAGCCGCCTCCCTTCGTGGAACGGTCTGAACAGGCATATCATACGCGAGGTGTTGCCATTATTCCATGGTCATTGCACGATCCTGGTGCATTTCTATGCGGAGATGCTATCGGCCGGGGGCGCTATTTGGGTTTCCTCGCGCGTCTGGGCCGCAACGGGCGGACATTGTCTGGAGGGGGGGGCGGGCGTTCCAGTCGTTCTTCGGCGTTGTCCTCCCAAGCTTCGGGCCACACATCATCTTCCGGGTTCTGGATGATGAGCCGTTTGATTGTGGCATAGGGGATGCGGCATTGGTACAGGGTGTCGAAGGACAGGACGCAGGAGAGGCCGTCGGGCAAGGCCTCGGGCCGCGAGTAGGCATGGTAGGCGGCCTGGAACGCCAGCAAGAGGGGGTGCTCTTCGGCGACGATCGCCGGGAGTCCCATCTTCAGGCGTAGCTCAGGTGAGCCACCGACGATGATGTAGAAATCGAGGCCGCCTCTCCTGGCGGCGGCAATGGCCGTACCCAGTGGATGCATGCTTTCTTCCTACTGGCCCACGATCGTCCACTCGATCCTGCGGTTGAGCGCACGTCCAGTCTCGGTGGCGTTCGTGGCTACCGGCCGGCTTTCGCCGAAACCCTGCGTCTCGAATCTCGACGGGTCGAGGCCGCCGATCTCGACGAGATAGCGTTTCACGGCATCGGCGCGTGCCTGCGACAGCCGGAGGTTATAATCGGAAGCCCCCCTCGAATCGGTGTGTCCTTCGATACGGATCCGGATTTCCGGGTGTTCGGTGAGGAACACGGTCGCCTGTCGCAAGGTTGCATAGGACTCGGGACGAATCACGGCCTGGTCGAACTCGAAATAGATCTTGTCCGGCAGGACGAGCTTGTCCTGCTGAACCGAGATCTCCCCGCGGGGAGCTTCGGCATCGGGGCAGCCGTCCGTGTCGTCATGGCCGTTGAAGGTTTCGGCTTCGTCCGGGCACTGGTCGGCTCCATCCGGTATTCCGTCGCCATCACGATCCTCGTCCGGGCACCCGTCGTCGTCCTGGAAACCATCGACATCTTCCGGCGTGTCCGGGCACTGGTCTTCAGCGTCGGCAATGCCGTCGCCGTCGTTGTCGACATCCGGGCACCCGTCCTCGTCTTCGTAGCCATCGAGGTCCTCGGCGTCGTAGGGACAGGTGTCATCTGGATCGGAGATCCCGTCCTGGTCATTGTCTAGTTCGGGGCACCCGTCCTCGTCTTCGAAATTGTCAATGTCCTCGGCGTCGTTCGGACAGGCGTCGTCGGCGTCGAGCAGATGATCGCGGTCATTGTCCGGGTCCAGGCACCCGTCGTCGTCTTCGAAATCGTCGAAGTCCTCGGCGACGTCGGGGCACCTGTCCGCTGTGTCGGGGATGCCGTCCTGATCGTTGTCCGAATCCGGACACCCGTCCTTGTCCTGGAACCCGTCCTTGTCTTCCGGGGCGGAGGGACAGAGGTCCTTGGCATCCACGATGCCATCGCGGTCCCTGTCGTTGGTGCGGGACGCCCCCCAGCCGATGCCGGCGAGCACGCGGTAGTCCGGGGAGCCGTATCCTGCGATGATGCCCTTGGAGGCGGCCAGGGTCACGGTCAGGCTGCTTCCCAACGTTCGGGACAAACCGGCCATGGCCTCGAGCGGTGTGTCGGAAACACCCTGGTCCGGGGCGTTCGTGACGCCCTTGGCACCGAAGAGGTCTGCGGAAAGGTACCACTTCCCCGCAGGGACACCCACCCCCGCACGGTACGTGAGTTCATCGTCCACGACCAGGTTTCCCAGGGACTGGGGGGAGGGCCGGTACCGGTACCCGATGTTGGCGCCAAGCCACAGGTGGCCGACGACCGTATCCGCCACCAGGCGCGCTCCGGCGCTGAACTGCCCCCCGGTGTAAGCGGCGGGATCACCTGTAGGCAGCCACAGCCTGGACTCGACGGCCAATCCGCTGCCTCGAACATTGCGATCCAGCAGGCGCCAACGCAGCCCGAGTGCCGCGTCGTTCATCGCCGCCCCCGGCGGCTCGTCCGTGCCGGCGAGAGGGCTCGAGGACGTGTCCTGGTACGGCGTGGCAGGCACGAGCACGATTGCTTGCAGCGCGTCGAGGATGCCGAGGGCGGCTCCCACGTTCAGTCCCACCACGGCGCGTTGGAGTTCTCCCACTCGTGCGGTTCCCTGAACCAGCACGAGGGGATTGGCAGCATAGTCTCCCCACAACCCGACGGCGAAACGGCCGGGGGGAAGCGTCTGGCTGCCGGATGTCACGATACCGCCGTAGACGTCCAGGGTGGGATGGAATTGCTGCACTTCGAATGCCGGCGACTGCGCTCGTGCAGTTCCCGCGAGCGTGGCAGGGAGCACGGCGACAAGGAGAAGACCCGCCCAGGGCGCTCGTTTTCGCCGCCGCCTGACCAGGAAGGAAAAGAGGACGGCCACGACGGCGATGTGTCCTCCCCTCGGGCCGGGTTCGCCGGTCGTGGCGCATCCCTGGCAGCCACCTCCGCCCATCACGACGACCGGTGTTTCCTGTTCGACGTCGTCGGTGGGGTCGTTGGGATCCCGTTCTCCTTCGTCCACGGCCCCGTTGCAGTTGGTGTCCTCGGCCCCGGCACCTCCATCGGCGACGCCACCTTCGTCGGTGTCCACCGACAGCGGGTCGGTGGTGGTGCTCGGATCGGCATCCGGGACGAACAGGTCCGGGTCCGTGTCCTCACCTTCCGGCTCGGTCAGCCCCAGTTCGGTGCCGTCCTGGAGGCAGTCGCCGTCGGTGTCCGCCACGGCGGGATCGGTCTCGTCCGCTGCCCTGCGGCCGTCCAGGTTCGCGTCTTCCGTGCCATCCAGCAGGCCGTCGTCATCACTGTCGTCGTCGGTCGGGTCGGTTGTGGTGCCAGGATCCTGGTCCGGAACGAAGATGTCCGGGTCGGTGTCGTCGCCCACGTTCCAGGTGCCGACGCCGGCTTCGGTTCCGTCCAGGAGTCCGTCCTGGTCGGTGTCGGAAGCGTTGGGATCAGGCTCGCCGGCATCGACAGCGCCGTTGTGGTCGGCGTCTTCGACGCCGTCGAGGAGTCCGTCGTCGTCGGTGTCAGCATCGAGGGGGTCGGTGGTGGTGTCCGGGTCCTCGTCGGGTATGAAAACCGTGGCCGCCGTGTCCGGCGAGGCGTCGCTAGACGTCCATCCCTGTTCGGTTCCATCCTGCACGCCGTCCGCGTCGGTGTCCCGGTTGGATGCGTCGGTCTCGTCCGGGTCTCGAGCGCCGTCGTGGTCGGCGTCCTCCACGCCGTCCTCTATACCGTCGTCGTCGGAATCCCTGTCATGCGGGTCGGTGGTTGTCGATGGGTCGGCGTCGGAGACGAAGACACCGGGGTGGGTGTCCAGTCCGATGTCCGAGCCGGTCAGGCCCGCTTCTTGGCCATCCAACAGGCCGTCCCCGTCGGCGTCGGGCTCGAGCACATCCGGGATACCATCGCCGTCTGCATCCCCCGTCCCCTCCTGTCCGTCGAGGAGACCATCGTCATCGGTATCGGCGTCCGAAGGGTCCGTGCCCAAAACCGCTTCGTCGATGTCCAGGAGGCCGTCATCGTCGGTATCCACGAAGTCAGCGTCGTCGGCCGGGTCATTGGGATCGCCCTCCCCTTCTTCCATGGCACCGTTGCAATTGGCGTCTTCTTCGCCGTCGTCGGCTCCGCCCGCGTCGGTATCGGCGGACAGGGGATCGGTGGTGGTTTCGGGGTCCGCGTCGGCAACGAAGTACTGCGGGTCCGTGTCCATGTTCGTGGCTGGGGGCAGGGGCTGCTGGGGTGTCGGAAGACCCGTTTCCACGCCATCGGTGAGGCAATCCCCGTCGGTATCGGCGTTTCGTGGTGAAGTCTCGGTGTCGCCTTGGTCCCCGTTGTGGTCGGTGTCCTCGTTGCCGTCGAGCAGGCCGTCGTCGTCGGTGTCGGCATCCTCCGGGTCAGTGGTCGTGTAGGGGTTGGCGTCGGGGACGAACAGGCCCGAGTTTGGGTCGGTGTCCTCGGAAGGCTCGGTCACACCGACTTCGGTACCGTCGAACAGGCCGTCGTTGTCGGAATCCGGGTCGCGGTAGCCGGGAGCACCGTCGCCGTCGTGGTCGCCAACGGGTTCGTCGGCATCGAGCAAGCCGTCGTCGTCGGCGTCGATGTCGAGGTAGTCCGGGGCGCCGTCGCCGTCGGTGTCATGGGGTGCTGTCGGATCCACACTGCCGGTCTCGGGGTCCACGGCCTCTTCGGCGTCCGGGATGCCGTCGCCGTCGGAGTCCGTGTCGCTGGCGTTGGGGTCGCCATCGCCGTCCCGGTCGTCCACGCCTTCGGTACCGTCGAGGATGCCGTCGCCATCGGTGTCGGGGTTGTCGGGATCGGTTCCCGCCGCGATTTCGACCGTATCCGGCAGTCCGTCTCCATCCCGATCGAGGTCGTCCTCCGGGGAATTGGGGTCGGTTTCACCGGAGTCGACCTGGCCGTTGTGGTTGGCGTCCTCGTCGCCGTCGGCGACTCCTCCCCGGTCGGTGTCGGACGATAGCGGGTCGGTGGTAGTAGCGCCGGCGTCGGCGTCGGGGACACAGGCACCCTCTCGAGTGTCCGGCACGCCTTCGGTCAGGCCCAGTTCGGTACCGTCCTGCAGGCCGTCCCCATCGGAGTCGGCCATGTCGGGCCATGTCTCGAGGTCGTCCCGGGCGCCGTTGTGGTTGGCGTCCTCATCGCCGTCTGGGATGCAGTCGTCGTCGGAATCCTGGTCGTCCGGGTCGGAAGTGTGGGAAGGGTCCTGGTCTGGCACGAATGCGGGGTTGCCGGTGTTCGTGTCCGGGGATGCCGTATCGGTGGTGACGCCGGTTTCGGTACCATCGCCAATGCCGTCGTCGTCCGAATCGGGGTCATGGATATCTGGCGTTCCGTCGTCGTCGGTGTCATCGAGGGCGTCGAACAGGCCGTCGCCATCGGTATCGGTCCCGCCCTCCAGGGCGTCTGGCAAGCCGTCGTCGTCGGCGTCGGTGTCCAGGTAGTCGGGCCGGCCGTCTCCATCCGTGTCCTCAGGGTGGGTGGTGTCGATCCCGGCCTCGAGCGTATCCGGAAACCCGTCACCGTCGGAATCGAGGTCGAGGAAGTTGGCGATCCCGTCGCGGTCCTTGTCTGTGGCGGTTTCAACCTCGTCGGGGATACCGTCGTTGTCGGAGTCGGTATCGAGGTAGTCCGGGGCCTGGTCCTGGTCGGTGTCCGCCGGGTGGGCGCCGTCGGTGCCGGCCTCGAGACGGTCGTCAAGGCCGTCGCCGTCGGAGTCGGTGTCCAGGTAGTTGGGCGTGCTGTCGCCATCGGTATCGGCGTTTCCTTCCACGGCGTCAGGGATGCTGTCGCCGTCCGAGTCGAGGTCCAGGAAGTCCGGGGTGGTGTCGCCGTCGCTGTCGGGCGGCGATGCGGGTGACGGTCCGGCCTCGTAGGTATCGTCGAGGCCGTCGTTGTCGGAATCCGGGTCGAGATAGTTGGCGGTACCGTCCTGGTCGGAGTCGGCGCCGGTCTCCACGGCGTCGGGGATGCCGTCGTCGTCGGAATCCAGGTCCAGGTAGTCGGGAGTGCCGTCGAGGTCGGAATCCCCGGCGGTTTCCTGGATGTCGGGGATGCCGTCGTCGTCCGAGTCGTCATCGAGAAAGTCGGGGCGGTCGTCCCCGTCGCTGTCTGCTGGGTGCAGCGGAGTGTTTCCAGCCTCCACCTGGTCCGGGATGTTGTCGCCGTCGGCGTCGGTGTCCACGTAGTTGGGTACCTGGTCGCCGTCCGCGTCTTCGGCCGTTTCCACGGCGTCTGGGATGCCGTCGCCGTCCGCGTCATCGTCCAGGTAGTCGGGAGTGCCGTCCGTGTCGGTATCCACCGGAGTGGCGGGGGACGCGCCGGCCTCATCGGCGTCCGGTATGCCATCGTCGTCTGCATCGCTGTCCAGGTAGTCCGGGGTCCCGTCGTTGTCGGAATCGCGCGGTGATGACGGGTTGTCTCCCGCCTCGACGGCGTCTGGGATGCCGTCGCCGTCTGCGTCATCGTCCAGGTAGTTGGGTTGTCCGTCGCCATCGGGGTCGTCCCGGCCTTCCACCAGGTCGAACAGGCCGTCACCGTCCTGGTCGGTGGGCTGAAGCGCAAACGGGGGCGCCACGACGGCTTCGCGGAGCCCCACGTCGGCCTCCTGGGTCGTCGCGGGATGGGCAGCGAAGCCGAATGGTACCTGGATCGATATCGTGTATGGGCCGAAAGCGAGATCTGGGAAACGATAGGAGCCGTCGTCCGCGGTCTTGGTCTTCAAGGAATCCGGCGTGCCGTCGCGATCTACATCGCCGGTCAGTGTCACGGGCACCTGTCCGGCCGGCGTATCGTCCGGCCCCTGCTCCCCGTCGCTGTCCCAATCCTCGAACACGGTGCCTTCGATGGAGCCCAGCGGGGCTTCGAACCGGGCGAGCCAGAGGGTCTGCCCCTGATCCAGGATGAAGTCTGAACCCACGCCGACCGCGTCGGCAGAGCCCATGTAGCAGCCGAAGGCGAAATCGATGCTGCTGGTCGTGGGATCGATCTGCGCGGGGAATCCGGGGAGCGTGGAAAAGCCCTCAACAGTGAACTCGAGGTGGGGTGCTTCCGCGGATTGGCTGCCGAACACGTATCCCAGGTGGTCCGGAAGCGGAGTGTCGAACACCAGATCCAGGGAGACATGGGAGATACTCAGGGCGGAATTGAAGGTGGCGACGGTGTAGTCATCCAGGTCGGTGCCCTCCGTGGATGGCTTTCCGGCGATAACGTCCGGCTGGCCGTCGAGATCGGTATCGATGAACACGCTGAAGGTCTCGGTGTCACCGAAGTCCGGGTGGTCCTCGCCATGGTTGTCCTCCAGTGCCTGGCTCGTGCCACCTGGATCCCCGTCCCCATCCACGTCACCGGCGATCGCGGGGGTCTCGATCCCGATGTAGAGGGTGTCGGTGGCCGGGTCGAAGTAGAGCCAAATGCCGGACATGTCCAGGCCGCTGATGGTCCCCGGGGGAAATCCGGAAGGCATCCCGACATCGCCGACCGGGTCCTCGGTCGCCAGTGTCCCCGGCTCGGCGGCATCGAAATCCACGGAGACATCTCCGGTGAACTCCGGGGCGGCCAGGGCACTCGAACAGGGTAGGAAGAGCGCGGGAAACAAGGCGATCGACCAGGATTTCATGGCTCGTGAACCTTCCTGTGCGGCGTGGCAATCAGACATCAACTCATGACTGATAACAGAAGGGTCGCGCTTCCGCAAGCGAATCGTCTGAGAGCGTGTTGTCGCTCGCTGCATGTCTGATGCTACAATGCGTTCATGTCCGTGCGCATCCTCCTGGTAGTTCACGACTTTCTCCCCGAATCGGTGGGCGGGACCGAGATCCTCGTGGCACGGCTTGCCGCGGAAATCTCCAGGCAGGCGGAAGTGGCGGTTTTCTGCACGTTCCGCGCGCGCCAACTCCCGCAAAACCGGCTCGTTCGGGACTCGTTTGCCGGTATCGATCTCTTCAAGCTGGTACAGAACTATCCCTATCGCGTGTTGCGTGAGACCTTGATAGACCCGGGCGCGGAACGGGTGTTCGCCAGAGTGCTGAGGACGTTCCGGCCGGACGTGGTCCATTTTCACCACCTGGCGTTCCTGCCGTTGAGGCTGCCGTTCGCTGCGGCCTCCCATGGTGCGGCGACCGTGTTCACGTTGCACGACTACTACCTGGCCTGTCCTTCCGGGGGGCAGCGTACCGCCCATCCCGACGGCGTGTTGTGCGATCTGCCTCCGGCGAGTCGGTGCGCGGAGTGCTACAGCCATTATCGCCATCGCGAGGGAGGCCTCGAGCAACTGGCCCTGCGCCTCGGTGCCCTTCCCCTTTTGCCGCCAGGGTGGCCTTTCCGGGTTTTCGGGAAACTGCCTCGAGGTGTGAGGCGTGCCATCAAGCACCTCAATCCGCCCGGCCGCAGGCAGGAGGCGCCCGGGCAGGAAGAGGTCGTGATCGCGCGGCAGCGATTGGTGCGGCAACTGTTCGAGAAGATTGACCTGTTCATCTCCCCGTCGCAGTTCCTTGCCGATTGGGCAGCGACCATCGGGCTTTCGTCCCGGCGGGTGACCGTTGTCCGCAACCCTGCAGCGCCGGACCTTGTTGCCACCTCGTTGCCACCCCTGCCGCCGGCCAAGTTGGTTTTCGTTGGCACGCCGGCGCCCCACAAAGGCCTTCTCCAGGTTGTTCGGAGCGTCTCACACTTCGACGCGGCACAGGTTCGCCTCGAGGTGTGCGGTGACCTGGACATGTTCCCTCGATACACGACCGATGTCAGGCGCGAAGCCGGTCCCAATGTCCAGTTCTCGGGAGCATGCCCCCCGGCCACCATCGGCCAAGTGCTTGTCCGCAATCATGTTCTCGTCCTGGCAAGTTCGTGGCCGGAGAACGCGCCGTTGACGATACTCGAGGCCCATGCCTGTGGTCGCCCCGTCATCGCGTCTCGCGTGGGCGGTATCCCCGAGTACGTGCGTGACCGAGTTGACGGGTTGCTGTTCGACCCGGCGCGACCGCATGAGTTGGATGAGATTCTGGAGCGCCTCGTGTCGGACCCTGCCTTGCTGCCGGGGCTTGCCGCGGGTATCAGGCCTCCCGAGACGGTAGCGGCGTTTGCGCGCAGGATGATGGACCTCTACGAAGAAGTCCTGGGAAGCAGGATGGGGGGAGCAGGGACCCTCCACACGGGCTGGTCGAAACAACGCTATTGACACGCCAACCTGTTTCGGGTACAGACGGCATCGTGTGCCCAATCCGTCACAGTAGCTGATTGGCCTTCCGCCTAGAACCCTCATCGGCACCTGCGCACATCCTGGAGGCAGACCCGGAAGGAAGGCCGCACTCCGCGCGTCCACGAACCCAGAACAGCGGCACTCAATCGTCATCGACTGATGGACGGGTCCGTTCCCGCCTGCGGCGGAGATGGGACTCGAACGCTATCCCCGCGGCCTCGCGCCGGCGTGCGCCGCTGCCTCCTGGAGTTTGCCATGGTGGACCATGACCAGTTCTTCAAGCAATTGCTGACTACGAGGATGGGGCAACTATTCGCCCTCGTCCTTCCCCGTCTGGCCGAGCGGGTAGACTTTTCCTCCCTTGATTCGCTCGACAAGGAGGGGTTCACCGATGTTCCCGAAGGCTACCGGCGCGAATCCGACATCGTCGTGCGGGTCCGCGAGCGCGGGGAGGAGGGCAAGCTCTTCCTCATTCTATTGGAAATCGAGGACCGGGAGGGGCGGACCCGTGCCGTCTCCGGGGGCCAGGCAGGGGAAGAGGGGGGTAGGTCGAAGCGGGTCCCCATCGGTGAGCGTCTCCTGGTCTACTACGGGGTGCTCTGGTCACGATACCGTCTGCCGATCGTGCCGGTTGTGCTATACTTGTTCGAGGCGAAGCGTGGCATTGCGAAGGCGAAATACCGGCACGAAGTCTTGGGCGACGCGTTTCTCGAGCTGCGCTACTACACCGTGGGACTGCCGAAGCTGCTTGCCGCGCGGTACCTGTCGAAGGGCGGGGCGCTGGCAGCGGCGCTTGCTGCGCTGATGAAGCGCGGGAAGTGGCCGCGGTCGCGATTGAAGGCGGAA
Organism: Myxococcota bacterium; assembly: GCA_024278455.1. Classification (GTDB taxonomy): domain Bacteria; phylum Myxococcota_A; class UBA796; order JAJRTE01; family JAJRTE01; genus JAJRTE01. Next base: position 33,410 of record JAJRTE010000109.1, read on the forward strand.
TGCCTGAAAGCGATCATCCGCTCGGATGACGATCGCGAGACGAAACTGCTGGCCTGGTACTGTGTGCAGGCCTACTTGAGACTGGACGAAGCCTCGGAACGTCGAACGGACGATCTGCTTCGCGAGGAGGGATACATGGAAGCACGGCAGATGGAACGAACCTGGATAGACGAAATACGGGAAGAAGGCCGGGAAGAAGGCCGGGAAGAAGGCCGCCTGGATGGCATGCATACGCTGTTGCTAAAGCAAATGTTATTGAGATTCGGGCCGTTGTCCGCCGGAGTGAAAGAACGGGTGAGGGCGATACGGGATCCCGCCGTCTTGGATCGGCTCTCAGAGCAGGTACTCACGGCAGGCAGCCTCGAAGATCTCGACCTCCCTGGATAGGAGCAGAGCCCTTTCGGTGATGGCAGAGCCGGTTCAGTTCTCTCTCGACCTCCCTGTGCAGGCGTGGAGGACGGCACGCTTGGTTCGAGGTTCAACCAGCGACGCCCCCAATCCATCGGGTCCGAGGTCCTGGCGCGAGAACCATTCTTCCCCGGCCGGCCTCCGGCCAGCGCCACTTGAGGATCCATTCATCCCGCCCCATGCGCGCGTATCGCTTTACGCCAGTCACGTTTCCATGTAGATAACGCATGAACCCCGGGCTGCGCGGTGTCCGGTCGCGGCCTGCCGGATATGTGAGGTGTTGCGCTTATGAGAACATTGGTCTCGAGGTTGCCCCGCCTGTTGCTGCCTGGTCTGGCAGCGCTGATTGCCGCAACGGCATTTGCGCAGCCCAGGAAGGTCACCCTTTCGGTCAAGACCCTGATAGACCGTGACCCGGTGGTTGCCGGCGGGCCGGTGCATGTTGCGCTCGAGGTCCAGGTACCGAAAAAGTTCCACATCAACGCGCATGCCCCTCTCGAGCCACACCTGATTCCCACGGTGTTGACGTTCGACCTCCCTGGCGGCGTCACGGTCGAGGAGATCGCCTACCCGGAGCCCGAGATGGTGAAGACAGGAGGCGCGCCAGCCCCTGTCGCCGTGTACGGTGGACGATTTCTGATCGGTGTGGCACTCGAGGTGGCGCCTACTGTTGGTCCTGGGGAGGTGACGCTCGATGGACATCTTCGCTACCAGGCCTGCGACGACCATGTTTGTTTCTTTCCAGCGACGCAGGATGTGAGGGTGGTTCTCCCGGTGGTCCCCGCCGGTGTGCCGTTTTCGTCGCGCCACGAGGAAGTCTTTGGACGGATACGGTTTGCGAACGCTTCCAGTGTCTCGGGGGGCGAGAGGGGAGACGGGCGGGCCGATGAAGGCTCCCCCGCGGACGCCAAGAAGGAAGGCGCCGACAGTGTCCTGGCGTTGCTGGAGGAGTTCGAGATCCTGGGCACTGCGGGGGGCAACCTGGGTGCTGGGAGTTTTCTCGAGTTCATCGCATCGGCGGAAAAGGGAGGTGGGCGCGCCGAGCCGGAGGGTGCATTGGCCGGGAGGGGGCCTCTGGCCCTGCTCGTGCTCATTCTCCTCGGCGGTTTGGCGCTCAACCTTACGCCTTGCGTGCTTCCGCTGGTCCCCATCAACCTGGCGATAATCGGTGCCGGCACGGAGGCCAACAACCGGGCGCAGGGATTTGCCCTGGGGGGCACATACGGGTTGGGGATGGCGCTCGCCTATGGATTGCTCGGCCTCGTCGTCATCCTCACCTCGAGCACGTTTGGAGCACTGAATGCGTCGCCTTGGTTCAACGTGGCCATCGCCGTCCTGTTCGTCGTGCTCTCCCTGGCGATGTTCGATGTCATCACGATAGACTTTTCGCGCCTGCAAGCGAAGGTCGACCTCGGCACCAAGAGCAAGGGCAGCTTTGTCGTCGCGTTCACCATGGGGGCTGTGGCTGCTCTTCTGGCCGGGGCCTGCGTCGCCCCAGTGGTCATCCAGGTGATCGTGCTCTCGAGCGACCTTTTTGCCAAAGGCCACCGGGTTGCACTGGCGTTGCCGTTCGTGCTGGGAATCGGCATGGCGCTTCCGTGGCCTTTCGCCGGCGCGGGGCTTTCTGCACTCCCCCGACCGGGGGCGTGGATGACTCGAGTGAAGCAGGTGTTCGGGGTCCTGATCCTGGGATTCTCGGCCTACTACGGGTACCTGGCCTTCGAAATCTGGACACGGGACCACGCGGAGGGTGTGGGAGAGCGACCATCGGAGGTCTCCGGCGACGGTTGGATCAATTCCCTGGAGCAGGGGCTTCGGAAGGCCCAGAAGAACCGGCAGAAGGTGCTGGTGGACGTGTGGGCCACCTGGTGCAAGAACTGCTACACCATGGACAAGACCACGTTGCGGGACCCGGACGTCCTCGAGGCCCTGGAAGACTACGTGAAAATCAAGTACCAGGCGGAAGACATCAACGTGTCGCCAGCCAAGGATGTCATCGCCCGGTTCCATGGTATCGGGTTGCCGCTCTACGCGATACTTGCCCCGAAGCCCGTGGATGGTGCTCCGGCCGTTGACCCGGAATAGCCGATGGCAGGCGCGCCTGCGGCGGTTTGATGCCCGTTCTGGTCGTGCTGTGGGAAGTGATGGTCCGTGGGGCGGACGGTCTCGGCCGGAAGCCTCTCATTCTCGCGAGAAGCCGAACAGAACGAAGACACGGCCCGCGTCGACCTGGCCCTCGGCGTCGTATCCAGGGGCCCCGATGACGAAGTCGGCAAACCCGTCGCCGTTGAGATCTCCTGCCGGGGCGACGCTCGATCCGGCGAGATCGCCGTCCGATCCGAAGAACCGAACGTCGGCATCCTCCAGGCGGGTTTCCCCGGTCCAACCGTATTGGTCGCCATAGAACACGTAGACGGCACCTCCGTCCGTTGCCCCGGCATTGCTGTGCGCCATGCCGATAGCGATATCGTCGAGACCGTCGTTGTCGATATCTCCCAGGCCGGCCACGGTACAGGGACAGGCATTGGATTCGCCGGTGGTGAAGTAGGCGTCTGCCACCTGCTGAGCGAACCCACCCGATGGCAAGGTCGGACCACCGAAGAAGAGGTAGGCGACCCCCTGGTTGTCCTCTGTCCTGGCCTTCCGGCCAATCATGTAGTCGTCGAATCCATCCCCGTTGACATCGCCCACGCCCGCGGTGTCATAACCCACGAGTTCGCTGCTGCTCTGGCCGCGAAGAGCGACAGCCCCCAGTTCGGTGGGTGACAGGATATCCCCTGGTGCCATGTTCTTGTAACCGGGCACGAGGTAGACGATGCCGGGCTCGGTGCGGGACTGGATCCCGGTCGTGTTTCCTTCGCCCGCCACAAGCACGTCGCACCATTCGTCCCCGTTGACATTGCCAGCCATGGCGACCGAGATACCGAGTACATCTGCGACGTTCAGGCCACTATTGCCCTCTACCTTGGCAAAGTCTGTCGGCTGGATGGCCCCGCTGTACCTGGTGCCGTTTGTGCCTGGCAAGAGCAATAGGTAGCCTGCGTCGGTCCAGGGCGTGCCCACGGCGAGGTCGTCCACGTGGTCCAGGTCCCCATCGACGTCGCAGCCGCCCGAAATGGCGTATCCCATCAGGGTGTCATCGAGCAGTCCATCGGCGTATGCGTCGGAAATGTCGGAAAGCAGGCCGCCGGACCAGCCGGAGGCGCTGCCGTAGAGCAAGTAGAGCGTGCCGCCCTGTGAGGCCGAGGAGGACCGGTAGGGCGCCCCGATGGCCAGATCGTCGTAGCCATCCCGGTCCAGGTCGGCGGCCGACAGGGAAAAGCCGCCGTTCGCTCCGGCGAGATCTTCCTCCAGGGTCAATCCTGCCGCCTTGAGGGCCTGCGAGCGCCACCCGGAGGTCTTGCCGAAGATCAGGTGGACCGCGCCACGATTGTCCCGTCCCGGAGCGCCCACACCGATGTCGTTCAGGCCGTCCCCGTTGAGATCCCCGAGGAATGCGACCGAATAGCCGGCCTGGCCGTTTATCTTGTCTCCGGTCAGTATGACGTTCTGGCTGCCCAGGGGAATCGTGCCATCGATCGTGCCGTCGCAACTCTCGTCCTGGCCGTTGAACAACTCCGGCGCCTCGGGATGCACGGCTCCATTCGCGTCATCGCAATCGCTGCCGCCGGGGATGGTGTCTCCATACACGTCCGGGTAGCCCGGGCAGGTGGATGGGTCGTCCCGTTCCACGTAGCCGTCCCCATCATCGTCGGCGCAGACCGACCCTTCGTCAGCCATGCCATCACAATTGTAGTCCTTCCCATTCATCACCTCGGTGGCACCCGGATACACGCTACTGTCGCTGTCGTCGCAATCGCCGGGGTTGTCCACTTCCGCGAACCCGTCCCCGTCGTCATCCACGTTCTGGGTGCCTTCGTCCACGTGGCCGTCGCAATCGTCATCCTTGCCATTGGCGAGTTCGGGGGCGCCGGGGAAGATGTTTCCGTCGTTGTCGTTGCAGTCCTCGTTGTTGTCCGAGTAACCCGGGGGCGCGGCGCAGGCCTGTGTGTAGTCTTCGGGCGCATTGGAACCGTACCCGTCGCCGTCACTGTCGAGATAGAACACGGAGAGGGGTTCGAATCCTTCGTCCACTTCACCGTTGCAGTTGGTATCGATACCGTCACATGCCTCGGTTGCGCCTGGATGAGCGGCCGGGTTGTCATCGTTGCAGTCGGTGTTCGAGGTGACGTAGCCCGCTGGCGCCTGGCAGGCGTCCACGGAAGAGGCGTCGCCTCCGTACCCGTCGCCGTCGTTGTCCTTCCAGTACTGGGTCTTGACATTCTCGTCCACGCTGTTGTCGCAATCGTCGTCCTTGCCGTTGCACGTTTCCTCGGCCCCTGGATAGATGTTCAGGTCGTTGTCGTCGCAATCTCCTGGCTCGAGCACGAAACCCTCTGGCGGGGAACAGTCCTCCACGGCCCCTGCACTGCCGTAGCCGTCCCCGTCCTTGTCTTCGTAGAAGGTGAAGCTTTCGACCTGGTCGTCCACGGTGCCGTTGCAGTCGTCGTCGATGCCGTTGCACATCTCCTGCGCGCCGGGATGAACGGTCGCCGACCCGTCGTCACAGTCATCGCTGTTCGAGACGTATCCGCCGGGAATCTCGCACCCGCTCTGCGCGTCCGACGCACCATATCCGTCCCCGTCCTCGTCCGGGTAGTAGGTCAGACTGACGCCTTCGTCGACCTCGCCATCGCAATTGTCATCGATGGTGTTGCACACCTCGGTCGCGTCAGGGTGGACGGAAGCGTCCTCATCGTTGCAATCACTTGCATCGAGCACATATCCGGGGGAGGGGGTACAGGTTTCCTCGGTGGGACCGTTGGTTGCCCCGTACCCATCGCCATCCGAGTCCTGGTAGAACGTCAATGGAGTCGTCCCCTCGTCCGTTTCACCATCGCAATCGTCGTCCACCCCGTTGCAGACCTCCTCCGCCCCGGGGTACACAGTCGCGTCCCCATCGTCGCAATCGTCCGCGGTTTCCGCAAGGCCGGCGGTCACCTCGCAGACTTCGGCGGGGGGCAGACTGGGGTCTCCATGTCCGTCGTGGTCCATGTCGTAGTACAGGGTGAGGAGCAGATCTTCGTCGATTTCGCCGTCACAGTCGTTGTCGACGTTGTCGCACACCTCCGCCGCGCTTGGATTGATGGTGGCGTCGCTGTCGTCGCAGTCATCGGCGCAGGACGAATACCCGTCATGATCCCGGTCGAACCCCTCGTCGATCGTGTCGTCGCAGTCGTTGTCCAGGCCGTCGCAGAGTTCTTCCGCGTAGGGGTGCACCAGGAAATTCGCGTCGTCGCAATCGCCATCCGGTGGCAGGAAGCACGACGAGTACCCGTCCCCGTCCTGGTCAACGTTGTCGACGATGCCGTCGCAGTCGGTGTCCCTGCTGTTGCAGACCTCCACGGCCCCGGGGTGGGTGGTGGCGTCTCCGTCGTTGCAATCGAGCACGCCGCATTCGGCGAAGTAGCCGTCGCTGTCATAGTCCGTACAGGGAGTCACGGGCTGTTGATAGGACACGGTTGCTTCCTTGCCGAAGGTGTCCCTGGCGGTCACGCTGATTGCATGCGTGCCTCCCGAGAGCAGGACATCGGCCAGAACGCACTCGGAAGTCGTGGGATCTGCGGTGATGGCACCCAGAACGCCATCGAGGCTGCTCTCCCAGGTGCACGCGATCGTGACGTCGTCAGGGTCGGACACCGCTGCGACGAGCGTCAGAGCGTCCTGGTCGGTCAAGGACGGAGGCGCCAAGGGGTCGGGGGAGACAATCGTGACCGACGGCGGGGCATCGTAGACCGTAAGTTCAATCTCGTCGCTGGCTTTCTGACCGATGTCGTCCATGGCCCACAAGGTGACCCGGAACGTGCCCTCGGCATCGAAGACGATGTCGCACGTGGCCGTTCCGTCCTCGGCGACCACGGCGTCGCACGACCCGGCGCTTCCGGCATCGAAGCTCACGGTGAGTTCCGTGGCAGAAATCTCCGCGTCCCCCACCGTGCCTTGAAAGGTGATGGCACCGGGGTAGAGTGTGGCCCCGCTCTCGGGGGAGTCGAAAGTGGCGGTGGGAGGTGTGTTCTCCTCCTGGCAGCCGGCCATGGCCACAAGCAATACACCAAGCGGCATTGCGTGACCGATGCGCGGCAGTAACCTGGTCATCATGCGTCCGTTCTCCTCACTGTTGTCCGGTAACGCGACGGCACCGGGCCTTCCGGGAAGCGGTTGAACATCAGGACGCAGCAGTCACGGGAACACGGCAGTCGCTACAGCAGGGGCGCGGGCTCGATACGACAGCGGACGTGCAGCAAGGTGCGGCAGGAATCAGATTGCGCTACAGCAAGTTATATCGCCTGTCCAAACAAACAACTATTATACCACAGACTTCAGAACGTCAACCACTTGCGAGAAACTTTTCTACATCCTCGAGCAGGCGGGTTCGATTCTCTCCGGTCCTGAGATCCTCTCGGGTGATCTCGACGACCTTGACGTCTATGTGGTATTTGTTTCGACACACGGCGGGAAAGCTGCTGTAGTAACCATTCAGTCCCTCGAGGAATTGCCGGTTGATACCGCGCTCCTCCCGGCGACCACGCTTGCCGATACGGCTCAGCAAGAGATCGATGTCGGGGGCGTGCAGGTAGATGACCTTGTCCGGGTGCTTGATGTCCTGGCTCAGACGTCGGTAGTAGTCGAAGTACAGGTCGAGTTCCTGGTCGGTCATGTAGCCCAGCCCGTGCAGGTACTTGGCGAAGATTTCCGGGTCCTCGAGGAGCGTCCTGTCCTGAATGCAGGACTTCTCGACCGAGTCGATGAGGCGGTGGTGCTCGACGCGCTTGATGAGGAACTCCATCTGGAGGGTGAACGACCAGCGCTTCATATCGGCGTAGTAGGGCTTCAAGAACCGGTTGTCGATTACCGGTTCGTCGAACAGTTCGAGCCCGAAGGCCTGGCTCACCATCTTCGCAATGGTCGTCTTCCCGGAACCGATGTTGCCTGCCATGGCGACAAAGAGCTTTCGATCCGACATGGGCTTTCTCCCGGCCGATTCAACCCAGCTTCCAGTCCTTTCGCCGCTATACCCGTTGCCCCCCGATGTGTCAAACCAAAAGGCCGTCCGGGTTCTCAAGGTGGTTCAAAAAGTTCGGCACCTGACTTGGTGGCCCTGTTGCTCGGCCACGCACCGTACTGTCTGCCCCGTTCCGACCTCGACGACATGTTCGAGCAGGTCGCCATTCCCCCAGCCGAAGGCAATCGTATGCTCTCCTGGTGCGACGGGAAGATCCTGGACGGGGAACTGGTTCGTGGGGCGACCGTCGACGATGAGTTCGGCGGGAGGGCGCGCGTAAAGGAACAGCCTGCCGGTCGCGGGTTCCTGCACGGGTTCGGGTGCCCTTCGATGCGTGTCAATGCCGGCGTCCGGCGTCCGCGTCGAAGCGCGAGGTTTCGAGGCGACCCGTGGTGTGGAACTCCCGCCGGCGTTCTCGTCGTGTGCCCGGTTTCCCCCGTCGCCCCGGGGTGCTCGAGGCGCTGCGAGTGCAGGCTGGACGGAGCGTCCCGGGGAATCGCCAGCGGGAGTGGCAGGTGATGGCTCGCCGCCGCGATGGGCTGAAGCGCGCGGGGGGGGCGGAGTCGCCGGCAAGGGTCCCGTCTTGGCACCGACGGTCGCAACGGGGACGGTGAGCGGTGCTTCGTTCCCCTCCCGGGTCGAGTCCGGCCACCATCTGAGGCCGTAGCCGATGAGCATTGTCCCGAGAAGGGCGACGAGAGGGCCGGGCCATCTCCGGCGGTCGCGCTCGCCCGCGTGGGCTGCGTCCGACCGGTGGGAACGGGGCGGTCGTTCCGCGCCGAGAACCACGGTCGGTTCGAGGGCACATCGCCCACCGCGGCCCGCGAAGGGAAGGCGGCGGTTGCGCCGATTCGGCTCGATGGGCGCAGCCTGCGAGGGATGGGCTGGCGGGGCGGAGGCCCCGGGGACATCGGCACGATGCGCGGTCGGCGTCAGCCCCGTAGAACTCTCTGGCGGCGCGGAATGCGCTCCCGCTGTCTTGTCGGCCGTCCAGGGTTCGGAGACGCGCGTCTCGTACGAGAGGTTCGCGAAGTAGGGGCGGGCGACGGTCTCCTCGGCCCGTCTCATGCGCCTGGAGATTGGCTCGCGGCTCACCACGGTTCTGTCGTGCCCGGTTTCCCGCCTGACCGTGTCATCCAGGGGAAGGTCGCTTCTCGTTTCGCCGATCGGCTCCGGCGCGAGGAGCGTCGGCTGCCACTCCTCCATGGAGGGTTCCAGGCGGGTCTCGGCGGCCCCCGGCAAGGTGGGCTCGCCGTGTGCCGGTGCGGCGGTCTGCCCGCTGGAGCCTGCTCTCGGTGCCTGGGAGTGCCTCGATGCCAGCACCCTCGTGGCTGCCTCGAATCGTTGCTTCCTGCGCGACGATTCCCGCGCCGTTCCCTCGTGGCGGGCGAACAACGCGCGCGTCCAGATGGCTGTGTCCACCTCCGGCTGCAACCGCTCGAGAATGCGTTCCATGCTTGCCGCCAGCTCCGCGCACGACCGGAATCTCCGGTCCGGGTCCGTGGCGAGCGCCCTTTCGAGCACGGAGACGACGGTCTTGCGACACGGAACGGGAGGGATCCGTTCGAATCGAGGGCCCACTCGTGCTTCCTGGGCCTGGCACAGAACCTGCTCGAGCGTCGTGCCGTCGTAGCAGGGCTCGAGGCTGATGGATTCGAACAGTACCAGGCCGAGGGCGAATATGTCGCTGCGGTGGTCCAGGTCGGCGCGACCCAGGGCCTGTTCCGGCGACATGTAGCGGATGGTGCCCTTGAGCGTTCCAGGCACGAGTGTCTGGACGACGTTGCTTTCGGCCCTGGCGACGCCGAAGTCGGCGATCTTGGCGGTTCCCAGGAGATCGATGAGCAGGTTGGACGGCTTCAGGTCTCGATGCACGATCTTGAGCGGGTTGCCTTCGTGATTCACGGCGTTGTGCGCGTACTCGAGCGCATGGCAGAACTGCCGGCAGACATCCAGAACCACCTCCAGGGGCGGGTATCGGTGCTGCTTCCGGTACGTGGCGAGGATCTGCTGCATGGTCAGGCCTCGAACGTACTCCATGGCCATGAACAGCCTGCCGGCGTGGCGGCCGAAATCCAGCGTGGCCACGATGTTGGGGTGGTCGAGGTACCCACCGAGCCGTGCTTCGCTGATAAAGGTGGGAGCGAACACCGGATCTTCGGACAGGTGCTCATGGAAGACCTTCAGCGCGACGGTCTTGTGGAACCCCCCAGCCCCCTCGAGTCGGGCGCGATAGACGTCGGCCATGCCCCCGGAGCCAAGTACCTCCAGCAGTTGGTAGCGTCCGAAGCGCCGGAGCGTATCGCCGGATGTGCATTCCTGCATCGCGCGGTACTCCTGTGTCCGGATCAGATTCCACCGACCTGGACCGGCTCGAGACGGTCCTCCCTGGTCCCATCGCCGAGCTGGCCATAGTCGTTGCTTCCCCATGTCCACACCGAGGCCGCGCTGGTCAGCGAGTCGAACGTGATGGCCAGTGAATGGGCCGCGCCCGCCGACGTGAGGGTGACGCCCGACAAGCCGGACAGCCGAACCGGTGTTCGAGCGTTCTCTCCGGTACCGTCCCCGAGTTGACCGTCGCCGTTGCTCCCCCAACTCCAAACCGACAGGTTGCCATCGCCATCGTCGGCGGTGCCCAGGGAGTGGTAGTAGCCCGCCGCGATACCTGTGAGCGGTGGTGCGGCCTCCACCTGTGCTGGAAACGACCGGTCCATGGAAGACTCGTCGCCGAGTTGGCCGTAGGTGTTGTCCCCCCAGGCCCACAACACGCTTCGAGAAGGGTCCGTTCCGATGGACAGGGCGAGACTGTGCGCCGCGCCGGCTGCCATGGCAGCGACATTCGAGAGTCCGACCTGGTAGGGAGTCAACCGGTCATCCTGCGTGCCGTCCCCGATCTGGCCGCTCGCGTTGCCACCCCAGGTCCAGATTTCACCGGACCGGGCAGACGCAACGCCGCCCAGGGCCATGGCGTGAAGACGCCCGGCGCATACCCGGGTGACACCCGACAGACCTTCCACCCTGGCCGGTTCCAGCCGCTCGGCGGTCGTGCCGTCTCCAAGCTGCCCGGCATCGTTGCCACCCCAGGCCCACACCTCCCCCGGCTCCCCGGTGTCAGCAGACCGAACGACCATCGAGTAGGCTTCTCCGCAGGCCAGTGCCTCGACGCCGTCCAGTCCCTCGAGAACCACCGGTACCAGGCGCGTGGAGCGGGTGCCGTCCCCCAGTTGGCCGTGTTCGTTGCTGCCCCACGCCCACACCGACACGGTGCCGTCGCCGGCGCGACGAAGCGCCATCGAGTGGTAGCCCCCGGCAGCAATGGCAACCACCTTGTCCAGGTTCGCGACTCGTCCGGGCCACGTTCGGTCGTTCGTTGTGCCGTCACCGAGTTGACCCATGTCGTTGCTGCCCCAGGCCCAGACGGTGCCGTCGGAACAGAGCGCCAGCGTGTGGAAAATGCCCCCGGCGAGCGAAATGATGAGAGCGCCGTCGTCGGCTGCGCCGTCGCAATCGTCGTCGGCGTCGTTGCAGGTTTCGACCGCGCCCGGGTAGGCCTCTGCTCGAGTGTCGTCGCAGTCCGAGTCGTCGGCCACGAAGCCTTCGGGAGAATCGCACGCGGCAAGCATGACATTTGGGTCCCCGTAGCCGTCCTGATCGAGATCCTGGTAGTAGGTCTCGGAGCTGTCTTCATCGATCAGACCGTCGCAGTCGTTGTCCATGCCGTCGCAGACTTCGGGCGCCCCCGGGTGGACGGCCGGGGAAGCGTCGTCACAATCATCGTCGCTCGTGGCATAACCGTCAGGTACGGAACAGCCGGTGAACGCCTTGCCACCCTGCTTGCCATGGCCGTCGCCGTCGGCATCCGTGTAGTAGGTCGAGGTGACACCTTCGTCGGTCCTTCCATCGCAGTCGTCGTCGGCACGATTGCACGATTCCTCGGCGCCAGGATGGATGTCCGGGTCATCGTCGTCGCAGTCGGTGGCGCTGGTGACATATCCCGGCAGGGAGGCACAGACCGAGGCATCTTCTCGAGGATTCCCGTATCCGTCTCCGTCCGCGTCCAGGTAGACGGTCGTGAAGGTCAATCCTTCGTCGAGCGCCCCGTCGCAGTCGTCGTCCTTGCCGTTGCACGCCTCCACGGCACCGGGATGGACGCTCGGGTCACCGTCGTCACAGTCGTCGGCGGTTTGCGAGGTGCGGTCCGGCGCGGAGCAATCCACGTCCGCGCTGTCGCTTCCGTACCCGTCGCCATCGTCGTCCCGGTAGCGGGTCCCAACGTCGGGGTTGCCGTCATCACAGTCTATCTCCGCTGTCACGCCGTCTCCGTCCTGGTCGAACAGCGGTACCGGGTCCATGACGCACGACATCGCCATCACTACGACCAGCGCCAGGCCCAGTTGTGTACCGCACCGCTTCATGAAAGCGCCTCAAAACGCGAAACGCGCGATTGCCGTCGCCGCCGCCAGGGGCGCCAGGACGGCTTCTCCCGACGCTCCGGCCACCAGCAGGCCGAATGACCCGGACAGTCCGATCTCCGGCGACCGCCGGGACGAGGACAGTGCGTAGAGGAGCCGAACCCTGACCGCCCCCCCGGCCATGATGGCGTCCCCCACAAACGGCACGGGTGCGTCCGTTTTCCCCAGAATTATCACAACGTTGGGCAACCGCATGGCCTCGAGGAACGCGCCGGGTTCGGCCCTGATTCGGCCTGTCAAGCTCCAGCCATGGCTGACACCCACCGAGAGACCGAACACGGGTTTCGAGGCAAGGCAGGCGACCGCCGCCGGCACGTCCAGCACAACAGGCTGTCCGGCTTCCGCCGACAGACAGTCACCGGCATTGCTCGAGGATTCCCTGATGTGCGGGAGGAACGTGCCGCGGACTTCGATGTCCAGTGTCCGGCCCTCCCGCACGACGGCCAGGACATACCCGGCTTCCCGTGCACTGGCCACGAAGTTCACTTCTCCCCCAAGGACCCCCTGGACCCCGGCTCCCACCGAGATGCGCCACCCCCCCTCCCGGCGCCGCGAATTCTCCCCCATGCCACCAAGGCCGCTGGACGCCACGCCCGGCGGCGCTTCTCCCCGCCGGAAGGCCTCGAGCCCGGCCCTCGAGTATCGCCACAGCACCGGAGCGCCACTCCTGGGATCCAGGGTGGCAAGGAGCAGTACCCCCAGACCACAGCGCGCCAGGTGGGCGTCGAGGATGGCAGCCGACTTCGAGCCAAGCTGGCCGGAAGACACATCTCGAACCAGCTTCCGGTATGCCTGCTCCCGCGCCAGCAGGCCGAAATCAGGTGCCGCTGTCGCCTGCCCGGTTCCGTCCTTCGCCGGCAGGTCGATCCACCGCGTCCGAACCTCGCCATGAGGTGCCTTCAACTGCACGATGTGGCTACCAGGAGGGACCTCGAGCCGGGTGGCGGGTCGTCCATCCAGAAAAAGGAGACCTTGTGCCGGCTGCACCGCAACCGTGACGCGACCAGCACGGTCCTGCGCTGCCCTGGCGGCGGCCAACGCCCCCTCCACGTCAGGCGTCCGTACCTCCCCGGGAAGCCGGAAATCGGGCGCCACGGCGAGAAGTTGCTGGAAGGCGGCCGCGCCCGTTCCGTCGTTCCGGTAGACATGGGCAAGCGCCTGCGCCAGGAACAGGCGGGCCACCTGATCGCTGTCCACGACGTCCGGCTCGCACACCACCCAGGCTCGAGCCTGCTCGATGGTATCGAAGACGCCGTCGAGGTCCAGGAAGGCCACTTGCTCCTCCGCCTGGGTCACCAGCGTCTCGAACAGGACCGATCGGCCGAGAGGAACGACGACCCATTGCTCCAGGGCGATGGCGTCGAGCAACAGGCGCCGCTTGTCGGCGCACGCCGCTCGCGCCGGATCTCCACCTGCCCACCGGTATGCCTCGATCAGCGCAAGGTCAGGAGTAGTCAACGTAGTTGCACGGCCCGACACCCGGCGGACCGTTCGTTCCAGGCGACGATGATGCGCCGCGTCGCCGGTGAGATCGATGACCTGCTCTTCCGCCGGGTCGCTCGATGCCTCCAGCATGGCAGGCATGGCCGCCAGCAACGGGGCGAGTGCCCCCAACGTGGCCACGAGGCACGAACCAGGCGACCGTCCACCGGTACGGGTCGCCATGAACCCCGCGACGGCGGACATGGTGGAATCGGCTGCATCCCGGACCGACGGCATCTCGCACATCCTGTATGGACGATGGGCTTGCCACGAACGACACCTACAGCTTAGCGCCTGGTGCCGTTTCGGGCAAGCCGGAATGTCCAGCAGTCATGGCGGAAACGATGTCTCGGCAAGAACCACGGCCCGAACCGTGGACGTCTCGGGAGTACGCGATCAAGAACCCGGCCGTTCAGGGCCACCGCCCGGAGGCACTTCGCCGAAGCGTGCCTCGAGATCCTCCAGACGCCGGCGAAGTGCCGCGAACTGCTCTTCGTAGAACGCCTGGCGCGATACGCGATCCGCGATCAGGTCGTCTTCGATGAGGAAACGCTCGGCCAGCACCTTGAGCAGCGTGCTCAAGTACCGGCGGCCCATGTCTCGTATGTCCAGGTTGGAACTCCCCCACGTCCTCCCGGTCCAGGAGATGGGAATCTGGGCTATCTGGTAGCGGCGAATGAGCGCCCCGAGAGACATCTCGATCGTGATGTTGAAGTGGCAGGCACGATAGGGCCCGCAATCCCGGATGACGTGGGTGCGGTAGGCCTTGAACGCATTGGTGAGATCATTGAAGGGACACCAGAACAGCACCTGGATCGTCCTGTTGACGATACGGTTCACTGCCAGCTTGAGAAGCGGGTACTGCTCGACGTGACTCCCGCGCATGAAACGGGAGCCGAACACGCAGTCGTACCCCTCCTCGATCTTGCGATAGCAGGCCACCGCATCCCGGGGGTCGTCCGAGCCGTCGGCCATGAAGACGATGACCACGTCCCCCCGGACAACCTCGACTCCTTCCCGCACGGAACGACCGAATCCGGGAGGCGGCGATCGGAACACCCCCCGGATCCGCGTGTCGGCTTCCATCCATTCCCGGATGACTTCGGCGGTGCGATCCGTGCTGCAATCGTTGACCAGGATCACCTCGAACGGTATGCCCTCAGCCTCGAGCGCGCGGGTGAGCGAAGACAAGGTCGATGGCAGAGTGCGCTCCTCGTTGAGCGCGGGAATCACGACAGACAGCAGCAAGTGGTTCACACCGGAGCCCCCGCTCGAGACACGACCGGACCCGTCCAGCCCCCCAACGTGGATATACCACACGTCAACCCACGTTGTCAGGCCTTTCGAGCACCCAGGTAGTGCGTCCCACGGGTCTCCCCGTGCCCCCCTACGCTCGCGCGGAGGCGCGCTTGCCACCCTTCTCCGCGCCAAGCTTCTTCTCTTCCTCGGCCACCTTCCGGCGCACCTCGTCCATGTCCAGGGCCTTGACCTTCGTCAGGATCTCCTCGAGGGCTTCCGGCGGCAGTGCGCCAGGCTGCATGAAAACCAGGATGCCTTCCCGGAAGATCGCCAGCGTGGGGATGGAACGAATGCCGAACATGCCCGCGGCTTCCGGTTGCTCCTCTGTGTTGCACTTCACGAACGTCATGTCGGGGTGCTTGCGGGCTGCTTTCTCGAAAGTCGGTGCGAACATTCTGCAGGGCGCACACCAACTTGCCCAGAAGTCTATCACGAGAACATCGCTGTCTTTTATCAGCTTTTCGACGTTTGAAGCGGTCAGTTGGCCAAGCGCCATGGCACGTTCTCCCTTGTTCTGGTCCACACAGGACCGGGTTGATATTTTCGTGTATGCTTATATAAGCATGTTCTCGGGGCGGTCAAGACCTGCTCCTTGCTTTTGCTTCGCAGGCAGTCGACGCGGGGAGGGGCGCGACATGACTCTCGCCCGGGGCCATGCACCCGGCTCGCCACGTGCCTGCGCGAAAGTGGCATTCCAGGTTCGGCACCACCAGCGGGTCGTTGATCGACCCCATGCAGTTGACAATGTGCCCTCGGTGGGGTTACCCTGTTGTTGCCGGAGGTTGTTGACATCTTTTTGGTCCGAGCACGGTGGTCGAGGCGGATATGAGAGCACATTCGAAGCGTGGCCATGTCGGCCTGTTGGTACTTCTCGTCGGGGCGGGAATGGCTTTGGTGGCGCAAGCAGCCTCGCCGTCGCAACCGGACATGTTGAAGGGGAACTACGACATTGTGATCAAGGACTGCCGCGAGCAGATCGAACGGCAGCAGTTCGACGCCTGTATTGCGGCGCTGAATACGTTGTCGAACAGGATCTCGGATGGTGCGACGGAGGCGGAAGCAGACATCAAGGTTCGAGTAGGCTACTATACATCTGTCGTGGAGGCCTACAAGGCTGCCGGTCAACTCGACCCGGAGCGCCCGTCCGACTACTACAACACGATTTTCTCCGCGATGGCGGGGATTCCCGAGAAGTACTTCCCTTACGAGGACGCCCGGCCATTGTGGGATCGCTACCTTCGTGAGGATACCGGTCGCGCCCGATTCAAACGCTACCGTGGGCTGCGGGTCACCATTCGGGCGTCGGAGGAGAAGGACAAGCCCCTAGAGGAAGAACTATTCCGTACCATGCAGCCGTTGCTGCTCGGTTTCGGCTACAGTATCCTCGACCCGGCCTCCAGCCTGTCCACCAATCCGGATTCCTACCTGAAGATTGCGGTGAAAGGAGCGCTTGTCGAGGACACGACGGATCCCCGGCTCCAGTACCAGAAGGTCTACCGCCTCACCATGGACATCCAGTCGTTCAAGTTTCTCACCGCTCGCACGCGCGTCGACCCTCTCGAGGTCGAAATCGAGCAAGCTGCGACCACCGAGCAGATTGCCAGGGGACAGGCGATTCAACGAGGTGCGGAACGTTTGACCCAGTTACTTTTCTATCACAGCCTGAAGAACATGTTTACCGCCACCTGAGCCGGGACGGACCGTGGGGTATCGGCTCGGGCCACCAGGCCCGCATGTCGCTCGCCGCCGGACCCAGCGTGCTCGCTTGCCGGGCGGTGGAGAAAGGAGACGCGCCTTGAAGGTCGAAGGGACCCACTATCGCACGGTATGGCTCGAGGGGGGGACGGTGGTCATGATCGACCAGGTGCGGTTACCGCACGAGTTCGGCGTGGTGCGGCTCCCGGCGCACCGGGAGACGGCGGAGGCCATTGCGAACATGACGGTGCGGGGTGCGGGGGCCATTGGCGCCGCTGCGGGATTCGGGATGGCCCAGGGTGTGCTGGAGGCACCCGAGGAGGGGTGCCGGGCCTACATCGAGGGAGCGGCTAGGCGCATCGAGGCCACGCGCCCGACTGCTCAGAACCTGTTCTACGCCGTGGAGCGCGTGCGGGGTGCGGCGACGGCGGCGCTGGAGGAGGAGGGTCTGCAAGCGGCGAGGCAGCGGGCCGTTTCCGAGGCGCAGTCCATAGCCGACGAAGACGTGGAAGCGTGCAAGCGTATTGGGGAGCACGGCGCGGCGCTGCTCCCCGGCCGGGCTCGAGTCTCCACGCATTGCAATGCCGGGTGGCTTGCGTTCGTCGACTGGGGATCGGCCCTGGCTCCCATCTACGTCGCGCACCGTGCCGGCAAACAGCCCTTCGTCTGGGTCGACGAGACCCGGCCCAGGCTCCAGGGCGCCAGGCTGACCGCCTGGGAACTGACCCAGGAGGGTGTCCCGTTCCGGATCGTGTGCGATGG